>JACMPC010000234.1 GCA_014377705.1 Dermatophilaceae bacterium
ACCTCAGAGCGCGGGATCATCGTGCTCGATCACGGCCTGGCCGGACCGCTGCCAGGCCTTGCCGCGGCGCCGATGCTCAAGGAGCTGGCGCCGGAGGCAAAGATCATCATGTTCACGGCTCACGCGGCGCTCCAGGTCCGCGCTGACACCGAGCCGGCCATCGACGGGTTCCTGCTCAAGACCGATCCGGAGCAGCTCTTGCCCCTGGCCCAGCACCTGCTTGGCCTGAGCCCACAAACAAGCACCCGCCCGGCCTGAGCCCGCAGACAAGCACCCGCCCGGCCTGAGCCCGCCGTCAAGCACCTGATCGACCACCCACCTCACGCCATACCCGCACCGCGCCCACCGGCACCCGCCATACCCACACCGCCCTCCCCAGATCATCGCTCGCCCCCGCCTACTCCCCCGCCCTCGCCCTGAGGGTGAGAGCGCACATTTCGACTCAAACTGGGCCGTTTTAGGTCGATTGATGCGATCTCACCTGCGGGATGTGGGGTCTGAGACCAGCGAGCGGCGGGACCAGGACGGAAGTGCCCTGTGGATAACTTTCCGGGTGCACTCGCCGGATAGGGCAGTCTCGGGGCCATGCCTCGACGAGCCTCCCTGCCAGCTGAGTTCTGGCGCCGACCTTTCACGGTTGCAGAGGCGCACGAGCAGGGCCTTGACGAGGGGCGGCTCCGCAGCTCTGCTCTCTCTCGCCCGGCACAGGGGGTTCGTCAACTGGGAAGCTGCGAGACCCTGGCCGAGATGGCCGGCGCTACCCGACTGGTGCTCCCGGCCGGCAGTGCGTTCTCACATTTCACGGCCGCCCGATTGCTGGGGCTGCCGCTCCCTCGGCGCTGGGCGACCTCGGAGCCCCTCCACGTCATGACCGTGACCACGGCCCCAAGCATCCGGCGAGCCCGCTGCCAGGGACACCGCGGCCTCGAATCCCGACAAGTGGTGAACCGCAAGGGACTTCCCGTCGTCAGCCGTGAGGACACCTGGTGCGATCTCGCGGCGGCTCAGGCTCTGAACCTGGACGAGCTCATCGTTCTGGGAGACGAGGTCGTCCATTTCCGCCGCGGAGTCTCGACTGCCCGGCTGGCTGCGGCGGTCCGGCGGCGAAAGGGCGGACGGGGCACGCTGCTGATGGCCGAGGCGTTCCCTCAGCTGAGGCCGCGCGCCAACTCGCCGATGGAGACCAGGGCGCGGCTCCTCTTCCTGCGCGGCGGGTTGCCCGAGCCGGAGCTCAACGTGGTCATCAACGATCAGGACTCTGGCCAGTGGCTGTCGGACTCGGACTTCGTCTGGCGTGAGCAGAAAGTGGTAGCCGAGTTCGACGGCGATCATCACCGCACAGATCGGCAGCAGTGGCAGAACGATGTGGCCCGGTGCCAGAACCTTCAGGATGACGGATGGGCCTTCATCCAGCTGACCTACGCCGATGTGATGCTCCATCCCCGCAATCAGACAACAGTCAGGCGCCTCCACCGATTGCTCGGCCTCTCATGAGGCCACAGGAATCACTCCCTGTGACCTGTGAGAGCGCAACAATCGACTCAAAGAGGGCCCGGTTCGGTCGATCTGTGCGCTCTCACCAGGCGGGGCTCACCAGGCGGGGCTGGGCGGGTGTGGTTGGGGGTGGGTGTGGGTGTGATTGGGTGTGGTTGGGGGTAGTTGGGGCGGAGGTGGGTATGCCGGGTCAGGACCGGTTGTCGTTGACGACCTCGCCGACGAGCTCTTCCAGGACGTCCTCGAGGAAGACCACGCCGCTGACACCCCCTTCGGGGTCGACGACCCTGGCCAGATGGGCGCCCGTCCGCTGCATCGTGGCCAGCACGTCCTCGACCTCGTCACCGGAGCGAACGGTGGCCAGACTGCGCACCCGCTTGAGTGGCACCGGCTCGATACGCTCGGCCTCATCGGCATACAGGATGTCCTTGAGGTGCAGGTAGCCGGCGACATCGCCGGTCACATCGGTGATGACGAACCGGGAGAACCCGCATCTCGCCACCAGCCGTTCGACGTCATCGGGGGTCGACCTGAAGGACAGTGTCACCAGGGAGCTGAGCGGTACCGCGACGTCGCCGGCCACCCGGTCGCTGAACTCCAGCGCCCGGCTGGCCCTGCCATGGCGATCCGTCTCGATCAGGCCCTCACGATGGCTCTCGGCGACGATGAGCTGGACCTCGTCGGCGGTGAACGCCGAGCTCAGCTCGTCCTTGGGCTCAATCCCGAGCGCCCGGACCATGGCCTTGGCCAGACCTTCCATCAGCCGGATCACCGGTCGCAGCGTCCTGCTGATGAACAGCAACGCGGGCGCCAGCAACAGGGCCGCCTGCTGGGGTCCGGCGATCGCGAGGTTCTTGGGGACCATCTCGCCGACGACCACGTGCAGATAGGCCACGATCAGCAACGCGAGGACCAGGGCGATGGGGACGCTGAGGGAGTCGGAGAGCCCCAGCGCGAGCAGTCTCGGCGAGATCATCTCGTCCAGGGCCTGCTCGGCCACAGCGCCCAGGCCGACCGAGCAGAGGGTGATCCCCAGCTGGGCGGTGGCAAGCAGCGACGCCACGTGCTCAAGGGCCTCGAGACTGACCTTGGCGCGTTTGCTTCCGGCCTCTGCCAGCGGCTCGAGCCGCGAGCGCCGGGCAGTCATCACGGCGAACTCCGCGCCCACGAAGAAGGCGTTGCCCAGCAACAGGAAGAGGGACAGCCACAGGGCCGCGGCGTGACTCATCGTCGCTCACCCCTGCGCGGGCGTCCGGCCGGCCGGACGCCCGCGTCGGGCGCAGCGGACTCGCCGGTCCCACCCGAGTCATCCGATCCAGACGCGCCGCGCAGAGCACCCAATTCACTCGCGGCATCGGAGGCACCCGGGGCACCCGGGGCAGCCGTGGCACCAGACTCAGTCGAGGCACCCGGGGCGCCGGGCCTACCCGAGGCGCTGGAGGCACCGCGCACCTTGGGCGCGGCATCGGATGTACCCGGGGCACCCGGGGCACCCGGGGCAGCCGTGGCACCAGACTCAGTCGAGGCACCCGGGGCGCCGGGCCTACCCGAAGCGCTGGAGGCACCGCGCACCCTGGGCGCGGCACCACGGCCTGGCTCATCAGAGTCGGGATCGTCGTCCTCGCCGATGGGGTTCGGGGTCAGCCTCAGGCGGTCCACGCGACGGCCGTCCATCGCGTCCACGCGCAGGCTCCAGCCGGGGACCGACGCCTCGTCACCGACCACCGGAACCCGCCCCAGGCAGGCCATGAGATAGCCGCCGATCGTCTCGTATGCCGGTCCGTCCGGGATCGGCGCGCCGAGCCGGTCGCGCACCTCATCGGGCCTCCAGAGACCGGGAACCGTCCAGGAACCATCTGTGGTGATCCGCCCGGTGGTGCGGGTGCGATCATGCTCGTCGCTGACCTCGCCGACGATCTCCTCGACGACATCTTCGAGGGTCACGATGCCCGAGGTCCCGCCATACTCGTCCACCACCACGGCCATCTGGTGCCGGGCACCGCGCAGCATCAGCAGCAGCGGGTCGAGCCGGATCGTTTCGGGCACCATCAGCGCGTCGACCATGAGCGCCGATACCGGGACATCACGGCGGCGTCCGTGGGGCACCGCGATGGCGCGCTTGACGTGAACCAGTCCGTCGACGTCGTCCCAGTCCTCGCCGGTGACGGGGAACCGCGAGTGACCGGTGCTGCGGGCCAGTCCCACGACGTCCTCCGCGGCGGCAGTGCGCTCGATCGAGTGGCAGCGAACCCGGGGCGTCATGACGTCGGCGGCGGTGCGGTCACCGAAGTTCAGCGACCGGGTCACCAACCGCGCCGTGTCCGCTTCCATGGTGCCGGCTTCTGCTGAACGCCGGACCAGGGATGCGAGCTCCTGAGGGGTTCGGGCAGCGGAGAGCCCCTCCCGCGGGGTGATCCCGAAAGCCTTCAGCACCAGGTTCGCCGAGCCGTTGAGCACGTCGATGAGCGGCTTGGTGATCACCGAGAAGGCGCGCACCGGCAGCGCGACGACCTTGGCGGTTCGAAGCGGCGCCGAGATTCCCAGGAACTGCGGCAGCAGCTCGCCGAAGAGCATCGAGAAGAGCGCCGCGACCACCAGGGCGGCCGCGGTGGCGGTGGGCTCGACCGCTGAGGCGGGGACGCCGATGCTGGTCAGGGGCGCGCGAAGCAGCTCGCCGATCGAGGGCTGGGCCAGGTAGCCGAGTACCAGCGTGGTCAAGGTGATGCCGACCTGGGAGGCGGACAGCTGGGTCGAGAGCTGGCGCAGGGATGCCAGGACCGGCTTTGCCGCGGTGTCCCCCGAGTCGACGGCCCGCTGGACCGTCGTGTTGTCCAGGGCCACGAACGAGAACTCGGCTGCCACGAAGACGGCGGTCCCGATGGTCAGCCCGACGCCGGCAAGGACCAGCAACCACTCCGTCATAGTGACTCCATCCTAAGGCCGCGCAGACCCGGACGAAGCGGCTTCGCGGTGGGGCGAGCCGGGCTCCGGCTCGCAACGTTGACTTCCTCGCCCTGGCTCAAGGAATTCGCGGGGGACTTCCGAGCGGCTACCGTGTGCCCCGTTCACTGCAGGTTCAGCCCTTCACTGCGGGTTCAGCCCCGTCCCTGCGGGTTCAGCCCTTCACTGCGGGTTCAGCCCCGGGTTCGGTCCTTGGGCTTCACCTCCTCTCACAAGGTTGGCAACATGAGAACCGCCGCGATCCCCGCACCGACCTCAGCCTCCCGACCTGTGTGCTGGACCGTGTTGATGGCGTTGGTCGTGCTCACCGGCGTGTTCTCCCTCGCCGGGGTGTTCATGCCGGACATGGCCCGGGCCTCGACGATGGTGGTCGACCAGTGCAACGGGCACGGCCCGAAAGCCGAGGGTGCCTCGACCGGGATGAGGTGCACCGTGACCGTGGTCAACACGATCGACGGCCCGACCAGAAGCTCAACCACCACCGTGACCCGACTGTGCACGCTCGGCCCCTGCTCGACCCCGAACGGCACGTTCACGACACGCTCAAGTTCCGTGGTCAGCACGGTGCAGCAGTGCAACAACTCGGACAACGACGCGGCGCACACGATCAGCTGCGAGGTCCGCATCACCAACAACATCAGCGCGGGCACGCCGAACGCGAAGCCCCTGACCAGGGCCAGCACCAACCAGTGCGTGGGCTCCGGTGTCCCGGCCAAGACGCGGTGCACCCCCTTCCCCGCCACTGCCGGAGCAGCCACGGTCACCCAGTGCAACGGCTCCGCCAACGGCGGCGCCGGCACGGTGGACTGTGCGGTCGACCCCGCGTCGAAGGTGAGCCGGGCAATACCGGTCAGGGTCAGCCAGTGCAACGGCACCGGGAACCCCGGCGGATCGGTGGTGTCGTGCGAAGCCAGCCTGATCACCAGGATCACGACTTCCGAGGCTGCGGCTACCACTCCTGCGCCGACTGCGGTCACGACCCCTGTACCGACTGCGACGAGCACCCCGCCCCAGAGCCCGAAGGCAACCCCGTCAGAGACCTCGACCACTGCCCCCGGCGAGCTTCTGGTCGGCAGTGCCGCCCCGACCGATGGTCCGAAGTCGGGAGGCCCGCTGATGATCGGCGCCGGCCTGGTGCTGTTCGCCGCGCTCGGAGCACTGCTCTACCGGCGGTATGCCCCGGCCGGCTGGCCCCTCGTCCCGAGGGACTGATCGCGGGAGGCAGGTGGCACGCGGTTATCGGACCGCGGCAGTTTTCCTGCGCTGCGCCGAGGTGAACGTGGTTGGCTGTCCCCATGAAAGCTCTGGGGACTGCCCCATGACTGTTGACCCGCAACAGCAGGCGCGCGTCGAGGTGCGAGGCCTGACCAAACAGTTCGGCAGCCTGAAGGCGGTCGACAACCTCAGCTTCTCGGTCGAGCCCGGCCGGATCACCGGCTTCCTGGGGCCGAACGGAGCCGGAAAGACCACCACGTTGCGGATGCTGCTGGGCCTGGTCAGGCCGACCAGCGGCAGCGCGACGATCGGCGGCCAGCCATATGCCCATCTCAGGACGCCGCAGCACGTCGTCGGGGCGGCACTGGAGGCCACCAACTTCCACCCGGGCCGCTCCGGGCGCGACCACCTGCGCGTCATGGCAGACACTGCCCATGTCGACAGCGGGCGGGTGGACGAGATGCTGGAGATGGTCGGGATTCCCGCCGCTGCCCGACAGCGGGCCGGCGGCTACTCCATGGGCATGCGCCAGCGTCTGGCCCTGGCCGGCGCGCTGCTCGGCGACCCGCAGGTCCTGCTGCTCGACGAGCCCGCCAACGGCCTTGACCCCGAGGGCATCAGGTGGCTTCGGATGCTTCTGCGGCACCTGAGCGGCCAGGGCAAGACGATCCTGATCTCCAGCCACATGCTCTCGGAGGTCGAGCAGACCGTCGACGACGTCGTCATCATCGCGAACGGCAAGCTCATCCGGCAGGGAGCGATCGGGGACCTGCCCACCGAGCATGTCTCCACGGTCCGCACCAGCGAGCCGCGGCAGCTGATCGCGGCACTGACCACGTCCGGCCTGCAGGCCAGCGAAGTCGACGGCAGCATCCAGGTCGTCGGCAGGGACCTGGTGCGCATCGGGGATGTCGCCTTCCGCGCCGGGCTGCCGATCCACGAGCTGCGAACCAACGAGAACGACCTGGAGAAGCTCTTCTTCGAGCTCACCAGTGCCGAAGGAAACCGCAATACGGAAGGTGCAGCCTGATGGGCGGCGCAGTCAAGGCCGAGTTCCGCAAGTTCTTCACCACCCGGTTGTGGTGGGGCATGGCGATCGGCGTGTTCCTGTGCGGCGCCGCGCTCGCGGTCGTGTTCGCGCTGCTGATCCCCGGCCGGCCGTCACAGGGCCCAGGCAGCCCCTTGGCGCCCGGCCTGGACGACCCCACGATGGTCTCGACCGTCTACACCGCCGGCCTGAGCATCGCGTACCTGCTGACCCTGACCATCGGGGTCATGTCGATCGGCTCCGAGTACCGCCACATGACGATCACCAGCACCTTCCTGGCGACCCCGAGGCGGGTGCACGTGATGGTCGCCAAGGTGACCTCGCTGCTGGGCATTGGCGTGTTCTACGGGCTGGTGTTCCTGATCGGCTCCGTCGGGGTCGGCGCGACCACCATCGCCATCAAGGGTTACTCCCCGATCCCCGAGGCGGGCACGATCGCCCGCACCCTCGCTCTGAGCCTGTTGGTCCTCGGCCTCTGGGCGCTGATCGGTCTCGGCGTCGGGATCCTGATTCCCAACCAGGTCGCCGCCATCCTCATCGCCGTCGGCGCGGCCTGGATCGTGTTTCCGCTGGGTGGGCTCCTGCTGGGCTTCGTCAGCTGGGGCAGGTCGATCGTGCCCTACCTACCGAGTGAAGCGTCATCGGCCATGGTCGGAGCGCTCAACTCCAACACCAATGTCGAGCTGTTGTCGTGGTGGGCCGGCGCCCTGGTCCTGGTGGCCTACGCCGCCGTCATGGCGGGTATCGGCTCGCTGTTGACCGTGCGCCGGGACGTGACCTGAGCTGACCTCACCCACAAGGGGCGAATAGGGACTGGGGGTGATGGCCGATACAGTCACGATCCTGTGGCTACTGCCAGAGGCCGACCAATGAAGGATCGAACATGAAGCTGCCCAGAACCGTGTCGCGCCCCCGACGCCTGCGCCTAGGTATCGCGTCCGTTGCAGCGCTGGGCATGCTCGTCGCGGTCCCGGCCAGTGCCCAGGCTGCGGCCACCCCAGTGCCGCTCGGTACGGCCAACAGCTTCGTCGTGATCGCCGGTGCGACCGTCACCAACATCAAGGCGACCACGCTGAACGGTGATGTCGGGCTGGCGGCGGGCTCATCGGTCACCGGGAAAGAGACGATAACCCTGCTGAACGGCGCCTACCACGTCGCCGACGCCACGGCTGTGAAGGCGAAAGCCGACGTCGGGACCGCGTACGACAACGCCCGCCTGCAGCTGCCGTCCAAGCTCGTCGCCACGGAGCTCGGCAATCCGAAACCACTGACGCCCGGGGTCTACAAGGCGGGCAAGCTCGGGATCACCAAGACCCTCACCCTTGACGCGCAGGGCGACCCCAACGCCGTGTTTGTCTTCCAGTCCGCCGATACGCTCATCACGGCATCTGACAGCCACGTCAACCTGATCAACGGCGCGTCCCCCTGCAACGTCTTCTGGCAGGTCTCGAAGTCCGCAACGCTCGGGAGCGGTTCGACCTTCAGCGGCACCATCCTCGCGCTGCAGAGCATCGACCTGGACACCGGAGCAAAGGTGAAGGGCCGGGCGTTCGCCCGCACTGGTGCCGTCACGATGAAGGGCAACACCATCGACAGGTCGATGTGTGCCGCCAAGGCAACCGCTGCGCCCTCCGCACAGGTCACGCAGGTCCCCAAGGGGTCGGTGCGCACCGGTGACGGCAGCACCAGCGGCGGTCTGAGCGCGCGAGGCCTTCTGGCCGGTCTGCTGGCCTTCGCAGCGCTCGGCGGCGCGACGGTGGTCGCAACACGTCGTCGTCGTGGTCTGAACGCCTGAGCAGCAGCGACCAGTGCGGCACCACATCGTGAGCAGTCGACCACGTCCGGCTCGCCTGAGACCGACGATGGTGATGGTGGTGGCCCTGTCCGCCACCATCACCATCGTCGTTACCGGGTGCTCCGGCCAGACGAGTGCCACGGCGCCGCCGCCGGTTTCGACGACGGCCAGCGTTGCGACGACACCGCCACCCCTGCCGACCTCCAGGTCGGCACCCCTGCCGACCTCCACGTCAGCGCCCCTACCTAGCCCCACGTCGCCGCCTTCACCGAGCCCCACCCCGACGCAGTTCGACAGGGCTGTCCCTGCGAGAAGGTCCACACCGGTCCGCATACAGATCCCCGCCATCCGCGTGGACTCCAGCCTGATGGCCCTCGGCCTGGGCGCCGACGGGTCGATGGAGGTTCCACCGGGCGGCTTTCCCGCCGGCTGGTACACCGGCGGGCCGACCCCCGGCGAGCTGGGGCCGGCGGTCATCGCGGGCCACATCGACCTGAACGGGCCCGGGGTCTTCTACCGACTAGGCACGATGAAACCCGGTGACCGGGTCACGGTCACCCGCGCAGACGGCAGCAAACCGGTATTCCGCGTCACCCGGGTCGCGCAGTTCCAGAAGGACCAGTTCCCCACCCGGCAGGTCTACGGCAACCTCAACCATGCCGGCCTGCGGCTGATCACCTGCGGCGGGACCTTCAACACCCGGACGGGCCACTACGAGGACAACCTTGTGGTCTTCGCAGATCTTGTGGCGCCCCCCCGATAGCCATCTGAAACACACTGGGTTCGGTGACCACGGGCAGAGCTCCGCCCCGGCAGCCACCGACTGAGCCGACGCCGCGCGCCCCCAGTTCTGGGCCGTCCTTCAGTCATAAGCTGACGCTCGTGCGCTAGCGTCTTCCTGTGGCTCTTTTCCGAAACCGGACCCTGAAGGAGCAAGCATGCACTTCCACCCGAAGATAGGGCTGCACAGAGGACAGATACGTCTGGGTATTGCTTCGATGGCAACCCTGGGTCTGCTGGTGGCGCTCCCGGGCAACGCCCAGGCGGCAGCGGTCCCAGTGCCGCTCGGAACTGCCGACAGCTTCGTGGTCCTGGCCGGCGCCGGGATCACCAACACCGGGCCGACGACACTGCACGGGGATCTCGGGACATTCCCCACGACCTCGATCACCGGAGCCGGCAAGCTGACGGTGACCGGCACCAACCACGCCGGGGACGCAGTGACGCAGGGCGCCAAGAGCGACCTGGTCACCGCCTACAAGACTGCAGCCGGCCAGGGACCAACCTTGCCGATCTCTGGGGACCTCACCGGAAAGACGCTGAAGCGAGGCGTCTACAACTCCGCTTCATCGATCGGGCTGACCGGAGCCGTGACCCTGGACGGGGCCGGCAACCCAGACTCGGTCTTCGTCTTCCAGGCAGGGTCCTCGCTGACGACGGGATCAGGTAGCCGGATCAACCTCATCAACGGTGCCCGGTCGTGCAACGTCATCTGGCAGATCGGCAGCTCAGCCACGCTGGGAACCGGCTCAAAGTTTGTCGGGACCATCTTGGCGAAGACGAGTGTCACCGCCACGACCGGCGCGACCGTGGTCGGTCGCCTGCTGGCCCGCAACGGCGCCGTCACGCTGGACACGAACACCATCACCAGACCGACGGCGTGCACAGCCGCCGGCGGCCAGGTCAGGCGGGTCCCGTCCGGTGGGGTCCGCACCGGTGATGGCAGCACCGCTGGCGGCGGTAGCAACGGGCAGGCCCTGCTGGCCGGCACGTTGGTGTTCGCCGGGCTCGGCGGCGCGACGATCGTCGCCGTACGCCGACGTCGGCGAGTGAACACCTAGAAGGCCGCAAGCACAGCGGAGCCACGTCTTCGGCGGCGGCCCACCGCTGATCCGCACAACGAACGATGGTGACTGTGGCGACCGTGTTCGCCACAGTCACCATCTGCGCGACGGAGTGCCCCGGCCAGGCGAATGCGACGGTGTCGGCCCGAACGATCACATCGTCGTCCTTGCCGTGCTTCTCGCGCCGTGAACTGGAACAGCGTCAGGGCGCTGTCGGCGTTAGGCTGAGCCCACGTTTGGCATCGCCATGTGCTGGTTCCCGCCATCTTCCTGGCCCTCGCCATTGTCGACCCACGAAAGAGGCGTATCACCTGTGCCTGCTCAGCCACCCACCAATGACCCCCTGGCGGACTTCGGCCCCAACGAGTGGCTCGTGGACGAGCTGTACCAGCAGTACCTGCAGGACAAGAGCTTGGTGGACAAGGCCTGGTGGGAGTTCTTCGCCGACTACCAGCCGTCCGACGGCGCAGCGAGCTCCGGGAACGGGTCGATGAACGGCACCGGCAACAGGACCGGGAGCAGCCCGGCACCCGCAACGCCGGACAACCCGGCACCCGCAACGGCGAGCAGCCCGGCACCCGCAACGGCGAGCAGCCCGGAACCTGCCACGGGGGGCAGCCAGCCGCCGCCGTTCACCACGCCTGCGGCGTCGGTTTCCGGCACCGCACCGGTGACACCGCCGGCACCGGCCGCAGCGGCCACCACCAGCAAGCCGGCCGCGAATACCGCCTCGACCACGCCCAAGCCGCGCGACATACCGGCGGTGAAGCCCACCGGTCCGCTCAACGACGACGAGGTGGAGACGCTGCGCGGCGCCGCCGCCCGCACCGTGACCAACATGGAGGCCAGCCTCTCGGTGCCGACCGCCACGAGCGTGCGGGCCGTCCCGGCCAAGCTGCTCATCGACAACCGGGTGGTCATCAACAACCACCTGAAGCGCAGCCGCGGTGGCAAGGTCAGCTTCACCCACCTGATCGGCTACGCGCTGATCAAGGCCCTGCAGCTGATGCCGCAGATGAACAAGGGCTTCGCCGAGTCTGACGGCAAGCCGGCCCTGATCACCCCCGCCCACATCAACCTCGGGCTGGCCATCGACCTGGCCAAGCCGGACGGGACCCGCACGCTTCTGGTGCCCACCATCAAGGCGACCGAGGGGATGGACTTCGCACACTTCTGGACGGCATACGAGGACGTCGTGCGCAAGGCGCGCAACAACAAGCTCACCGTCGATGACTTCCGTGGCACCACGATCAGCCTGACCAACCCCGGTGGCATCGGCACCGTCCACTCCGTGCCCCGGCTGATGGCGGGCCAGGGCGCGATCATCGCCGTCGGTGCCCTGGAGTACCCGGCCGAGTGGCAGGGTGCGAGCCAGGACACGCTGAACCGCAACGCCGTCAGCAAGATCTTCACCGTGACGTCGACCTATGACCACCGGATCATCCAGGGCGCGGTGTCCGGTGAGTTCCTGAAGGTCCTGCACGGGCTGTTGCTGGGCGAGTACAACTTCTACGGCGAGATCTTCGAGTCGCTGCGGATCCCCTACGAGCCGATCGAATGGGTCCAGGACATCTCGACCAGCCATGACTCGGACGTCAACAAGACGGCTCGCGTCCAGGAGCTCATCCACGCCTACCGGGTGCGCGGCCACCTGATGGCCGACACCGACCCGCTGGAGTACCGCCAGCGCCGTCACCCCGACCTCAACGTCTCCACCCACGGCCTGACCCTGTGGGACCTCGAGCGCGACTTCGCCACCGGCGGCTTCGGCGGCAAGCCGCTGATCAAGCTGCGCGACATCCTGGGCATCCTGCGCGACGCCTACTGCCGGACCGTAGGCGTGGAGTACATGCACATCCAGGACCCCGAGCAGCGCGCCTGGATCCAGGCCAAGATCGAGACCACCCATGACAAGACCTCGGCCGAGGAGCAGCTCCGAATCCTGCGGCGGCTCAACTCCGCCGAGGCGTTCGAGACGTTCCTGCAGACCAAGTTCGTCGGGCAGAAGCGCTTCAGCCTCGAGGGTGGCGAGTCGGTGATCGCCCTGCTCGACCGGATCCTGTGCCGGGCCGCCGGCGAGGGCATGGACGAGGTCTGCATCGGTATGTCGCACCGAGGGCGCCTCAACGTGCTGGCCAACATCGCAGGCAAGTCGTACAGCCAGATCTTCCGCGAGTTCGAGGGCACCCAGGACCCCACCTCGGTCCAGGGGTCGGGCGACGTGAAGTACCACCTCGGCACCGAGGGCACGTTCGTCTCCGAGGACGGCGCCCACACGAAGGTCTACCTGGCCGCGAACCCCTCGCACCTCGAGGCCGTCAACCCGGTCCTTGAGGGGATCGTGCGCGCCAAGCAGGACCGGCTCGACCTGGGCGGCTCGGCATACACCGTCCTGCCGTTGCTGCTGCACGGCGACGCGGCCTTCGCCGGTCAGGGCGTCGTGGCCGAGACCCTCAACCTCTCCCAGCTTCGCGGATACCGCACCGGCGGAACGATCCACGTCGTCATCAACAACCAGGTCGGCTTCACCACCGCGCCGTCGGCCTCACGGTCGTCCGTCTACTCCACCGACGTCGCGCGGATGATCCAGGCGCCGATCTTCCACGTCAACGGTGACGACCCAGAAGCCTGCGTGCGGGTCGCCGAGCTGGCCTACGAGTACCGCCAGAAGTTCAACAAGGACGTCGTCGTCGACATGATCTGCTACCGCCGCCGCGGTCACAACGAGGGTGACGACCCCTCGATGACCCAGCCGCTGATGTACAACCTGATCGCGGCCAAGCGCTCGGTCCGCAAGCTCTACACCGAGTCGCTCATCGGTCGTGGGGACATCACCGTCGAGGAGGCCGAGGCAGCGCTGCGCGACTACCAGCAGCGGCTGGAGCGGGTGTTCGTCGAGACCAAGGAAGCCGTCAAGAACACCGCCGGCGAGGTGTCCGGCACCGAGGGTCACGGCGGGCTCGAGCGCCCCAACGCGCAGGAGGTCGACGAGCACACGCCGCACCCCTTCGTGACCACGGCGATCAGCGAGGAGAACATCAGGCATCTGGGCAACTCCTTCCTGAACCAGCCCGAGGGCTTCACCCTCCATCCCAAGCTCACCCGGCTCATGGAGAAGCGGGCCGCCATGGTCCGCGAAGGCGGGATCGACTGGGCCATGGGCGAGCTGCTCGCTTTCGGCTCGCTGCTCAAGGAGGGCGTGCCGGTTCGCCTGTCCGGTCAGGACTCGCGCCGCGGCACCTTCGTGCAACGTCACGCCGTCCTGATCGACAAGGTGACCGCCAAGGAGTGGACGCCGCTGAAGCACCTCGGCCGCGACCAGGCCCGCTTCTGGATCTACGACTCACTGCTGTCCGAGTTCGCGGCGATGGGGTTCGAGTACGGCTACTCCGTCGAGCGGCCCGATGCCCTGGTCCTGTGGGAGGCGCAGTTCGGCGACTTCCTCAACGGCGCCCAGACCATCATCGACGAGTTCATCGTGGCCTCGGAGCAGAAGTGGGGCCAGCGTTCATCGGTCGTGCTGGTGCTGCCGCACGGTTACGAGGGCCAGGGGCCGGACCACTCCTCGGCCCGGATCGAGCGCTTCCTGCAGATGTGCGCGCAGGACAACATGACCGTTGCCTATCCCTCGACACCCGCGTCGTACTTCCACCTGTTGCGCCATCAGGCCTACCACCGGCCGCGCCGCCCGCTGATCGTGTTCACGCCGAAGTCGATGCTGCGCCTCCAGGCTGCCTCCTCCGCGGTCGGGGACTTCACCTCAGGCAAGTTCCGCAAGGTGCTGCCCGACCCGGCAGGCCTGGACACCGCGGCGGTCACCAGGGTGCTGCTGGCCTCGGGCAAGGTCATCTACGACCTCGAGGCCGAGCGCACCAAGCGTGCCGACAAGAACACGGTGATCCTGCGCGTCGAGCAGCTGGCCCCCGTGCCGGCTGAGGAGATCGCGTCAGCCCTCAAGGCGTATCCCGGAGCCGAGATCATGTGGGTCCAAGATGAGCCGGCCAACCAGGGCGCCTGGCCTTACATGGCGATGAACCTGCCTCAGGCTCTGGCCGGCCTGGGCGAGACCCGCCCCCTCCAGGTGGCCTCCCGTCCCCCTTCGGCCTCCCCCGCCACCGGATCCAGCAAGAAGCACGCCCACCAGCAGTCCGAGCTACTAGCCAAAGCCTTCACCCGCCCACCCGCAAACCTAGGGACCGTGCAACCAAAAAGCCCGCAAACCTAGGGACCGTGCGACAGGAAGCCCGCAAACCTAGGGACCGTGCGACAAGCTGGTCTCGCACATAGGTAGCCGTTACCGACACCTTTCCTAGGTTTGGTCGGCCCTGACTGGCACCAGCCCTAGGTTTGCTCCGCTCTGACCGACACCATCCCTAGGTCTGCAGGACCTTACCGACAGCAACAAACCCGGCCGGCCACGGGGTGTGCAGGAGCATGAGCCAACCCGAATAGGGCAGAATGCAGAGCGTGTATTTCACGGATCGTGGCATTGAGGAGCTGGCTGCGCGCCGGGGCGAGGAACAGGTCAGTCTGGAGTGGTTGGCCGAGCAGCTTCGTACTTTTGTTGACCAGCACCCCGACTTCGAAACACCTATCGAGCGCCTAGCCACCTGGCTCGCCCGACTCGACGATGATGAGGACTGAACGAGTGTGAGCTCTGTAGACGACACCACTGTCCACTCGCGGGACGTCGATGCTCATGACGTTCCAACCGAGTTCAACCCGAGCGCGCAGTTCCAGGTGAACGAAGGCCCGCGAGACATCGCACTCGTGTTTATCGGGGACTCCTACGTCGCCGGGTACGGCGACCCCAAAGGCACTGGCTGGGTCTCGCGCGTCGTGGGGCGGACCGAGCACCCGGACGTGGACATCACGGCATACCAGCTGGGGGTGCGCGGCGACACCTCCGCTGACGTGCTCCAGAGGTGGCGGACCGAGGCCCCCCCACGATGGAGGGGCCGGTCCGAGAAACGCCTGGTCGTGGCGGTGGGTCACAACGACGCTGTGAACTTCTTGTCGATCGCTCGGGTGCGACTGAACCTCGCCAACATCCTCGACGACGCCGCCGCCAGTGGAGTCGCGGTCTTCGCGGTGGGACCGCCGCCGACGCTGGACCAGGAGCTGAACGCACGCCTCGAGATCGTGGTCGAGGCGCAGGCTGACGTGTGCGCTCGACGCGGTGTGCCGTATGTCGACTGCTACCGCCCGCTGAACGGTCATGAGCAGTATCGTTCGGATCTGGGCGCATCCGGCGATGGAATTCACCCCGGTCAGGCCGGCTACGGGCTGATCGCCTGGCTGGTGCTGCACGGTGGCTGGGATCGCTGGCTGGACCTCGGCCGCTGACCTCACGGATTTTGGCCCGCACCGTCCCTAGGTTCTGCCGGCCTGGACCCGCACCGTCCCTAGGTTTGCCGGGTCTGGACCCGCACCATCCCTAGGTTCGCCGGGTCTGGACCCGCACCATCCCTAGGTTCGCCGAGGCTTGCGCTTGGGGAGGGACGCGTCATATCGTGAAAGGGAAAAACGCGATATAGCGCGTGAGGCGAGCGATCGTCGTACGCCCGGAACTCTAGGGAGCCACCATGACGCAGGAATGGCAGATCGACGGGCCCAAGGTGCTGGACATCGGCGGTGAGTTCGAGACCGTCAAGAAACTGAGGCTCGGCCTGGTCGCGGGGCGGGTGGACATCGTCACCCACGACGACTCCCCCACGGCGCGAGTCGAGGTGCATGAGGTCCAGGGACAGCCGCTCCTGGTCACCTGGGACGGCTCAACCCTCAAGGTCAGCCACGTCAAGGACAAGAATGGCGACCTCTGGGAGAGCGTGAAGTCCCTCGGCCAGGACAAGGGCAAGCGCAGCGCCAGGATCAGCATCTCGGTGCCGGCCACCACGGACATCGGCGCCAGCACCGTGAGCGCCGAGACCCTCATCACCGGGGTCCGGGCCAGGGTGAAGGCCAACACCGTCACGGGCGCGATCACCCTCGACGACATCGCCGGCAACGTCGATGCGAACACCGTCAGCGGTGACATCGAGTGCCACGCCCTGAGCGGCGACTTCAAGGGCAACACCGTCTCGGGCGAGCTCACCGTGCAGGCCAGCCGCCTCAAACAGATCAACCTCAATACGGTCAGCGCCGACATCACGCTCGACCTGACAGACGGCCGGGCGCAGATCCAGTCGTTCTCCGTCTCCGGCGACATCACGGTCCGGATCCCCCGCGGTGGTGGCTTCGACGTCTCCGCCCGCACCGCCGTAGGACAGGTCGTCATCGACGGGCAGTCCATGCACGGCAATGCCCAGCACCAGCGCGGCGGAGTGCTGAGCGAAGGCGACAAAGCCCTGGTCGTCAAGGCGAACTCGGTGTCAGGCAACGTCGTCGTCCTACGTAGGACGGACATCCAGGACACGGTGAGCGACACCAGGCACGAAGGCTGACGATGGCTGTCTTCGCGCATGGCCAGATGCGCCTCTACCTGTTGGCCCTGCTGAACGAGGGCCCACGGCACGGCTACGAGATCATCCGGGCCCTGGAGGAACGCTTCAACGGGCTCTACTCCCCCAGCGCCGGCACCGTGTATCCGCGGCTGGCCAAGCTGGAGGAGGAAGGCCTGGTCCAGCGCACCGAGGAAGGGCGCAAGGCCACGTACCAGATCACGGATACGGGCCGAAGTGAAGTCGCTGCACGGCAGTTCGACCTCGCCGATCTGCAGCAGGATCTGGACCACACGGTCCGAGAGCTCGCCCAGCAGGTCCGCCAGCGAGTGCACGGCAGCGCCAGCGATCTTCGCGCCGAGCTGAAGGAGGCGGCCAAGCAGGCACGCGCCAACGCGACCCCGGCGGGCACCTCCTACGAGACTCAGTGGCCGGGGACGGCCGGGCGCAACGGCAGCGGTAACACCACCGCACGCGACATCGAGTCGGCCATCAACGCGTTTCGTTTTGAGGTGCGAGAGGCGGTACGCCGCGTCGCCGACGACTCTGCGCGCCAGGAGATCCTGGACATCCTCTCCGAGGCCGCCCTAAAGATCCGTGGCGTCCTCCAGCACCCGTGAGACCGGGCCGCCCCGCGCAGCCGCCCCGCGCCCAGCCCCCTTGCGCGCAGCCGCCTTGCGCGCAGCCGCCTTGCGCCCATAGGTGAGATCGCACAAATCGACTCCAGGACGCCGGTTTTGGGTCGATTACTGACACTTCACCGGGGTGGCAGTCGCGGAGGGTCGGCCGAAGCCTGTTCTTGCTGGGTCAGAGGGTGAAGACGACCTTGCCGAAGACGTCCCCGGCCGCCATCTTCTCGAAGCCCTTGCGCGCGTCGGACAGCCCGAAGGTCGAGTCGATCACCGGCATAATCCCCTTGTTGACAACAAAGTTGGCCAGCCGTTCGAGCTCGGCGCGGTTGCCCATCGTGGAGCCGACGACCCGAAGCTGCTTGAAGAAGATCTTGGTCAGCTCGGCCTTGGCCGGCGCGTCGCCGGAAGTCGCCCCGGAGATGACGACGGTGCCACCGGGTTTGAGCGAGTTGA
>JACMPC010000235.1 GCA_014377705.1 Dermatophilaceae bacterium
CTTGGCGCCGTCGAACTTGGCCGCGATCCGGTCCAGGCATTCGTTCACGTCATCCGGGTCGAGCTGGTCGGCGAACTCCTCACGCACCTGGTGAGCGACGTCCTGCAGGTCTGCGTTGATTGTGGGTTTATCTGAGCGGGGCTCAAGGGAGGTCGGACCTGCCATGCCTTCAACGTAGTCCGCCGAATCGGTGCTGGCGCGGCGGACGTCTGAGTGGAGGCAACTGTGGCCCTTCTCACAGCCGCGATGTCGTGCGCCACCGAGATGAGTTCGTGTGCTGCCGCATCGGGGAGTCTTTCTGCCAGTGCGCGATGTCTTCGACGTCTGTGATGAGCCGGAGAGGTCGGCAGCGGGCGCAGGCCGTGACCTTGATCCATGATGGCCACGTGAGCACTCTTGAGCGCGCCTTGAACAGTCCGCGTGAGCGCACTCTTGTCGAGGTCTTGCGTTGGACTGCGGCCAGCTATCCCGAAGAGCCGGCGGTTGACGATGGGCACGTCGTCCTGACCTACCGCGACCTGATGTCGGCGGTGGGGGCTGTTGCCGGGCGGCTCGCGGCCGGCGGTGTGGCGCCGGGCGACCGCGTGGGAGTCCGGATGCCTTCGGGCTCCGCTGATCTGTATGTCGCGATTCTCGGCGTCCTTGCGGCGGGTGCGGCCTATGTGCCGGTCGACGCCGACGACCCGCAGGAGCGCGCCGACCTCGTCTTTGCGGCGGCGGGCGTCGCAGCGGTGCTCGGCGAGGACAACGATCTGCAGATCAGCGGGGATGTCCCGAGGTCGGCCTCACGAACACCCGGGGAACCATGTGAGCCACTGCCGGACGATGACGCCTGGATCATCTTCACGTCGGGCTCGACAGGTGCTCCGAAGGGTGTCGCGGTCACCCACCGCTCGGCCGCGGCGTTCGTGGACGCCGAGGCCCGGCTCTTTGTGAAGGACGCGCCCCTGGGACCCGGGGATCGCGTTCTGGCGGGTCTGTCCGTGGCCTTCGACGCATCGTGTGAGGAGATGTGGCTCGCCTGGAGGCACGGGGCCTGCCTGGTGCCTGCACCCCGGGCGCTGGTTCGCAGCGGCATGGACCTGGCGCCCTGGATGGTCGACCGGGCCATCTCGGTGGTCTCGACAGTGCCGACCCTGGCCTCGTTGTGGCCGCCGGACACCCTGAGCGCGGTTCGGCTGCTGATCTTCGGTGGCGAGGCTTGCCCACCGGAGCTCGTCGAGCGGCTGGCCGTGGGGGAGCGTGAGGTGTGGAACACCTACGGTCCCACCGAGGCAACCGTGGTGGCTTGTGCAGCCCGGCTGTATGCCGGCACGCCGGTACGGATCGGCGTCCCCCTGGACGGCTGGGACCTCGCCGTCGTCGACAAGGAGGGCAGCCGGGTCGTCGACGGCGAGGTCGGCGAGCTGATCATCGGAGGGGTCGGCCTGGCCCGATACCTCGACGAGAGGATGAGTGCGCAGCGCTTCGCGCCGATGCCGTCGCTGGGATGGGACCGTGCCTACCGCAGCGGCGACCTCGTGCGCGCCGAACCCGAGGGTCTGGTGTTCGTGGGTCGCGCTGACGACCAGGTCAAGGTCGGCGGGCGGCGGATCGAGCTCGGGGAGGTCGACGCCGCGCTCCTCGGGCTGGACGGCATTGCCGGTGCCGCGGCGGCCGTCCGGACAACCGCGGCGGGCAACCGGGTGCTGGTCGGCTACGTGACCTTGGCCCAGGGGGCTGTGCTGGACCGGCAGGCAGCGGTGAGCATCCTGCGTACCAGCCTGCCGGCTGCTCTGGTCCCGTTACTTGCCGTCGTGGACGACATCCCCACCCGGACCTCTGGCAAGGTCGACCGCGAGGGGCTGCCCTGGCCCCTGGCTTCGGTGCCGGCGGACGGTGCCGCGCCCTGGCCAGAGCTGACCGGAACCGCCGGCTGGCTTGCCGGACCGTGGTCCCGGGTGCTGGGGATGAGTGGCTCCGATGGCGGAACGGACTTCTTCGAGAACGGAGGCGGGAGCCTCTCCGCCGCACAGCTGGTTGCGGCCCTGCGCGAGCGCTACCCGCAGGTGGCGGTGGCCGACGTCTATGAGAACCCTCGACTTGGCCAGCTCGCCGAGCGACTCGACGAGCTGGTCCCTGTTGGTCCTTCGGCGCAACCCACCCGGAAGGTCGAGCCGCTGCCCGCTCGGGCTCAGCTGGTTCAACAGGCTGTCTCGCTGGCTCTGACCTTCGTCACCGGCGCCCGCTGGCTGACCTGGGTCGCAGCCGGCGCCAACCTCTTTGCGGTCGCCGGGGGCCCGGGGTGGCTTCCCGTCACGTCGTGGTGGTGGGTGCTGGCCGGATGGCTGCTGCTGGTCAGCCCGTGGGGCCGGATGGGTCTGACAGTGGGTGCCGCCCGCGTGCTGCTTCGTTCGGTCCGCCCTGGCAGGTATCCGCGGGGAGGCGGGATGCACCTGCGCCTGTGGGCTGCCGAAGCGGTCGCAGACGTGCTCGGGGCGACCAACCTGTCCGGTGCCCCGTGGATCGCGTTCTACGCGCGGGCGTTGGGCGCGTCGGTGGGCCCCGGCGTGGACCTGCATGCCGTCCCGCCGCTGACCGGGCTGATGAATCTGGGCGGGGGCGCCTCGGTGGCGCCGGAGGTCGACCTGTGCGGTCACTGGCTCGACGGGGACGTCCTGCACATCGGTCGGATCAGGATCGACGCCGGTGCCAACGTGGGGTCGCGCAGCGTCCTGCTCCCGGGCGCTCGGGTCGGCCAGGACGCGGAGGTAGCCCCGGGCAGCGGGGTCGCCGGTTCCGTGCCCCCCGGTGAGCTGTGGGCCGGGTCGCCGGCGACCTTCGTCGGTGTGGCCCGCCGCAACTGGCCCCGCCATCGCCCGCCTCGGCGAGTCCGGTGGGTGCCGATCTACGTCATCACCTCAGCGGCGCTGGCCTGCCTGCCGCTGCTCTCGGCTGCTGCGGGACTGGCCGTGCTCTGGCCCGCGGTGCGGCAGACGGCCGGCCCGTCCGGCGCCATACCTGCGATCGCGTTGCTGGTGCTGCCGGCCACCTTCGTGGCGCTGGTGGTCCAGGCCAGCCTGACGCTGCTGTTCGTCCGGCTGTTCGGGCTGGGGCTGCACCCCGGCTTCCATCCGGTACGTAGCCGGGCGGGTTGGCAGGTCTGGGCCACGGAACGGCTGATGGACGAGGCTCGTACCTATCTGTATCCCTTATACGCCAGCCTCATGACCCCGGGGTGGCTGCGCGCGCTGGGAGCAAAGGTGGGCCGTGGTGTCGAGGCCTCGACGGTGTTGATGCTGCCGGTCATGACGACAGTGGGAAGCCATGCCTTCCTGGCCGACGACACGCTGGTGGGATCGTACGAGCTTGCCGGCGGGTGGATGCGGATCGAGCGGGCGAAGGTCGGCAAGCGGGCCTTCCTCGGGAACTCGGGCATGGCCGGCCCGGGCCGGGTCGTACGCAAGAACAGCCTGGTCGCGGTCCTGTCCGCGGCGCCTCGCGGGGCCAAGGCAGGGACGTCGTGGCTGGGCAGCCCGGCCGTGCAGCTACGGCGCAGCGCGTCCTCGGGCGACCAGAGCCGGACCTTCTCCCCGCCGACCTCTGTCAAGGTCCGGCGCGGGCTGGTCGAGGTCTGCCGCCTCGTCCCCGTCGCCCTGTCTGCCAGCCTGGGCCTGGGCGTCGCCCTCTCGCTGGTCAGCGCCCTGCAGCGGTGGGGAGGACCGATGACGCTGCTGATCGCCGGACCGCTGCTCCTCGCCGTGGGGTTCCTGGCCGCGGCGGTCTCGGTGGCGGCGAAGTGGGCGCTGGTCGGTCGGCACCAGGCGGTCCAGTACCCCCTGTGGAGCCCTTTCGTCTGGCGCAACGAGCTCGCCGATGCCTTCCTGGAGACGGTTGCCGTTCCCTGGTTCGTTCGCGGCAACCTGGCCACGCCCGCCTTCGTCCTCTGGTTGCGGTGCCTGGGTGCGCAGATCGGGCGGGGCGTGTGGTGCGAGTCGTACTGGCTGCCCGAGCCCGATCTGGTCCGGCTCGGCGACGGCGCGACGGTCAACCGCGGTTGCGTGCTGCAGACCCACCTGTTTCATGATCGGATCATGACCATGGACACGGTGACCCTTCAGCCGGGGGCGACCCTGGGCCCGCAGAGCGTCATCCTGCCGGCTGCCCGGCTGGGTGAGGGCGCCACAGTCGGCCCGTCCTCCCTGGTACTGCGAGGGGACGAGGTCCCTGCCGGATCGCGCTGGACCGGCAACCCGATCGCACCATGGAGATGAGCCAGCGCGCGCAACGGGGGCCGCACGACGTACAGGATCCGGATCCGTACCTGCCGGGCCACGGTGACCTGGCCTTCGAGGTGGAGTCCTACGAGATAAGGCTGGACTACCGCGTGTCGAGCAATCGTCTTGACGCCTGGGTGGAGATCGTGGCTGTGGCGAACCAGGTGATGACCTTGATCAGGCTGGACCTGCACGGTCTGGAGGTCAGCAAGGTTCGCGTCAACGGCAACCGCCCGGCCAGGTATTCGTCGCGTGGCGGGAAGCTGCGGATCCGCCTCGCCGCCGCGGTCGCGCGCGGCGACCGCCTCGTGATTGTCGTGCGGTACGGCGGCCAGCCCGGTCCGGTGCCCAGCATCTGGGGCGACGTCGGGTGGGAGGAGCTGTCCGATGGCGTGATCGTGGCTGGCCAGCCTGGTGGGGCGCCGTCCTGGTTCCCGTGCAACGACCGTCCCGACAGCAAGGCGACCTACCGGATGAGCGTGACCACGGAGTCGGCATACGCAGTCCTGGCCAACGGGCTCCTCGTGGGCCGTCGACGGGGCGCCAGCCGGACGACCTGGACCTACGAGCAGTCGCAGCCCATGGCGACCTACCTTGCGACGGTGCAGATTGGTCGTTACGAGAGGCGCACGCTCGCCGGATCAGCAGTGCCGGTAGGGCTTCTCGCGCCGCCGAAGCTGCAGAACGCTGCCATGGCTGCCTTCGCCCTACAGCCGGCGATGCTGCGCGTGTTCGCCGACCTGTTCGGTCCCTACCCCTTCGACGAGTACACGGTCGTCGTCACCCCGGATGACCTGGAGATCCCCTTGGAGGCCCAGGGGCTGGCCGTCTTCGGCGCCAACCACATCGACGGGAGGCTGGGCCTCGAACGTCTGGTGGCCCACGAGCTGGCCCACCAATGGTTCGGCAACAGCCTCACCCTGGGCCACCTGAGCGACATCTGGCTGCATGAGGGGTTCGCCTGTTACGCGGAGTGGCTGTGGTCCGAACGCTCCGGAGGGAGATCTGCCGACGCCCTTGCCCGTCGGCATCACCGGCGTCTGGCAGGCGCCGCCCAGGACCTGCTGCTGGCAGACCCCGGGCCCGCAGCGGTCTTCGACGACCGCGTCTACAAGCGCGGTGCACTCGCGTTGCACGCGTTGCGCCTGGCCCTGGGCGACGACGCCTTTTTCGCGATGATTCGCGCCTGGGCTAGCGAGCACCGGTTCGGCACGGTGAGCACGAAGCTCTTCGAGGAGCATGCTGCCCGGTACGGCAGAGCAGGGGCTCTGCTGCGACGGTGGCTGCACGGGATGCCTCTCCCGGACCTACCCCCAGCCTGATCCGGGCACCTGCTGCAGATCGACCAGAACGGGCATCTGGGCAAGGACCGCGACGGCCGCCACGTGGTCGTCATCCACCGGGAGGTCGCTGATCTGCACGTGCCGGGGCTGCGGTTGGCCGGCGTGCCATGCGGTCAGGGCCGCGGGCAGGTGAGGAGCCGAGACCTCCAGGGCGGCGGGGTCGACGGCCAGGCCATACCCGGTGGCCTTGAGCACCGCCTCCTTGCGTGCCCAGTAGACGGCCCTGGCCCTGGCCTGCGCTGCCGGGGCGCAACGCTCGACTTCGGTGCGCTCCGCGTTGGTCAGGGCAACGCCGACGAAGCCTTCGAACCCGGTGGCAGCGGTTCTCTCGACGTCGACCCCGACCGGGCCGGCGTCCGTGGCAGCGACGATCACCTGGCGGCTCGTGCGGGAGAGGCTGACGTGCCAGCGGACAGCAGCGTGCGGCGCGACCACGACCGGCCTGCCGTGTGATCTGCCGCACCTGGGGCAGTGATAGCTCAGGCGCACCAGCTCAGGTGGGGTATCGGCCAGGCACCCGACCATCGTCTTGAGAAGCATCCGGGAGGTCAGGAAGGCGCGCTGGTCCTCCACCTTCCGAAGCCTGTCGAACCGGCCGCGCTCGGTCTCATCGAGCCAGACAGTGGGGGACACGTCGGCGCTGCCAGGCGACCAGGACACATGCACCGTCTCAGTCATCGCGCGAACCTCGATGCCGACGCGTCGTAGTCCGGCACCTATTGTCTCCTCCCGACAGTGTGTTCATGACCCGTCCATTTGACGCAGGTGTTCCCGCCATGTCGTCGACGAGTGCTGCGAGTAGCATCGACAGTCTTCATCAGTCAGTATGGGAGCGCTTTGTGCCGTAGTCGTTGGATGCCTTGGTCGCCCGGCTGGACGTGCTGCTGGAGGACCTCGTGCTGGCCCATGCGCGGCGACGCCGGCCCCTGGGCCTTGAAGCCGTAGACGACGCGTTGGACGAGGGGACGGCATCCCCGACGCCAACTCGCAGGCCATCTTCGGGCCGATGCGTCCGGGAAGGCCGACCCGGATCATGGTGACGCCACCAGGTGAGGCAGCCGATGACCCCGCCCTGGTCGCCGCGTTCGTCGATGCCGGCTCGGAGGTCGCCCGGATCAACTGCGCCCATAAGGACCCCGCTGCGTGGGCGCGGATGGCCGCGAGCGTCCGGGCAGCCGCTGACCGGGCGGGGCGTCAGGTGCTCGTGTCGATGGATCTGCTGGGGCCCAAGCTGCGCACCGGCCCCATCGTCGATGGCCTATCGGTGGGCCGGGCCCGCGTCACCCGGAACGAGAGCGGTCAGATCCTGGCTCCAGCCAGGATCTGACTCACTCACGTCGACCCCCTGGCCCAGTCGCCGCTGCGCACGCCCCCGGCAGGGCGCACAACCCCGGCAGGGCGCACAACCCCGGCAGGGCGACCCACCCTCTCGGTTCAGGTCGATGGGGACTGGCTGGCTGCTCGAAGCCCTGGTGACGAAGTCACCTTTCACGACGCCCGCGGACGCAAGCGCACATTCATGCGGCGATGGACTTTTCCCGCTGTCGTGTTTGTCCTATATCGGGGAAAAGTCACCGCTCGAGAGCGTGCTTTCGCAGCGGTCCCGTCGAGCAGGGCCAGATATAGCAAGGGCCAGGGGGTCTATTGACGGACGAGACTGCACCACACAACGCCGACTCGTCGCCGGCGGTCATGTCTGCGCCGCATGATGACCACCTCCGGGTGAACTTCACCCTGGAAACGTCTGGCGCGTTGGCCTGGTCCTCCTGGGCGTGGTCGCCTTCGGCCTGACCCTCAGGTTTATCGTCGACGGCGGCGGCAGCGTCATCTTCACGGTGCTGATGTCGTGGTTGGCGGCCATCGCGATGGCTCCGCTGGTCGATCGATCCGCCCGCCGGTTGAAGCGGGGCGCGGCCACGATAATTGTGATGGCGGCGTTCGTGGTGTGCGTCGTCATCTTCGTGGTGGCCCTCGGAAGGTTGATGGTCGACCCGCTCAGCCAGCTGATCGCACGTATCCCTGACCTGCTCGACTCGGTGCCCGCGTGGTCCTGGGCACGATCAACGCTGTCACGAGCGGCATCGTCTTCCTCGTGATCGGACTGCCCTACTGGTTGCCGCTGGCGCTGTGGACCGGGGTCGTCGCTCAGTCCGTGCCGACCATCGGCACCTACATCGCCATCGTCCTCCCGGTCCTTGTCGGGCTGCTGAGCGCCCAGCCCCGGACCGGCGTCCTCGCGCTGGGGTGGGCGTTGCTCTACCAGCAGGTCGAGAACCTCACGATCGAGCCGAAGATCAGCGCGAAGGCGGTGAACGTCAACCTCGCCGTCTCCTTCGGCGCGGTCCTGCTCGGCGCCGCTCTGTTCGGCGTCGCGGGGGCGTTCCTTGCCGTCCCCGTCGTCGCGATGTTGCTGGCGCTGCTTGACATCTACGGGAAGCGCTAGGACCTGGTCGCTGAGTCGCCCGGTCCCGACGAGCCGGCCGACGAACCGGCCGACGAGCCGGCCAACGAGCCCGTGGACAGGAGCAGCGCTTCGGCCGCCCCAAGCAGCAGCGGATGACAGCCCCGCGGACCCTGCCGATGGCGTCGGGAGCTGTCCGTCATGTCACAAGGCCGTCTCGGGTACGTCGCCCAACGCGCTAGTTCGGGCGCCGTACTGGGCTGCCAGGGGTCCGGCGCTCACGCCGTGGGCCACCAACGGACAGCAGGATGGTCCAGGTTGCCACTTGGACCAAGGGGGGCATCTGGGGCGAGCCGGACTCCAGCTCTTCGAGCGCCACCAGGGTGAACAACACGGACGCGAGACCGCGTGGGCCGAACCACTTCATGAACAACCAGGTGATCGGTCGCAGCCCGAGCCCGAGCAGCGACAGCGCGACGGGAAGCATCCCGCACCACGGTCAGGCCCAGCGCCGCGTAGCCGATGGCCGTCCAGGACGTCTGCCCGGTCAGCACCGGCTCGACCAACAGGGCGGCGAACAGCGTTCAGACGAAGAACGACAAGAACAGGGCCACGGTCTCGCTGAACTCGACCGGACCGTCCAGGCGGTGCTTGGTCGCCTGCCCGAACAGCAGCCCGCCGAGGAACGCCGCGACGAACCCGTTGCTGCCGATGGCCAGCGCTCCGGTGTGGGCGAGCACGGCCAGAGTCAGCACGGCAACCTGCTTGGACACCGGTGAGGTCCAGCCGTGGGACCTGGCCTGGCTGACCAGCCAGCCTCCGCCCGAATCCACGGCGAGCGCAGCGAGCACGGCGATCGTCGCCACCAGCGCGGCCGCCGCCCAACCGATGCCGGCTCCATCAGGTAGGCCAGCACCGTCCCGAGCACCATGGTGAGCGGCAACCGATCAGCAGCAGCCGGCCGGGCAGGCTCATATCGCCCTCGACGTCGCGGAATGGTCGGGTTGCCGTTGTCGCCGGGCCGCGTCACTCTCCACGCCTGCGCGGCGGTGAGAGCCTGCCGCAGCGACTCGGTGACCCGCGGTGTCGGGGCGAATACGGAGTCCGACCCGATCGTGGTCAGGACCCCGGTGGTCTCCAGCCGGCGGTCATGCAGGACCGCGGGGTCGACACCGCTATGTGCCAAGAACCGCGGCGGGGCCGGCCACGGCCGCGGCTCGGTCTGCCCGTGGTGATGGTGCAGCGTCCCGCGACTCCTGACGGGGTTCCTGAGGTCGCCGACGTCCAGCGCGCCGTCGAGTGGGTTGACGCTGAGGCACTGTGACGCTCAGGTGCGATGACGCGGTCAGCATCTGTTCGGCGCGTCGCGACGACGTTTGACCGGGGGGGCGTAGCGTCCGACTGCGCAAAAGTATTGGCCACCCTGGCTCCTTCGGTCAGTGGTGGTCAGGCGCACGTGCTTCAGGAGTCGGAACTGGCTGGAATGCTCATGATCAAAGGTCCGAGCACCGAGAGCTGTGAAGGAATCTCATGGACAAGATAATGAGTCTGGACCAAGCGGTCGAGGATATTCAGGACGGAGCAACGATCATGCTGGGCGGCTTCCTGGGGGTGGGGGCACCGCTCAAGTCGATCGACAAGCTGGTGGAGATCGGCGTCAAGGACCTGACGATCATCTCTCTTGCC
>JACMPC010000236.1 GCA_014377705.1 Dermatophilaceae bacterium
CAATGCCGCAGCCCCATTGGTCATGTCGGCCGGTCAACGCGAAGCCTTGACCATCCTGTCCCGGTCTTCGACCGCGGCCCATCGTGAGGTGAAACGGGCCAAGGTGTTGTTGCTGGCCGCCGACGGTGTGGCGAACTCCAGGATCGCCGCGGCCGTTGGGGTTACCCCTGTGACGGTCCGCTCGTGGAGGGGCAGGTTCGCCGCTGAGGGGCTATCCAAGTTCGGCCAGGTCCGGGAAGGGCGCGGCCGTAAACCGGGGATCACAGCGGAGCAGATCGAGGAGATCGTCCGCCTCACCCAGCACGAAAAGCCCTCCGGTGAAACGCATTGGAGCTGTCGGACCATGGCCAAACAGGTCGGGGTCTCTCCGGCCACGGTCCAGCGGATCTGGTCCGGGCGCGGCCTCAAGCCGCATCTGGTCAAGACGTTCAAGCTCTCTAACGACCCACTGTTCGAGGAGAAGCTCATCGATGTCGTCGGGCTCTACCTGAACCCTCCCGAGAACGCCGTGGTGTTGTGCATGGACGAAAAGACCTCCATCCAGGCACTGGACCACACCCAGGCCCCGCTTCCGATGACCAAGGGCCGGGCCGGCACGATCACCAGCGACTACAAGAGGCACGGCACCACCACACTCTTCGCCGCCCTCAACGCCCTGGACGGCACCGTCATCGGCACATGCATGGACAAACACCGCCACGAGGAGTTCCTGAAGTTCTTACGGACCATCGACAAGGAAGTGCCCAAAGGCTCTGCGGTTCATATGATCCTGGACAACTACGCAACCCACAAACACAAGGACGTCGTGGCCTGGCTCGCCAAACATCCCCGGTTCCAGCTGCACTTCACACCGACGTCCTCGTCCTGGCTGAACCTGGTCGAACGGTGGTTCCGAGACCTGAGCGGCAAGGCGCTACGCCGAGGCGTGTTCCACAGCGTTCCCGACCTGATCGCCGCCATCGAGAAATACATGCAGGTCCACAACATCGAACCCAAAGCCTTCGTCTGGACCGCCACCGCAGAATCCATCCTGACCAAAGTCCGCCGCGGTCGAGTCGCCCTTAACCAAACAGTCAGTCAATGACGAGACACAGCACTAGAAACTGCCGATATCGGTTGGCGTCGGCGTCGGCGATGAGTCTGTCGTTGGCATTGACTTGCGTGTCCCACGTTGACACCAGGCACGGTCTGTCGGTGATCGCGGAGGTCCGCGACCTGACTGGCGGGGATGAGGCGGCAGGTAGGTCATCGGGCACGGTCCTGTGGACAAGATGTGGGTGCTCTGTGGGAAACGCGAGATCGGCGGGGACGGCCGCCGGGCTCAGACCTTGAGCCCCACGCCAACGATCGCCTCAGCGACCATGCGCAGGCTGGCGTGGTTGTTGCGGGCATGCCCTCGCATGAGCTGGTACGCGTGATCGACCGTGACCGATTTCCTGTGCGCGGTGATCCCCTTGGCCTGTTCGATAACGACCCGTGAGTCCAGCGCCTGCTGCAACTGCTCGCTCAGCTGCTCCTGATCGTGCAGCTTACCTGCGTTGAGAACGTAGCCGGTCGCCACGTCGGCCAGGACCACGGCAACCTCAATGTCCTCATCCGACCACTCCCGTGGCTCGCGCGAGTAGATGTTCAGGGCGCCGATGACCTCGTCACCATCGCGCATCGGGATCCCGGCCACACCGGCGATTCCCAAGTCAGTGGCAGTGGCCGAGTAGTGCGGCCATCGGGCTGACTCCTGGCGCACATCGGTCACCCGCACTACCTCGCCAGATTCGTAGGCGTCCCGGCACGGGCCTTCCTGATGCTCCTCCTGGCTGCGCTCCAGCACTTTGGAATCCGGGGTCACCGCCGTCACGAACTGCAGCTGGCCCTCCTCTGCCATGGTGACCCCGCTGCCGCCCAGGCCCAACACCGCAGTAACACTCTTGGTCAGCTCAGCCAACGCCGCAGCGTCAAGGTCATGGTGCTCCGGCAGCACCACTGCGAACCGTGACAACGTCCTCATGAACGACCGCTGGTCATACACCTCTTGGTGTCCCTCGGCTCACGCCGCCGGGTCGGCGACTCGCCGCAGCGCGGAACCGAAACCAACAGGATCGTAGGTCACCGCCCGGGCACCACATGCTTACTCCAAGTGTACGGCCATGAATCCATGCCTGACTCAAGACGCTCACCATTCCAGTCGGCTGCTGCGCCGAGCCGACGGAAACGGAAGCCCTCTCATTGATCCTTGCTGCGTCCTGGTCGCTGGCTCCAGAGCCGCTCCGGTCGCCTTAGGCCGCCTCCCGGTTGAGGTCCAGGGAATCCGTCAAAGCCCGGGTGCACCTGGGTCGGCACGACGAGCACGGGCATTGCGGCGCTTGACGGCCCGTCGTTCGTCCGCGGACAGCCCACCCCAGACCCCATCCTCCTGGCGGGACTCCATGGCCCAGCTCAGGCAGGGCTCAAAAACCACACAGCGACCGCAGACAGCCTTGGCTTCTTCAATCTGGAGAAGCGCGGGCCCGGTGTTCCCGATCGGGAAGAACAGCTCGGGGTCCACGCCAACACAAGCAGCACGATCACGCCAAGTCATCAGGATCGGGCTCCTTGCATCAAAGGTGGGGCGACCAGCACGGGAGTCAGTCAACTGAGGCTGCGAACCGGTTGGTCCTATCAGGTCCCTCAAGGCCAACGTTTCAGTCAACGCCAAAGCCAACGCCAAGTCAACGTCCCGAGTTAACTCACCAAAGGCAGCCTCGTGGCGGGGGGTGCTGGAACGTCTCAGAAAGCGTCCGTAGCCGGTTCGGTCAATGACACCGGGCCGGACAACGTCAAGCCAACATCCAAGTCAATGCCAACGACAGACTCAACGCCGACGCCGACGCCGACGCCGACGCCGACGTCAACGGGTATCGGCAGTTTCGTGGACTTCGATGAAGTGGTCCCGCTGTCGATCATGATCCCTCAGTGGTGCATTGACGCCGTGCGGCCTGGCTTGGAGAACCTCGCAGTCCTGCGGGTCGATCTCCGCCCCGGAGGTCCTGCCGCGCGGATGGCGCGCCCCGGGTGAATTGCGACTCACTGGGCCTCGGGGCGCGATAGCGGTATTTCGTCGCTGTGCTCGGGGAAACCACGGATGACGCTGCACTCACCTTCCGCCGGACGGGAGTCGACGGCATCTTCAGGCGTGTCGTCGTGGCCTTCCCTCGGCAAGACCGCGTCTGCGCCCTCGTCCTGGGGACTCATGTGGTCCTCCAGCATGCTGGCGACCGTCCGGGTGGTCACGGCCATGAGGATCGGCTTGAAGCCGTGCCCGCTTTCAAGCGCTTTGGGCGGGTCGGACCGGTCACCGGGTGTGGCTCGTCGCCAGGCGGCCGACGCGGCGTCTGAGCCGGATTAGTTGAGCCGTCGGACTGCTGCCACCGTTGAGCGCGAGCCTGGACAGGGCCGCTCATGCACGGTGGAAGGAACCTCAATTGATCATTCTCGGAATCGTGCTTGCGGTCATCGGATTGGTCACGGCAATTCCCATCCTGGAGACCATCGGCGGCATCCTGATCGTTGTCGGCGTGATCCTCTGGGTCCTGGGCTCCATGGGCCGCGCCATCGGCGGACGCAAGCACTACTACTAACAGGGATCGCTGCTTAGGTGCAGCGCCGGCAGATCACACGGTTGGCCGTTCCGCCAACTGCCGAAACGGATGTGCGCCGAAGGTGCTGCGCAACGAGCCGACGGCGCATCCCAGCTCTCGGGTAGCTGGACTTGCCGGAAAGTGGGCAGATGGTAACCACGATGACCATACGGTGAGCCCATGCAGCCCTTTGACCGCGTGGTCCTGATCTTCAACCCCAACAGCACCGGGAACGCCTCGGGGCTCGCGGCGGAGCTGAGCGATGAGCTCGCGCGACGGCAGCCAGACCTATCGGTGATGCTGCAACAGACCAAGCACGCCGGGCACGCACATGATCTGGCGCGCGATGCGGCGCTGACGGGGTCCCCGCTGCTCGTGTCGGTCAGCGGGGACGGTGGCTACAACGAGGTCGTCAACGGCGCCATGCAGTCCGGTAACGACGCCGTGGTCTGCGCCGTGCTGCCAGCGGGGAACGCCAACGACCACCGGCGCGCCACCCGGGAGCAGCCGCTGGCCGACGCCATCGTCACCGGTTCAGTCACCCGAATCGACCTGCTCCGGCTGACGGTTGGGGGATCCTCGCCCACGACCACATATGCCCACTCCTACATCGGGCTCGGCCTGACACCGGCCGTCGCAGTCGACCTGCAAAAGGGCGGCAAGGGGTCGGTAAAAGAGGCGCTGACGGCCATGCGGGCCTTTGCCCACTTCCGTCCGTTCGAGATTCAGCTCGAGAACGGATCCCGCCAGCGTTTTGACAGCATCGTGTTCGCGAACATCTCCGAGA
>JACMPC010000027.1 GCA_014377705.1 Dermatophilaceae bacterium
ATCTGCGGCGCCAGGCCGACCGCGGCGTACCGATGGATGTCGTACCCGCCCACAGGGCCGCCGGTGGACAGGGTGCTGGCAGCCCAGCTGCCAATGACGGTTCCTCCGGCCGACAGCACCGTCGGCGTCGCGCCCCGGTTGACGCTGGCGGCCGCCGACGCCCCGTTTCCGCCCGGGACAGAGCCGGCGCTCCAGTACGCCGAAGCCACACCGGCCATCAGGCTGAGCGCCATTGCCATCGCCACCAGTGGCCGCAGCCGGGCCCAGCCAGCCAAGGTGGATGGGGCGAGGCGCCGCGTGTGCCCCGGCCGCCTCATGAGCGTGCGTCCAGGTAGATCGTGAAACTCGCGCCCTGACAAGCGTCCACGGCATCGGCGCTCAGCGTGAGGGCGGCCGCCAGGGTGGCGGGAAGCGTGCCTGCCACAGCGCCAACCTGTGCGGGCACCGTCCAGCCGGTCCCGAGGTTGGTCTGCGTCGTGTAGGCGAGCGCTGCGACAGCGCACCCCGAGTGGCCAGCGTCCACGCCGTAACCACCGATGCCCTGGCTGGTGTCAAGCGCAAGGGAGCCGACGTGCACCGCGAAGCCGTTCGGGTTCGACAAGACCAGCATCACGCCAGTGCGGCCGCCAGGATAGAGATCCAAAGCTGCAGACCCCGGGCTGACCGTGAGCGGCAGAGCTGTCCCGGTCGATGCAGAACCGATCCCTGCCCCCCACCCCGACCAGTACGCGATTGCTTGGCCACCGCCGGCCAGCGCAAACATGGCGAGAAGACAGCTGAAGACCGCCGTCCTGACTGAGCGACGGCGCATCAGTTCGCCAGCATCCCGGAATCGGTGTCGCCGCTGGTCGTGGCGAACTCCTTGTGACCGAGCTTGTCGTCATCTGCCGCCGTCTTACCCTGCGAGACATCGGCAAGACTCGGGAAGGCTGACAGCGCGAAGCTGAGGCCGACCGATGCGTTCATGGTCCCGACAACCACGAACGCGATGAAGGAGGTCAGGAGTGAGAACCTGACGACCTTCACCGCGTTCATGGGACACCTTTCGCGCGAGGTCGAGTCAGGACGTGGAGAAGGTGAGCTTCAGCACGGTCGTTTTGCAAGCCTCCTGGTCGAAGAGAGCGTCGTTCATCAGCATCGTGCCGGTCGTCGTAAGAACCTGGGCTGCAGCACTTTTTGCGACGTCGCCATCGACGGAGTTAACAACCACATCGGCCATGTAGAAGTCCCTGGAAGCTGAGACGCTCGAGCCCGGATTGGCGAGCGACCCGTCGTTGACAGTCCCGCAAGCCGTCACCGGGTTGGTGTTGTTTGTGCGGTCCAAGGGGGTCGGATACGCCGTGACGCTGACGAGGTGAATCTTGCTGATCCGCTGGTTGAAGGTCGCCGGGTTCTGTGCTGTGAACGACACAGAGCTTGTCGGGCCGTTGGGGGTCAAGGTGGTAGCAGAGAGCCCCGTGACGACCAGGTTGTTGGCCGCCGTGCCGACCGAAGCCGTAGCCGACCCGGTACCGGTGGCATTCCAGTACGCGTACGCCGTGCCAGCACCGACGAAAGTGGCGCCGGCAATCGCGAGAACGGCAACCTTGTTGATCATGCGCATTGCGATCTCTCTTTCCGAGAAGATTCAACAAGCGCCGGTTTCGCCTCTAGCTCCCCGCCGGGAATTGAAGGCGACCAGGTCACCCGGCGGATCAATGCTTCGCTCGCGGCCTCGCCCTTGGAGGCCCGTGGCATGAGATTGCCGGACACCTCGCGGATCCGCAATGGCTCGATGTAACTAACCGGAGTGGTTGCCATAACCACTTGGTACTGGTCAGTGTGGAAGCGTTGACTTGCCCGGCGACCAGCCGCAGATCCCCTCCTGCTGCAGCCGGGTCCTGGGTGTTGGGCATGGTCAACCCGGTCAAGGAGCCGGGCGCGGGTCCCCTCTGGGGAGCAAGCTGACGCTCAGGAGGTCACGCGATAGGCGTCGTAGACACCCTCGACGTTGCGGACCTGGGTCAGCAGGTGCCCCAGG
>JACMPC010000237.1 GCA_014377705.1 Dermatophilaceae bacterium
CGACCCAGCTCGCAAGCAGGGGGTGGACAATGGGGCGACGGCAAAGGCGATGCCCTCTGCGGCCATGTTCTTGGCATCGACGAGTCCGAAGACCTGACTATCGGCACTCAGCAGCGGCCAGCCGGAGTTGCCCGGATTGATGGCGGCGTCCGTCTCGATCAGTCCGCCGCGCTGGACCACCTCGATCGGGATGGTCCGGTCCAGCCCCGAGACGGTCCCGCGGGTGAGAGTCATCGGGTCGCCCGCCGGGAAGCCGATGGCGGCGACCTCCTGACCGACCCGCGGAGCCTCGTCCGCCATGATGAACACGTGTCCCTGAACCTGGTGGTTCAACCGCACCAGGGCAACATCCGCCGAGTGATCGATGCCCACCACCACACCGTTGGTGCTGCCTCCGGCGCCCTTGTCACCGACCGTGAGGTTCAGCGCCGCTGACTGGTTCACCACGTGGGCGACGGTGGCCACCAGGTCTGGTGCGATGAGGAACCTCGTGCCGACACCGTCGCCGTCATAGGTGATCGCCTGGATGCGGACCACTCCGCTGCTGACGTCCCGGTACAGCTCGGCGAAGCTTCGCGCGGTGGCGCCGGGTGAGGGATGCGGGACTGGGGTGGTGGCTGTGGTTGTGTCGGCTGCTGCCGTCTTCGTGGGGCCGGCGACCGCACCGCTCGAGGTCAGGGGATCGGGAAGGCGATTGGCCTTTTCAGGTCAGGGGATCGGGACCTTCGGCTCTGGCGCCGGCGGTCTGTGTCTGGGTCTCCTTGGGGGATGCTTGTCTACGACTTCATCCGCGTCCCCCTGCCCATCGCCCGGGTCCGGCATCGGCTGTTGGCCGCAGTGAACGGGCTGTGGCAGCACGTGGCCGAAGCAGCCTATGACGAAGGTGAGGATCTGCTCGGCAGGGTGGGCCCGTTCGGGCCGGTTCCCGGCCTGTCGAAGGCCGTCAGCATGCGGGTTGGCAACGCCCGGGATCGTGGCGAGGGGTTCGTCATACCACTTCAGTGGTCCGCGACCGGGCCGACAGAGCTGTTCCCGGTGATGCTGGCCGATCTTGAGATCACGCCCCTGGGGGCAGACGAGTCGCAGCTGCGCCTCTCGGGCAGCTACGACCCGCCGCTGGGCCCGATTGGCAGGCAGCTGGACCGGCTGCTCCTGCATCAGCTTGCCGAGGCCACGGTGCGCGCCCTGCTGGGCCAGCTCGTCGCCGCCCTGTTGAAGGATCCTGCCTCCCAGCGAGGACCCGGCCTCTAGAGCTGACCAGCCCTCAGGACTCTGTCCGACGACGGAGGCGCGGAGCGGACTGTGGCTCAAGCTCGCGCCCGAATCAGGGACGTTTGCCAGCACATGTGGCCAAACGTTCCGCGGCAGCTTCGGGTCAGGACGGGTTGCGTGGTTCCAGGTGCGTCTGGACGTCTGTGTGCGGCAGCTCACGTGAGATCGCCAACTCGACCTCGTCTGCCAGGCAGTGGCCCCGGTCGACGGTCCAGCTGCCAGGCACCAGCACGGTCAGCGTGACGAAACGGTGCCGCCCCGACTCGACAGTGCGCACCTCGACGAAGTCCACCTCGTGGGTGCGCAGGGAGTCGAGGACGGCGGTCACCCGGGCGAGGTCCTCGGCCGGCATGGCGGCCCCGAGCAGGGAGGTCACCGACTGGGACACCAGCCGGAAGCCGGTCACCAGGATGTTCACGCCAACGATCGCGGCGACGATCGGGTCGAGTCGCTCCCAGCCGGTCAGCCCGACCAGCAGCACCCCGGCGATGACGCCGACCGAAGTCCACACATCTGTCAGCAGATGCTTGCCATCCGCGGTCAGTGTGACCGAGCGATGCTCCGCTCCCGCCCTCAGCAGGAGCATGCCGACGGCCCCGTTCACCGCGGTGGCCACTGTCGAGATCGCCAGCCCGAGCCCGACGCTCTCGATAGGCGCTGGGTCCAGGAATCGCTGCACCGAGGCGACCAGGATGAAGGCGGCCGCGACGAAGATCATCAGCCCCTCGATGCCTGCCGAGAAATACTCTGCCCTGCCGTGGCCGAAGTTGTGGTTCTCGTCAGCGGGTCGCGCCGCGACATTGAGGGCGATCAGGGCGACCACTGCGGCAACCAGGTTCACTAGCGACTCGGCGGCATCCGACAGGAGGCCGACCGACCCGGTCAGCAGGTAGGCCCCTGACTTCAGCCCGATCGTCACCACCGCCGCCGCAATCGACAGCCAGGCGAACTTGGCCAGTCGCGGCATCGCGCCCTCGGGTTCGGCGCCAACCTGCGGAAAAGCGATTCTTCTCATGCGGTCAGCCTTTCAGGACCGTGGACCGGACGGGTGCCCGGGTGGGCGGGGGGAAGGAACGTCTTTGGCCGGTTGGCGGCACCAGGACCGCTGGATGAACTACGCTTTCCCAAGTTACCGGCTGGTAGAAGATTGGGAGGCGTCGTGACGAAGCTGCGGACACAGACGGCGATGCTCAACGGGCGGGAGTTCGTCTTCCTGGACCGCGGCGAGGGCCCGGCCATGCTGTTCATCCACGGACTGACCGGCTCGCACCGGAACTGGGCCCACCTGGTCAACGAACTGGAGGCGGACCACCGCGTGGTGGTGCCTGACCTGTGGGGCCATGGTGCCTCGGCCAAGCCAATGGGGGACTACTCGCTCGGCGCCCACGCGGGCACCATGCGCGATCTGCTGGATGCGCTCGGCATCGAGCGGGTGACCCTGGTGGGGCATTCCCTCGGTGGCGGCATCGCGATGCAGCTCTGCTACCTGTTCCCGGAGCGGGTCGAGCGTCTCGTTCTGGTCGCCAGCGGGGGCCTGGGTCGGTCGGTGAGCCCGTTGCTGCGGGCGGCCACGGTGCCGGGGGCCGGATGGGTCCTGCCGGTCATCGCCTCGAGCTGGGTGCGTGGACAGGGGGAGGCTGCCGGGCGTGCCCTGGGGTTTGTCGGCTGGCACGCGAGCCCGGATGTGACGGAGATCTGGCGGGGTTTCAAATCTCTGGCCGACGCCGACACCCGGCGTGCTTTCCTGGCTACCACCCGCTCCGTCATCGATCCGGGCGGGCAGACCGTGAACGCGCGGGACAACCTGAATCTGGATATCGACATTCCCACACTGGTCGTCTGGGGCACCCGGGACCGGATGATCCCCGCCTGGCATGCAACCCTGGCCGAGAAGGTGTTCCCGGGCTGCCGGGTGGAGCTGTTCGAGGGGGCCGGACACTTCCCCCACCTGGACGAGCCTGAGCGGTTCGCTGAGCTGGTCAGCGACTTCATGAAGGAGTGAGCGCGAGCTCCCTCATGAAGTCGCGACCTCAGCTCAGGGCCTGACCACGCCAGAGGTCGATGCCGCCCTCGACCGCGTGAGTGTCGATCTCGGCCAGCTCTTCCGCGCTGAAGTCGAGGTTTCCCACCGCGGCGATGTTCTGCTCAAGCTGCTCGACCGATGAGGCGCCGACCAGGACCGAGGTGACCCGCTCGTCGCGGGCCAGCCAGGCAAGGGCCATCTGGGCCAGCGACTGGCCTCGGCGTCCGGCGATCTGGTTCAGCGCACGGATGTGGGTGAGGTTCTGCTCGGTCAGCAGGTCCCTGGACAGGGAGGAGCCCTCCGCCATCCGTGAGGCTGACGGGATACCGTCCAGGTACTTGTCGGTCAGCATCCCCTGGGCCAGTGGGGAGAAGGCGATGCAACCGGCGCCGGCCGTCTCCAGGGTGTCGAGCAGGCCGCCCTCCACCCAGCGGTTGAGCATCGAGTAGGACGGCTGGTGGATGAACAGCGGTGTGCCCAGGTCCTTCAGGATCCTGGCGGCCTCGGCGGTCCGCTCCGGGGAGTAGGACGAGATCCCGGCATACAGCGCCTTGCCCGAGCGAACGGCGGTGTCCAGAGCCCCCATGGTCTCCTCGAGCGGGGTCTGAGGGTCGGGACGGTGGGAGTAGAAGACGTCGACGTAGTCGACCCCCATCCGCTTCAGGGACTGGTCCAGGCTCGCCAGCAGGTACTTGCGGGACCCGAGGTCGCCGTAGGGTCCGGGCCACATGTCCCAGCCGGCCTTGGTGGACAGGAAGAGCTCGTCGCGGTAGGGCAGGAAATCCTGGCGCAGGATCGTGCCGAAGTTGGACTCGGCGGCGCCGTAGGGGGGCCCGTAGTTGTTCGCCAGGTCGATGTGGCAGACGCCGAGGTCGAACGCACGGCGCAGGATCGCCCGCTGGGTCTCCAGCGGCTTCTCGTCGCCGAAGTTGTGCCACAGACCCAGGGAGATCAGCGGAAGCCTGATACCGCTCTGTCCCACCCTGCGGTAGGTCATCGACTCGTAACGGTCCTGGGCAGCAACGTATGTCATGAGCGCATTATCGCAGCCTCAGCCGGCGGGGTTGTCTCCCCCCGCTGACCTCACCACGGCAACCGGGCAGGTGGCACGCTTCAGGACGCGCCGGCTGACCGAGCCGAGCATCAGGCCGATGAACCCGCCCCGCCCGCGCGATCCCACCACGAGCAGTCTGGCGCCCCGCGACTGCTCGAGGAGCTCCACGACCGGGTCACCGCGCACGACGTGGCTGGTGACCGAGACATCCGGGAACTTGTGCGCCCAGCCGGCCAGCACCTCCGCGACCAGGCTGCTCTCCTGGGTGGCGATCTGGGTCCAGTCGCCGAGCCAGGGCTCGCCCAGGCTGACCCCCTCCAGCGGCTCCCACCACCAGGTGTGCACGGCGGTGAGGCCGCTGCCCGTTGAGGATGCGTAGGCGAACGCATAGGCGAGAGCGGGCTCGGAGGCTGCCGAGCCGTCCACTCCCACAATGACCTTTCCTGGTCCATCGACCCCCTGCGTGCCGTTCTCCCGCACGACCACCACGGGGCACCTGGAGTGGATGGCCACCTGATGGGAGACGGAGCCGAGAAGGGCGGTGGGCAGGGCGCTGCGCCCGTGAGAGCCCACGACCACGGTCTGCGCGAGCCTGGAGGCCGCTGTCAAGGTGGTCGGCGCGAAGCCGGTAACGCTGTGCAGAGTGAGCTGGACCTCGGGCGCCATCGTCCTGACGACGTCCCCGGCGGAGGTGAGCACCGGATCAGCGCTCGCCGGAGCCTCCTTGGTGCCCAGCTGCTCCTTGTCATTCAGGACCAACTCATTCTCCTGGGCATGCACCGCGTGCAGCGGCTGCTGCGTTCGCCGGGCCTCGCTCACCGCCCAGCGCAGCGCGGCGTCGCTGGCAGGCGAACCGTCCACGCCGACGACAACACTTCCCTGTGTGATCTGCTGGGTGCTCATGCTGGGCTCCTTGGGTGCGACGTCCACGTTCTGAGGGACACCAGCATGGCGCTCGCAGCCATGCGACGCTACTGGGCATGTCTCTCTTTTCACCGGAGCCCGGGTGGACCGCTGTCGTGATTGCGGGGGGACGCGGCTCCCGGCTCGGCCACGATGACAAGGCCGCGATCACCATCGGTGGCACGTCGGCGCTGGATCATCTTCTGAAGGCGCTTCCCGACCGGGTCCCCGTCGTGGTCGCCGGTCCCGATTGCCCGACCCAGCGCCCGGTCACCTTCCGGCGGGAATGGCCGCTGTATGGGGGCCCGGTGGCCGGTATCGCGTCCGGGCTGGAAGTGGTGAGTACGCCGGTCACGGCCCTGCTGGGAGTGGACATGCCCTGGGCCGGGGCACTCCTGGAGCGCCTCATCGCGGAGTTCGCATCGTGCGACGCGGCCGCCCTGGTGCCGGTGGACGGGGCAGGGCTCCGCCAGCCTCTGTGCGCCGTTGTCCGCACCGAAGCCCTGCGCGGCGCCCTGGCCAGGCTGGGTGACCCGCGCGGGCGGTCGTTGCGAGAGCTCATCTTGCTCCTGGACGTTCACGAACGCCCGCTGAGCGAGGCCGAGACGCGCTGGGTCGACGACATCGACACTCAGCAGGACCTGCACAGGGCACGGTCGACGCCGCTCTCGTCGGGGGTGCCGGCACCCCTGTACAGCTGGGTCAGCACCGTCTGCGCCGAGCTGAAGCTGCCGGGGGACCCCGACCTCGACGTGATCCTGGACGTGGCCCGAGCGGCCGCCTACAACATCGAACGGCCGGCAGCGCCGGTCACCACCTATCTGCTCGGCCAAGCCGTCGCAAAGGGGATGGACGTGGGGCAGGCCGCAGCCAGGATCCAGCTCCTCGCGGCGACCTGGCCGGAGTCGGCGCACCAATAACCAGCCTCGGAGTGCCCGGTCGGCATACAACCAGCCCCGTGGGCCGGGCCGGTCTGTCAGCGGCGGTAGAGCGCCTCCACCTCGGACTTGTGGGTTCGGCAGGTGCATCAACTGGGCCGAGACCAGGTCACAGCTCATCTTCGGGGGCCCCAGGTGGTCAGGTCTGGGCAACCCCTCGATGCGTGCGGCGACCTGTTCAGGACCAGATCGACTGGCTGACGGCCACGCCGAGGAAGGCTGCGCCCAGCCCGGCGACGATGCTGGCAAAGACATTGGCGGCGGCGAGGAGGCGAGCGTCGCTGTCGAGCAGGCGCAGCGTCTCGTAGGAGAAGGTGGAGTAGGTGGTGAGCGCGCCACAGAGCCCGGTGCCCAGGGCCAGCTGCACCTGCGGAGAGGCGCCGGCGGCGGTGACGGCCCCGGTGAGGAGTCCCAGGATCAGCGAGCCAAGCACGTTGACGCTGAGGGTGCCCCACGGGAATACGGTGTCGTGCCGTGACTGGATGGCCCGGTCGCCCAGGTACCGCAGCGGCGCCCCGATGGCTGCACCGGCGATGACCAGGAGCAGGTTCACCGGTCGTGCCCGGGGGTGTCCATCGGAGCGTGCCCGGCACCGACCCCGTCGGGGTTCGTGCCGACGTAGCGGATGACCTCGCAGTCATCCAGGGTGACCAGTCCCTCGGTCACCAGTTCGTCGAGGTGGGGCAGGAAGTCGCGGATCCGGTCGTGGCTATCGACGATGATGATGACCACCGGCAGGTCCTCGGACAGGCTCAGGATCCGTGAGGTGTGGATCCGGCTGGTGGCACCGAAGCCTTCGACGCCGTGCAGGACTGTTGCCCCGGCGAGGCCGGCCTGGTGGGCGCGGTGGACGATCTCGGTGAACAGCGGCTTGTGGTGCCAGTGGGCGGAGTCCCCGACGATGACCGTGAGTCGTTGTGCGGTGCCGGTGAGTCTCATTCGATCCTCCAGTTGACCAGCCGTCGGGTGGTGGTTGCCGTCATCCATACGGCCAGGAGCGCGCCGATGGGGGTCAGTGCCAGGTAGAGCAGCGCCGGGCCCGGATGGGCGCCGGTGACGAGCCGCTGGATGTCGACCGTGTAGGTCGAGAAGGTCGTGAACCCGCCCAGGACCCCCGTGCCGAGGAAGGGGCGCAGCAGCCGCTGCCGACTCCATACGTCGGTGATCAGGACCATCAGGACCCCGATCAGGGCGCAGCCGAGGACGTTGATCGCCAGGGTGCTGACCGGAAAGGTGCCCACAGGGGTCGGCCAAGCCTCCGCGATGAGGTAACGCGCCGCAGCGCCGGCCGCGCCACCAGCGGCGATGGCGGCCAGCACGGCGATATCCTCACCGCCGCGACGGTTCGGTCGGCCCTGGTGCAGGTCGATGTCGGAGTCGACAGGTCCGCTGGCAGCGGTTCTCTCGGGTAGTTGATGCTCGGGTGGTTGATGCTCGGGTGGTTGATGCTCGGGCACCGGCGGGACCTCCATACCTGGACGGGCTCGCAGGGCATGGAGGCGCTACGAGGGTTACAGGTAGGGACTGTTGGTCACCCCGCAGGGTGACGGTTTGGGAACGGCGAGCCCCACCGCCGAACCTCAGTCTACCTGTGAGCCGTCGGGCAGGCATCCACCCGGGTCCAAACATGGGTCCACCCATGGGTCTAGCCATGGGTTGCCAGCAGGCCCTGGGCGGCGCTCCAGAAGATCACCAGATCGTTGATGCTGCGCATCTGCTCGTAGCTGCGGATCGCTCCGAACGGCGCGTTCAAGAAGTCCGAGTCGTCGTGGTCACTGCTGCTGACATAGGCGTAAGGCGCGGCATGCAGCGCGTCACCGGGCGAGACGCCGTACGACGTGTCGTCCAGCAGGATGGCGACGTCGAAGTGCTCGGGCCACAGGATCGGGTTCTGTCTCGGCGCCATCACCCTCAGCGCGGCATCGCCCAGGAGACACCACTGCTGGATGAGCGAGGCCGACGCGGCATCCAGCGCCGTGTCGTCGTCCGGGCCGACCTCGCTGCCGTCCGGATGGCCATCGGGCGGGGCCCCGAAATCGACCCCGAGCGCATCGGCCAGATCGGAGAAGGCCCGGCGACGGGCACCCGCCTGCTCTCGTCGGACAGCAGGTCGGTGCCGCGCAGGCGTAGCGCGGGGGTCCCGGTCGTGGCGAAGCCCCCCGGGGTCACCCTCAAGGTGAACCGGCCGCCGGCCCGCCGTTGCGGACCGGTCATCAGACACTCATTGATCCCGTGCAGCCGTCGGCGCGTCACGGCGAGGGTCGCCGGGTCGAGGACGCTTGTCGTCGGCATGGCCTGTTCCATCTTCTCCTCCAAGGTTGTCAACTGATTCCCGTCCTGATCCACTGACTTGAGCGCGTGTGCGCAGGGTTGATGCCGCTGACCGAGGGGTGTTTCATGAGTGCGATAGCTGAGCCTCCCCCAATGACCCTTTGCCTGCAATGGGTGTTCGCCGACCTGTCTGGGCCCAGGTCATGACCGGCTCGACCTGGCACCGGTTCCAGGACGCCGACATCCCGGATGAGGGCCGTGTCGGGCAGCGGTCGTCGACGGTCGCCCGGTCGCCCTGTCCCGCTGTGGCGGGCGGCTCGGCGCCCTGGAGAACCTCTGCCCGCACCAGGGCGGGCCGCTGGGCGGGGCTCCATCGAGAAGGGCCTGCTGCAATGCCCGAGGCACGGCTACGACTACGACCCGATCACCGGGGTCCCCCCAACTTCGCGGACGCCGTGCCCGCCTTCCCGGCTCAGGAGCGCGCCGGCGGCACCTGGGTCGAGCTGCCTGACCTGCCCGAGCACGTCCGGACCGTCGGTGACGTGGTGGTCGAGACGCTCGTGGTCTGAGGGGGTCACTGCGGTCATCGGGATGGTGGGGCACTCCAACCTCGGGGTGGCCGATGCGATGCGGCGCGCGGAGGAACGAGGCGAACTGCGCTACATCGGCATCCGGCATGAGGGTGCTGCGTCCTTCGCGGCCAGTGGCTATGCCAAGCTGACGGGCCGTCCGGCCACCTGCCTGGCGATCGCCAGACCGGGTTCCACCAAACTGCTGACCGGCCTGTATGACGCCAAGGTCGACGGTGCCCCGGTGATCGCCATCTCCGGGCAGGTGCCGAGCTCGGTGCCGGGCCGGGGGGCGTTCCAGGACCTGAATCCCAACGCGGCCTTCGGCAACGTCGCCATCTCAACCGCCACGCTGCAGTCCGGCAGTGACCACGGCGAGCTGGTGGCCAGCGCTGTGAAGCACGCCATCGACGGCAGGGGAGTGGCGCAGCTGGTCCTGCCCGACGAGGTTCAGGTGCTCCCCAGCCAGGCCAAGGCGGTGGGCCCGCAGGGCAGGCTGGCAGATCGGGAGACCCCACCGTCGGCGTTGGCCATCGACGCTGCCGCGGCGTTGGTGCGGGCTGCGAAGCGTCCGGAGATCGCGGCGGAGGACGGGGCGCGCACCGGGCTGGCCGAGCTGCTGTCCCTGGCCGAGCGCCTGGGTGTCCCGATCCTGACCACGTTCAGGGCCAAGGGTCTGGTGCCGGACGACCACCCTCTGGCCACAGGGGTTCTGGGGCGTAGCGGGACCCCGGTCGCGAGCTGGCTGATGAACGAGTCGGACCTATTGATCGTGGTGGGGGCCTCGTTCTCCAACCACACCGGCATCGCCACCTACAAGGATCTGGTGAGCATCGACCACGCTCCGGCAACCATCGGGCGGTTCAACCCGGTCAACGTCTCGGTGCTGGCTGATGCCCGGCTCGCGCTGGCCGCCCTGGACCTGGCACCGGCCGATGCCGTCTGCACCGTCGACGTCGGCAACCACGCCCACTCCTTCGGACGATACCTGGAGTCCAAGGGGCAGCCGGTGCTGATGCCCGGCTACCTCGGCTCCATCGGCTTCGGCTATCCCGCCGCCATCGGCGCCTGGGCCGCGGACCCTTCCCGCCGGGTCATCGCGGTGACCGGTGACGGTGGGTTCGGGCAGTATCTGGCGCAGCTGACGGCGGCGGTGAAGTACGGCATACCGGTCAGGCACGTGCTGCTGGACAACGGCGCGCTCGGCAAGATCTGCAAGGAACAGCGGGCCGGCCAGTTCCCGGCCTGGCAGGTCTCGCTGACGAACCCCAGCTTCGCGGAGCATGTCGTGCTACGCGGCGCCCAGGGTGAGACGGTTCGGACGCGGGCCGAGCCGGATGCGGGGATGGCGCGGATGCTGGCCGCAACCGGGCCGTACCTGCTGCACATCGTGCAGGACGGCGAGCTGGTCTGAGCGTCCGCTACACCTGTGGCGGCTGGTCTCCGTACAGGCGCCTGCGCATCCACCCGGGCAGGCGTGGCGAGCGGCGTTCCCACTCCAGCCGGATCAGCTCGTTGGCTACGGCCACGGGGTCGTCGGCGTCGCTGGTGAAACCCATCCGGGTCTGGCTGCCGCTGAGGAAGTCGCGCAGGGCGGTCTCGTCGCTCTCATCGGTGACCGTCAGCGAGACGGGCCCGTCTCGGATTCCGTTGATGGCGACCACATGGCCGTCGAGGGTGAATGCCGCCTCGTACTCGCCATCAAGGACCGCTCTGGAGTCCATCGAGCCTGCGGCGTCCTCGATGCGGGGAAAGGCCCAGGCCTCGCCGTCGCGGTCGAAGATCAGGACTGCTGTCGGGTGTTCTTGCATGGAGCCATCATGCAGGGTCGGACCGGCCAGTGGTCCCCAGCAGGCGTCCGCTCCCCGGCCGATACTGCAAGCGAGGCCAGGACCCTGGCTCTCTCAGGACCGTCAGCTCCTGACCCGGCGCATCGTCGGGTCGTACAGCGGCCGGAGCGAGGCAACCGCCGGGTAGGTCCGGCCGGCGATGTCGACCTGCCAGCTCGAGCCGTCCAGGTAGACCTGATCCAGCGGCTCGCCGGCCTCGATCATGGCCAGTCTCACGGCGCCTCCGAGCGTGAAGCCGTAGGAGGCGGCCCGGACGTATCCGACGGGAGTCCCGTTCCGGCGGACCACCTCGGCGTGGAACAGCATGGGCCCGGGGTCTGTCACCAGGATCTGCAGCAGCCGCCGGGTCAGCGGTCCCGCAGCCTTCCGGGCCTCGACCGCCTCTCGCCCGATGAACCGGCTGGGACGCCGCAGGTCCACGGCAAAACCCAGCCCCGCCTCGTGCACGCTGTCGGTGTTGTCGATGTCGTGGCCGTAGTCGCGATAGCCCTTCTCCATCCTCAGGCTGGACAGGGCCTTCAGCCCCGCGTGGCGTAGGCCGACCGCCTTCCCGGCCTCGGCGATGCGGTCGTGCAGATAGAGCGCCTGCTCGGTCGACACGTACAGCTCGTAGCCCAGCTCGCCCAGGGAGGTGATCCGGATGCACAGAGCCCGGGCAAATCCCAGGTCGATCTCGCGGGCCGTTCGGAACGGGAACGCCTCGTTCGACACGTCCGCGGTGGTGATCGCAGCGAGCAGCTCACGGGATCGGGGCCCTGGATGTTGAGCTGGGCGTGCCCGGACGTCACGTCGTTCACGAAGGCGTTCTCATCGCCGCCGATATAGCGCCTCATCCAGGTCTCGACGTGGCGGTGGGCGGTGTCCGAAGCCACCACGAGGTAGCTCTCCTGCCCGAGCTTGGTGACCGTGAGGTCGGCCTCCAGAAGCCCGGCGTCATTGAGCCACGGGGTGCAGGTGATCCTGCCCTGCTCCGCGACCACGTTGTTGGCGGACAGGCGGTCCAGCAGACGTCCGGCGTCGCGACCCTTCACGGCGAACTTTGACATGAAGGACATGTCCATCAGGATCACGCCCTCCCGCGCGGCCCGGTGCTCCGCCTCCCAGTAGGGGAACCAGCTCTGCCGTCCCCAGGAGCGCCGCTCGACCGCCGGTTCGACCCCCGGCAGCGCGAACGAGTCGGCGCCCTCCCAGCCGCTGACGTCCATGAAGCAGGCGCGCTCAGCGGTGAGCCGTTCGTGCACCGCGGACCGCTTGATGCCGCGCGCGGTCTGCATCGACTTCGTCGGGTAGTGACAGAGGTAGACCGAGCCCAGCGACTCGACAGTGCGGGCCTGCCGATATTGCGGGTTGGCCTGGTACCGGTGCAGCCGGTCGATGTTCAAGCCGGTGACATCGATGTCCGCCCGACCGTTGAGGATCCAGTGGGCGAGGGCGCGACCCAGACCGCCGCCGGTGAGGATGCCGACGGAGTTGAGCCCCGCCGCCACGAAGTAGTTCCTGAGCTCGGGAGCCTCGCCGAAGACCGGCTGAAGATCCGGGGTGAAGCTCTCCGGCCCGCAGAAGAGCTTGCGGAGGCCGACCTCGCCGGAGATCGGGACCCGCGACATCGCCGTCTGCAGGTACGGGCCCATCCGGTCCCAGTCCGGCGCGATCTCACCGAAGGAGAAGTCGGGCGGAATACCCTCGACCTTCCACGGGGCGCAGACCGGCTCGAACAGGCCAGGCATCAGGCCGCCACCCTCCTCGCGGAAGTACCCATGCGAGGCGGGGTCCTCCAGGACCGGCCAGGTGCTGGACACCTGCGGGATCGGCTCGGTCAGCAGGTAGTAGTGCTCGGCGGCCTGAAGCGGGATCGTCACCCCTGACTTCTCGCCCAGCTGGCGGGCCCACATCCCGGCGTTGTTGACGACGAACTCTGCCTCGATGTCGCCCTTGTCGGTGCGCACCCCGGTGACGACCCCGTCGCGTTCGAGCACGTCTTCCACGGTGACGCCCTCGCGACGCGGGCTCGCGCCGGCAGGGTTTTCCCCGGTGCTTCTCGGTCGGGCGCTGCTACCTGGTCGGGTGCTGTCGAGCGTGCGGCCGGGGACTGCGCGGGAGGCGTCGACATCGTCGGTGGCCCTGCTTTCGGGGGCTGTTGGCCCTTCGTCATCGTGTTGTTGACCCAGACGGTAGCAACAGCCCCCTCGGCGCGGGACGGGGCGAGTCCTACGCGACGATCAACTCGGCATCGGCATCGGCATCGCCGTTTGACGCCATGAACATCTCGACGTCGTCCTGGGCGTTGGTGATTCCGGCAATCCCGAAGTTGTCCATCAGGACTGTGACCACGTTGGGGGACAGGAAGGCCGGGAGTGCCGGCCCCAGGTGGATGTCCTTGATCCCGAGGTGCAGCAGGGCGAGCAGGACGATGACCGCCTTCTGCTCGTACCACGCGATGTTGTACGAGATGGGCAGGTCGTTGATGTCCTCCAGGCCGAAGACCTCCTTGAGCTTCAGCGCGATCACGACCAGGGAGTACGAGTCGTTGCACTGCCCCGCGTCCAGAACCCTTGGTATGCCGCCGATGTCGCCAAGCCCCAGCTTGTTGTACCGGTACTTCGCACATCCTGCGGTCAGGATCACGGTGTCCTCGGGCAGGGCCTGGGCAAAGTCGGTGTAGTAGCTGCGGGTCTTCACCCGGCCGTCGCACCCGGCCATCACGAAGAAGCGCTTGATCGCTCCGGTCTGCACGGCGTCAACCACCTTGTCGGCCAGGGCGATGACCTGGTGGTGGGCGAACCCGCCGATCAGCTCGCCGGTCTCGATCTCCCGTGGCGCCGGGCAGGTCAGGGCATGCTTGATCAGGGCGGAGAAGTCCTTGGGCCTGCCGTCCACCCGGTCGGCGATGTGCTTCACGCCCTCGAAGCCCACCACGCCGGTCGTGTAGAGACGCTGCTTGTAGGAGTCCTTCGGCGGGACCAGGCAGTTGGTGGTCAGGAAGACCACCCCGTTGAAGGAGCGGAACTCGCTGGCCTGCCGGTGCCAGGCATTGCCGTAGTTCCCGACGAAGTTGTCGAACTTCTTGAAGGCGGGGTAGTAGTGGGCCGGCAGCATCTCGCCGTGGGTGTAGACGTCCACGCCGGTGCCCTGGGTCTGCACGAGCAGCTCCTCGAGGTCTTTCAGGTCATGCCCGCTGACCAGGATGCCCGGCTTGTCCCGGACTCCGAGGTTCACCGTGGTGAGCTCGGGGTTGCCGTACGAGGTGGTGTTGGCCTTGTCCAGCAGGGCCATCACGTCAACGCCGAACTTGCCGGCCTCCAGGACCAGCGGCACGAGGTCGCCGACGGTGAGGGTGTCGTCCAGCGTTGCGGACAGCGCTCGCTCGATGAAGGCGAAGACGCCGTTCTCCTGGTAGTCCAGGGTGTAGGCGTGCTCTGCATACGCGGCAATGCCTTTGACGCCGTAGGTGAGCAGCTCTCGCAGTGAGCGGATGTCCTCGTCCTGCGTGGCCAGGACCCCCACCAGCGCCGCCTTCTGCTCGAACCCGGAGGCCGGCGAGGTCCATGTGGCGGCATCGTTCGGGCCCGCCGGAATCGTCCCGCCCGCAGTGATGATGCTTGCTCTCAGGGCCTCGCGAAGCAGGAGGCCGTCCTCGATTCGGGTCACGAAACAGCTGCTGTCAAAGTTGGCATTGGTGATGGTGGAGAAGAGCCCTTCCATGATGAACTCGTCGACGTCCCGGCGTTCGAGATGCAGGGAGCGAGCCTGGGTCGCATGGATGGCGATGCCCTTGAGCGTGTAGATCAGCAGATCTTGCAGCCCGGCGACGTCCTCCGGCTTCCCGCAGATCCCTTTGACCGTGCAGCCGGTCCCCTGGGTTGTTTCCTCGCACTGATAACAGAACATGCTCACTCTCGGTCCACCTGGATCTCTGTTTGACACGCTGGATTCAGCTACGCGACATGACGGGGCCTTGCCGCGGGCTGTCACTCTGTGGAAACGGCCGTACTAGACGTCAACAACGTTTTTACCACGTTGGGGGGGTAAACTCGGCAGCGAAACCGTGTGTGACATCTCACGCGACTCGCTGGGCTGACGGCCATGTCGGTATCGGTGCTAAAATGCTGCTTCCCATTGTTCTTACTATGGCGAGCGAGAAAACTACGACCATGCCTGAGTCCCCAGCTGCGACGCCCCGCCCAACGGCACAGAAGTCCCCTACGGCGCAGAAATCCTCAACGGCACAGCGATCTCCAGCCCAGGGCGGCGGCCATGACCTGAACCACCACAAGGTGCTGTCCAGCATCAGCCGGGCAGCCGTGCTCGAGCTGCTGCGATCGCGATCCGAGCCCCTGGGGGTCGTGGAGGTTGCCGAGCACGTGGGGCTCCACCAGAACACGGTGCGGTCCCATCTGGACCTGCTGGTGGACTCCGGGTATGCCATCCGGCGCACGGAGGCTCCGAGCGGGCCGGGTCGTCCGCGGGTGGTCTATGAGGCGACGTCCGCCCCGGAGGGGGATCGCAACTACAAGCTCTTGGCCGAGGTGCTCGCCCAGCACATCGTTGCCACCAGCGAGCGTCCCAGCGAGGCCGCGGTGAACGCCGGGCGGAGCTGGGCCGGCTTGAACACGGGGTTGAACACTGGGTCGAACACTTTGGGACAATACGACGGCGAGGGCACCGGGGCGCAGGTCACGCCCCCGGTCAGTGCGGAGGTCGCGGTGGACGTGGTCGTCAGGATGCTCGGCGACACTGGCTTCGCGCCCGAGCTCAGCGCCGACGGCACCTCCGTCAACCTGCACCGCTGCCCGTTCCGCGAGCTGGCCGTGACCCACCAGGACGTGGTCTGCGGGGCGCACCTGGGGATCATCCAGGGCGCCCTGGACGAGCTGGGTGGCATGGTCAGCGCCACCCGACTGATCCCCTTCGTCACCCCCGGCCTGTGTGTCACCACCCTGACCCGGGCGGACACCCCGGACGCTCCCTGAACACCCCAATACTGCGGACCCGCCCTGAACACCTCGACACTCCCGCCCCTGCTGGCGGTGGCGTTGGCGGAATCAGGCTGACCTCGGGGTGCTGCCGCTGACCAGGAGGGAGCAGCTGCTCCGCCCGGGGTCCTGCAAGGTGCAGGTTAGGCTCGGATCATGGCTTGGTTGGACATTCTTGGCTGGGCTGGCTCCGCGCTGCTCATCTACTCGCTGATGCAGGCCAGGGTCCTGCGTTTCCGGCTGCTCAACCTGGTGGCCTGTCTCGTCCTGATCGTCTTCAACGCGATGCTCGGCATCTGGCCGATGGTGGCGATGAACATTGCCCTGTCCGGAATCAATCTCTGGTTCATCCGTACGCTCTCCTCGGAGCGCCACTCCGACGTGGCGTTCGACGTGCTCGAGGTCGGGCCGCACGATGAGTACCTGCTCCATACCCTGAGGGTTCATGGCGAGGACATCGACACCTACCAACCCGGTCTTGCCTGGGACGCGAAGGCGCCGGGGCACACGGCATACCTCGTCCAGCACGGCGACGAGACGGTCGGTGTGGTGCTGGTCCGGGACGCAGGCGATGGCGTGGCCCAGGTCCTGCTCGACTACGTGACGCCACGGTTCCGGGACTTCTCACCGGGCGAGTTCGTCTTCAGGCGCAGCGGGCTGTTCCGTGATCGCGGCTTCCGCAGGGTGGTCACGCCGGCAGGCATGGTTGCGCCGTACTACGACCGGCTGGGTATGCGCCGCGAAGGCCAGTCCTATGTCCTGGACGTGGGCTGACCGAACCAGAGCGAGTGCTGGCTGCGGGCCTAGTCGCGCTCACGGCGAACCCACGCGTCCAGGCCGAACTCCCTGCCGGCTCCAGGTGATGAGCGCGACGATGCCGATGACGATCTGCGGCACGAACGATGCCGCCCGCCATACCAGGTCTGCGGCGGTCGCCGCGCCGGCGTTGACGTTCATTGCGGTCAGCAATGCGATCATCACGGCGTCCACAGTGCCGAGGCCGCCGGGCGTGATCGGGATCATCAGCCCGATCTGGGCCACCGCGAAGGCGCCGAACGCCACCAGGAGTGAGGTTCTGGCCACGGCCCAGCCCTCGACGCCGCGCAGCGCCATATAAAGGATCAGGAACTGGGTGATCGACACCGACACCTGCGACCCGGTGATGGCGGTCCAGCGCCGGTTGACGAGACCGGAGATGTCCGAGCGGAACGTCAGGGCCGCCGGAACGACGTCGACGCTGTGACCCTTCCGGGACCGGCCGGCGATGGGAGCGGCGATGCGGTTGCCGATCGAGCCGATCCGGCGGGCCGCGTCCGCGCTACGCACGATGAGGGCGAAGGCCACGATCGAGACGGCCAGCACCAGCAGGCTGACCACCGCGGTCAGGAGGTATGACGAGGCACCGTGGCCGGAGAGCAGGATCGCCGCGACGCCGAAGATGGGCAGGCCGAGGGTGACGAAGATGCTCCAGACCCCGACCGCCGTGATCGCGGCCGTGCTGACGGTGGGCCCCATGGCATACGAGGCCAGCATCGCGTACTGGACGCCCAGCCCGAACGCGCCGCCGGCCGGCACGCCGTTGCTGATCGCAAATGCTCCCTGGTTGAGCTGCTGGGACCGCCAGTAGGACAGCCCCGGGGTAGCCGCCAGGAAGGGCAGCCCATAGGCCGCGAGGTACACCAGGACGGAGACCACCACGCAGGCGACCGCGCCGGCGGTCATGGCCTTCAGGGAGGTGATCGCGTCGTGGTAAGACCCGATCTGCGGGATCAGCCGCACGAAGATGAGCACGACCACCGCGAGCCCCAGGAGCCCGAGCATGACGGACTTCTTCGTGTCCAGCGCCGATGGCCTGGCTGCGGGTTCGGGCATCGGCGCTCCCAGGTGTTGCTGGGCATGGTCCAAGAAGGACCCGGCTGGAATGGCCGTCACCAACCGTCACACCCTCGTGAGCCCGCGTCAACGGGCCGGCCGGCCCGAGGATGTCAGGGAGGCGGTCTCAGCGTCGGCCATCTTCAAGCGGAATGCCTTGGTTCTCGCCGCGGCCGGTTCGGAAGCCCGACAGAGCAGCGGGCCGGGTGGCGGTTGGGCCCGACATGGTCGCGGTTGGCGGCGACGTGGCGGCCGCAGTCGATAACCTTTGGCAGGCCGGCGCGGGGAGGGGTCTGTGTGACTCCCTGCGTTCTGCTGCCGGACGTATCGCGAATCGGGACGCCGTTCTGGCATCCGCTGCCGGTGCAACCACTATTGCGCCAGCCCTCGGGGCTCACCGACCTGTGGCGGACCTGGTTGTCCTTCGCGCTACCGGGACGGGCTCCGCGCGCTCGCTGCCTCGCTGCACCTTGTCGTCGGATCAGGGTTCGGCTGCACGGCTGTCCGGCGCCAGCTAGCGGTGCAGCATCCGCCCGCCTGGAGTGCCCACCCGCCTAAGGCGGCCCCCGAAGCCTCGTGCGCGTCTGGACCTGCGTCTCGGCATCTTCGGCGGGTCCTGCCCTGCAGGCGTCGTGGGCCGCGTGCTGCCTAGGCCGACTGCTCGGCGACCGCGAACTGGATCTCGCCGTTCGGGTCCTTAACGACGTCGAGGGTCTTGTCGTCGAGAATCGTCTTCGCGTTGGCGTCCAGAAACAAGCGGACTCCGTCGTTGTCGAGGACCGTGTCGTCGTCGGCAGGCTTGGCGGCCAGGCTCAAGGTCAGGTCACCGGCAGCGGGATCTGCGGCGATGCGCACTCCACCGCCCTCAGGTGCCTGGGACAGGTCGGTCAGGTTGCGGATCTCGGTGACAGCATTTTCGGTCATGGTCAGCATGAGTGCTCCTCTGCTTCTCGTGATCGTCCTTCGACACGGCTCGACAAGCCGGATCGCTTGTCCGTTCGCCGTCTCGACTGGCCCCACGCTTCACGTTGTGGGCTCAGGAGTCAACCGAGGTGGCCCGGCGGCAGGGCGAAGGTCCGGGAAAAGATGCGGCGTGCCGTGAATCCCCAAGGTGAGACTCAGGAGGTCCGAGTCTGAGACCACGAGACCACGATCCTGTTCCTCAGGTACTGACGTCGATGTCCCGGTGGCGCTGGTCGACGCCGGCCTGACCGTACGGATAGTCGGAGACAATGGGTGCGCTTACCTCGTTGAGGCGTTCGATCTCGTCGGGCGTGAGCAGGACAGATGCTGCGCCGAGGTTGGCGGCCAGCTGGTGGGTGTCGCGCACTCCCAGGATCACCGAGGTGACGGCCGGCTGCGCCTCCAGCCAGGCAAGTGACACTTCGGCCGCACTGACCTCCCTGGTCTTCGCGATGTCCTGGACCACATCAAGGATCCGCCACGTGCCCACCTGCTTGTTGCGAGGCTCCCACGCCTCCATACCCCGCTGGGGGTCCTCACCCAGGCGGGTGGCGCCCGTCGGGTCGGAGTCTCGCTGGTACTTGCCGGTGAGCCAGCCACCCGCCAGCGGCGACCACGGCAACAGTCCGATACTCGCGTCCACGCAGGCCGGGACGATCTCAGACTCGATCTCCCGCACCAGCAGGCTGTACTGCGGCTGGAGCGTCACCGGCGGGGTGAACCCGTTGGCGCGAGCCACATGCACGGCCTTGGTGAGCTGCCAGCCCAGCACGTTCGAGAACCCGTAGTAGGCGATCTTGCCGCTGCGAACGGCGTCATCGAGGAACCGCAGCGACTCCTCCAGCGGAGTCACGCCGTCCCAGGCATGCATCTGGTACAGGTCGATCTGCTCCACGCCCAGCCGCCGCAGCGACGCGTCGAGCGCCCGACGCAGATGGCGCCGCGACGTGCCGAGGTCGTTGGGCGCGTCGCCCATCGCGAATCGTCCCTTGGTGGCGACCACGACCTGCTCGGCCTGGGTGGGGTGGGCTGCCAGCCAGCGCCCGATGATCTCCTCCGAGACGCCCCTGCCGTAGACATCGGCGGTGTCGATGAAGTTGCCACCGGCCGCGACGTAGTCATCGAGGATGGCGTGGGAGGCTGACTCGTCCGCCTCCGCGCCGAAGGTCATGGTTCCCAGCGCGTATGTCGAGACAACTGTGCCGCTGTTTCCGAGAGTGCGATGGTGCATGGGGGTCTGGCCGCCGATCCGGGGTAGGTCGTTCATGAAGTTCCGGTCGCTGAGATCAGCTGATCGAAGGTCGTGCTCAGCCGCTGGTCGACCACCTGCTGGTCCGGGTTCGCGTCATACCAGCCGATCACCTGGCGGGCACCGAGGGCGAAAGGGACCGTGCAGATGAACTCCGGCACCAACGCTCTGACTTTGCTGTTGTCGAAGATCACCGAATGCGATTTGTCACCCAGCAGGCCTGGCCCGAGATCCGGAGCCAGGGCCGCGATCGTGTCCGAGGCTATATGAACCAGCCGCGGCGCCGGCGCCCCGGCCGCCCTAGCGAAGATCTCGTAGATCTCGTTCCAGGGCAGGTACTCATCGGATGTGATGGTGAAACTGTCCCCGACAGACTGCGGAAGCCCGAGCAGCCCGACCAGCCCCTTGGCGAAGTCGCTGCTGTGGGTCAGGGTCCACACCGAGGTGCCATCACCATGCACCACGACCGGCTTCCCGGCCCGCATCCGGGCGATGTCGCCCCAGCCGCCGGTCAGGGCGATCATGGTCCGGTCATAGGTGTGCGAGGGCCGGATGATCGTGGCGGGGAAGCCCGCCTCGCGGTAGGCCCGGACCAGCAGGTCCTCGCCTGCGATCTTGTCCCGCGAATACTGCCAGAACGGGTTCCGCAAGGGCGTCGACTCTCGGATCGGCAGCCGCGCGGGGGGTTTCTGGTACGCGGAAGCGGAGCTGATGAAGACGTACTGCGAGGTCCGCCCGGCGAACAGCCCGATGTCCGCCGCCACGTGATCGGCCGTGAAGGCGACGAAGTCCACGACGACGTCGAACGTCCTGTCACCGAGTGCGGCGCGCACCGAGGCCGTGTCTCGTATGTCGGCCCTGACCACCTCAGCGCCTTCCGGGGCTGGTCGCAGACTCTCGTTGCCGCGGCTGAGAATGGTCAGCTGGTGCCCGACGTCGACCGCTCTTCGGGCAGCGGCGGCGCTGATGACGCCGGTGCCGCCGATGAACAGGATGCTCAGGGCGTTGTCGCCCGCAAGCGCGGCAACGGAGGGCCCGGCCGGCGTCACCATGCGTAGTCCTCGGGAGCTGTCCTGTGTCCTGGGAAGATCTCGTCCAGCCGGGTCAGGGTCGCGGCGTCGAGGTCGACGTCCAGGGCGCGAAGCGCGGCATCGAGCTGCTCCTGGGTGCGGGGGCCGATGATGGGCGCGGTCACGGCGGGCTGGGCCAGCAACCAGGCCAGCCCGACATCCCCGGGCTGATGGCCCAGCTCGGCGGCCAGGTCCTCGTACTGCTGGATCTGATCCCGGTGCGCCCTGAGCGTCTCCAGGGCCCTGCCCTCGGTTCGGCGAACGCCTCCGGCCTCCTTGCGCAGTACGCCGCCAAGCAGCCCGCCGTTCAGAGGGGACCACGGGAGGATGCCCAGACCGTACTCCTGGGCCGCCGGGATGACCTCCAGCTCAACGGAGCGGGTCAGCAGGTTGTAGATCGACTGCTCGCTGACCAGACCGGCGTAGTTGCGCCGGTCGGCCGCGGCCTGTGCCTGGGCGATGTGCCAGCCGGCGAAGTTGCTGCTGCCCGAGTACAGGATCTTGCCCTGCTGGACAGCCACCTCGACGGCCTGCCAGATCTCATCCCACGGGGTGTCCCGGTCGACGTGGTGGAACTGGTAGATGTCGATGTAGTCCGTCTGGAGGCGCCTGAGGCTGGCGTCCAGGGCCCGGCGGATGTTGAGCGCCGAGAGCTTGCTGTCATTGGGGCGGTCTGTCATGCCGCCGTACAGCTTGGTGGCCAGCACCGTCCTCTCCCGGCGCTCGCGGCCGCCGGCAAACCATCTGCCGAGGATCTCCTCGGTCCAGCCGCGGTGCTCGTTGCCGCCATACACATTGGCGGTGTCGAAGAAGTTGATACCCGCCTCGTGGGCGCAGTCCATGATGGCGTGGGCGGCTGGCTCCGGGGTCTGCGGGCCGAAGTTCATGGTGCCCAGGCACAGACGGGAGACGGACAGGCCGGAACGACCCAGATGGGTGTACTTCATGTCGTCAGTCCTCTTTGGTGCATCGGTTCTGCTATTGCGAACGGTTGTTGTTCTTGGGCCCAGCTGCTCAGCAGCCGCAGGGCATCGTGGGAGGGGGACCCCGGTCTGGGGGAGTAGATCCGCAGACTCTGGTCCCCGTCGTCGGGCAGGGTCAGGGTCTCGAAGTCGAGCTCGAGGTCGCCGACGGTGGGGTGGTGCAGGCGCACCGTTCCGCTGGAGCGCGTGGCCACGTGGTGGCCGGCCCACCACTGCCGGAAGGGCTCGCTGGTGACAGCCAGCTCACCCACCAGCTGATTGGCCAGCGGATCGTTGGGATGGCGCCCGACGTCCACCCGCAGCGCCGCTACCGTCTCGGCGGCGACCGCCTTCCAGTCTCGGAACAGCTCCCTTGCGCCGGGTTCCAGGATGATCCAGCGGCTCAGGTTGCGCTCACGGACCGGCAGGTCGGAGAAGTCGGTGAAGAGCAGATTAGCCATGCGGTTGCTGGACAGCACGTCGGTCCGGCGCCCCAGCACCATCGCCGGGACGTCGCCGATGGCATCCAGCAGCTGCCACAGGCCGGGGCGGACCCGTTGCACCGGGGCCGGCGACTTCGATGCCTTGGGGCAGTTGTGCAGCAGATCCAGCATGTGCGCACGCTCCGTGGCGTCCAGCCGCAGGGCGTCGGCGACGGCGTCCATCACAGCCTGGGAGGGCCGGATCTGGCGTCCTTGTTCCATCCGGGTGTAGTAGTCCGTGCTGACCCCCGCGAGCTGGGCGATCTCCTCGCGGCGTAGCCCGGGCACGCGGCGGGTGGTCGACGTTGCCGGCAGCCCCAGGGCCTCCGGTCGCATCCTGGCACGCATCACCCGCAGGAACTGTCCAAACTCCGCACTCTGACCCATGCCTCCATTCTGGTGCCCGCCACTGACAGGTTGGACGCCGAAGGTAGGTCAGCTGGTCCTAGGAACGGCAGGCAGAGGCCGGCCGTTCACGGTTGTCGCCCATAGTGCCTAGGCTGGGACCGCCCCTTCCGGCGACGCAGATGGAGTTGGCATGGCTGTGGTTCAGCACCTGACATTGAACAACGGAGTCACCGTTCCCCAGCTTGGCTTTGGCGTTTTCAAGGTCGCCCGGGACCAGACCCAGGCCGTGGTGGAGGACGCGTTGGAGGCCGGCTATCGGCACATCGACACCGCCGCCGCCTATAACAACGAAGCAGGGGTGGGGGCTGCGATCGCCGCCTCCGGGATTCCCCGCGATGAGCTCTTCATCACCACCAAGCTGCGCAACGGTGAGCAGGGCACCGTCACCCAGGCCTTCGAGGCCAGCCGCCTCGAGCTCGGCCTCGAGGTTGTCGACCTGTACCTCATTCACTGGCCGGTTCCGGCCCACGGGCTGTTCGTCGATGCCTGGCGGGCGATGGAGGGGATCTATGCCGCGGGCGATGTCCGGGCCATCGGCGTGTCCAACTTCATGCAGGAACATCTGGACACCCTTCTGGCCGAGACGACGATCGTGCCTGCGGTGAACCAGATCGAGCTTCACCCGACCTACCAGCAGGCCCCCCTGGCCGCACGGTGCCGCACCGAGGGGATCGCGGTCGAGGCCTACAGCCCGCTGGGCAGGGGCACCGACCTGGATGTCGAGGCGGTGACCAACCTGGCGCAGAAGCACTCGGCCACCCCTGCCCAGATGGTGCTCGCCTGGCACCTCGGCAACGGCAACATCGTGATCCCCAAGACCACGCACCTCGACCGCATGCGCGAGAACCTCGCCGCTGCCGGGATGAGCATCAGCCGCGACGAGATAGACATGTTCACCGCACTGGATTCCAACGCCAGGATCGGCTCCGACCCGGCCACCGCAGCCTTCTCACAGATGTAGGTCCAGATCATCATCAGGGGCGTCTCATGAACCGGCTAGACCAGACGGGCACGGTCTGGATCAACGGCAGGCTGGAACCGGTCGCGAGCGCCCTGCTCACCGTCACCGACCGTGGCTTTCAGGTCGGCGACGGTATCTTCGAGACGCTCCGGGTGGTTGGTGGACGGGTGCTCGAGCTCCCGCTTCATGTCAGCCGGCTCCAGGCCTCGGCCTCGGTGATGGATCTACCCCTTCTTGACGATCTTGAGCACCGTCTGGGACAGGCCATCGCCGACGTCTGCAGAGTCAACCGGCTGGACGGCCCCGACGTCCAGGTTGCGGTGCGGGTCACGGTGAGCCGCGGAGCCGTCGACGGGCGTGCCCTCCTGCCGCCGGACGACGTCAGCCCGAACGTGGTCGTCCAGGCGTGGCGGGCCGAGCCGCCGCCGGTCGAGCTGCTCCGTCACGGAGTCCGCCTGGCGATCTCCGGGGTGCGGCGTGACCCTGCCAGCCCGCTGGCGACGGTCAAGACGACCAGCCGGGCCGAGTTCGTCTACGCGCAGATCGAGGCCCGCCGGCGAGGGGCCGATGACGCCCTGTTCCTGACCACCGGCGGGCACCTGGCAGAGGCGGCCTCCGCCAGCGTGTTCCTGATCGAGGGGGCGCGGCTGGCGACACCGTCGCTGGACTGCGGGATCCTGGTCAGCACGACCCGCGGGTGGGTCATCTCCTCGGGCGGGCCGGGACTGGGGCTCTCTGTCCGTCAGGGCCGCCTGACGCCAGAGGATCTCTTCGCTGCTGACGAGGCCTTCCTGGCCAGCTCCGTGGCCGGCATACGGCCCATCACCAATGTCGACGGGCGGCCCATCGGTGCTGGCACGCCAGGCGTCTGGACCCTGCGCCTGCGGGCCCTGCGCGAGAACGCTGCGACAGGCGGCTCACCGTGAGCGTTCCCGGTGACTGGCCGGACGCCTCAGCTGGCCTTCACTGCTCCTGGTGGTCTTCTAGGCCGCCTGGACCGTCTCGATCTCCGGGTGCTGGCCTTCTGACGGGTCCTGGCGACCGCGGCGACCGCAGTGCCCGCTCTCGCCGCGGTCGTGGCTGCGGCGCTCATCCCGTTCCAAAGCCCATCTTCGACATTGGTGCCTTCCTATTGCGCGAAGGCTGCTGAGACCTTGGGGAGCTCGCGGACGTCCTTGTCGGGCGATGCGGGCTGCGAGTGCTGGACACGAACTTGCCTGTAGGGCAGGGGTTTCGCGCACGAGAACTCGGCATAATCAGAGCTCTTCGAGAAACGCATGGAGGTGGTCGGCGGGTCGGTATCGGCTGGGTTTAGTGCCGAGTAGAGCGGTTCTGGCAATCGCTGCTTCGGCTTGTTCGAACGCGGGGTCGGCGTGCTGGTAGATCTGGGTAGTCGTGTTGCAGAATGCTCTCTTCTGGGAGGATCAGTGGCACGACGATCTGCTCGTAGCCAAGCTGAACAGCGACCCGGGCCGGCCAGCTGATCTGTCACACTCCGGATCAGCCGATGACCTGGACCCGGCAGCGGAGGCCGGGCGAACGGGACAACCGCTTGTCGCCGGTGAGAAGGACTGCGTCCAGCAGCTCTGCAAGCGCTACGTACGCGGCGTCGTACGGCGTCAGGTTCTGTCGCAGTTCCCAACAGCGTGTGATCAGTTGCTTATGCCGGATCCGTTGCAGCGGCAGCGCCAAGAGATCCGCCACGGCGAGGTCGGCCCGTCGCACTTCGAGCTGCCCGGCCATGACCTGTCGTCGCCAGACAGATGCGACCTCGACATCGATCAGTTCCGGCGCGGCCAGAGCGTGGCCGTGAAGGCTCAGGCGGGCTGCGTCGCCATCAGACGTGTCGTCGGCGAGGGCAGGGGCCAAGACACTGGCGTCAACGACGATCACGATCCTCCCGGAGGATCTCGGTCGCCGTCTTGATCGGCACTCGACCGCCAGCCCTTCCGCCGGCACGGTCGAGGACCTCCTCGACCGTGGGAGCGGATGCTTCCTGGATCAACTTGGTTCGCAGGTACTCCTGCAGAGACTGATGAGCCGCCGCCGCTCGTTGACGCAGCACTGCGTGGGTGTGCTCTGGGACGTTCTTGATTTGCACGCTCGGCATGGCGCCATTATGGCGCTTCGAGCGCCATTCCGCAATCCAACGTAAGTTCCGCCCGGTTCCTCGTTTGCCGATCGGCAAACGGGACAGCCAGGCCTTCGTCGTATGCGTCCGACTCGATGTCTGTTGGTCGCGTCAGTCAACGTTCCCCCTACGGCGCAAGATCACGGTGTCTGGCAACCGCCGACTGGGCAAACTGCTGCTGTCGACATGGCGTCACTTTGGCGCAGGGAACGCAGGATCAGTCCGCGGAAGAACACCTCCTCGACGAAGCTGATGAGGACCCCCAGAGCGAGATAGAAGCCCAGCTTCTCAAGACCCATGTTGGCCAGGCCGGAGATCGCCGCTGACAGTACCGACATCACGGGGAACAGGGGGCACCTAGTACAGGCGCAAGTCCCGTGCCCTCGCAAGAAAGCGCTCGCGTCATGGAGTTGTAAGGGCTTCTCTGCGACCGTCGGCTCCCACCTGCGGGGGCAGAAAGGTCGGCGTCTCGTAGGCATGAGTTGCTGCCGCGACGTGCATCGAGGCGTGTGCGAGGACCGAACCGATCGGGCTGGCCGTCAGGAGCATGGGGACGGAGATCATCGTGTTGCCGATCACGGGCGCCTCGATGCCATCGCGGCGGAACTGTTCGAAGCCCAGGTGATAGGTCGCGGTGATGGTCAGGATCAGCACTAGCGAAACGGCGAAATACCCAACCTTCCGAACCGCGCCCGCGATGTCTCCTCCAAGCAGGGCCAGCGTCACCAAGCAGGGAAACACGGTCAGCAGGAGCGCGTCAACCGTGCCGTAAAGCACACCCCGCCAGAACAGCTCGAAGGCGTATCGCGCCCCTTGGGGACCTGGCGTCCCGGTCCCGGACAGGACCCTTGCCACGACGAACGCCCCCGCAAGGAGTCCGAGTACCAGGCTGATCGCCCAGCGTCGGCGCACCAACGCTCGTAGGTCCACGCCCGTGGTCCGGACATAGACCCCGAGGAAGGAGAGCACCAGGACGAAGTAACACAGGTAGTAGATGGGCAGCGGCAGGCCGAGCATGTCTGAGCCGAGGAACGGGATCGCAAAGGACAGAGCAAGGGCGCCGACCAGCCACGCCAGCTGCACCGGCCCGTGTTCTCGAGTATCCCGAACGGTGACCGGCTTGAGGGGTGCATTGCAGCTTTATCCGTCACAAGCTCCTTGAAGGTGTTTTGGTGCCCGCTGCGACCCATCTCGCCAGAACCAGCGCGGGACACGGTCCGGTGCTGGGGGGAGGAGGGTCCTTTGGGTGGGGCAATGGCGGGCGTGGGCCCGTGGGTCAGGGTTGGAGTGGTCATGATCAGTCCTTGCGAGATTTCCGGCGGCGTGGCGCCGCTGGGATGGTGGGGGTAGTGATGGACTTTTGGTTGTTGCCGTAGCGGGCGAGGATGAGATCGACCGCGGCGCGCGGGTAATCGGAGTCGGGTGGGTCACCGGTGATCAGCAGGCGGACGTATAGGGGTCCGGCGAGGGCGTCGAGGACGAACTCGACGTCGGTGTCTTCGTTAAGCTCGCCGCGGGCGATGCCACGAGCGATGGCCGCTCGCACCTGTTGGCGAAGGGGCTGGACGAGCAGTTCGCGGTAGCTGGCGGCAAGCGAGGGATCGGTGGAGATGGCCGCGACCAACCCGGGCAACACCCGCCCAGCCGGAGTATGGCTGAACGTGGCGGCCAACTGTTGGGTGTAGGCCAACAAGTCCCCGCGGGCGCTTCCCGTGTCAGGCAAACCCCTGCCGGGTAACCGGCTGACCATGGCCTCGACGACGAGCTGCGACTTGTGGGCCCATCGTCGGTACAACGCGGTCCGGCTCACCTTCGCCCGCCTGGTCACCTCGGCCAAGTTCAGCCCGGCGTACCCGTGCTCGTCTAGCAGGTCAAGGGTGGCCGAGATTATCGCGTCGTCCACGCTTGGATCGCGTGGACGACCGCGACCGTTGCCGTGTCCGCCTGGTCGACGGGGGGCCAATGGTTCACTCATGCGGTTCCTTCTCTTATTTCGCTACAGTCAGTACCGTGACAGACAGAATGAAAGTTACGCAACATGCTGTCGCGAATGTGTGATGCCCAAACGTGACGGGCCTGGCGGTCGTGCCAAGTGCGCTTCACCACCAGTGGATAGCAGTGACCCAGCCCAAATGCCGTAGGGGGAGCCTCGCCATCTGACACAGACGGCGCGATGCTGCCGGCGGGAGAACGCACGGCCACGGCGGCCTGCCTCGCCTCAGGTGACGAAGCTCTTGCCGAGGTGAGGCGCTGACTTTCCGGGGTCGCGAAGTGCGAACAGTTGGTGCATTCTCGGCCTTGAAGGTAACGGCGTCGCGGTTGAACTCGACGTAGGCGAACTCGCCTTCCGGCACAGGGCAAGGTCAGGCCACCCCCTCGGTGTGTCCAGGTGGGAGTCGGTGGCGGTATTCGCTGGCTCGAGCAGCTCACTACTGGAGCTGCCCTTCGGAACTGCGTTCGGTTGCGATATTATTTGCGTATGCATGCAGGTAATGGAGGATCTGAGGACTTGCCGATCGAGCAGGCCGAGCTCGCTGTTGAGGTGTTCCGGATGCTGTCGGACACCACCCGGGTCCGCCTGTTGTGGGCGCTGATCGATCAGGAACTGGCGGTCAACGAGCTGGCTACCCGGGTCGGCAAGCCGGCGCCGTCGGTGTCCCAGCACCTGGCCAAACTGCGGATGGCCAGGTTGGTACGGACCCGGCCGAAGGGCACTCAGGTGTTCTACCGTCTTGAGAATGAGCACGTGGCTCGGCTGGTCCGCGACGGTGTGTACAACGCTGAGCATGCCGGCCCCGAAATTCCTCGCCATCACGTGGACGACGGCGTTGCGCCGCTGGTTTCGGTGCCCAGGTCGAGATCGAGCAGCCAACGTTCTACTGGGTCGCGGACTTCTTAGCGGGCCGAGCAAGGCCACGAGCCCGCTCCTGCGCCCCGACACTCGAACCACAAACCAACCGCAATTGAAGGTTGACACACATGACTGACGCCCACCCCGACAGTGGTCACGCCGCCCACGAGCACCCGCCTGTCGACCACGATCACGGGGACGCACACGATGCGGGGTCGGGCCACGACCAGGGTCCTGCCCAAGACCAAGACCACGACCCAGACCACGACCCAGACCACGAGCACCCGGACGGCCTGAAAGGTTTTGTGCTGTCGCTGTTCCGCCCGCACAGCCACGATACGGCGGACTCGGTCGACTCCGCGCTGGAGTCCAGCACGGAAGGAATCCGGGCAGTCAAGATCAGCCTGGTCGCCCTGGGCGTCACCGCCGTCGCGCAGCTGATCGCGGTGCTGATCACCGGATCGGTAGCCCTGCTGGCCGACACCATCCACAACTTCTCCGACGCGCTGACCGCCATACCCCTGTGGATCGCTTTCGTGTTGAGCCGGCGCGCGGCCAACCGCCGCTACACCTACGGGTACGGGCGGGCCGAAGACCTGGCAGGCGTATTCATCGTCGCCATGATCGCGTTGTCCGCGATCCTCGCCGCCTACGAGTCGATCCGCCGACTCATCGACCCCCAACCACTGACCCACGCCTGGGTCGTGCTCGGAGCCGGACTGATCGGCTTCGCCGGCAACGAACTCGTCGCCGAATACCGGATCCGGGTCGGCACCAGGATCGGCTCATCGGCCCTGGTCGCGGACGGGCTGCACGCCCGCACCGACGGGTTCACCTCCCTGGCCGTGGTCTTCGGGGCGATCGGCTTCATGTCAGGCTTTCCGCTGGCAGACCCGATCGTCGGCCTGCTCATCACCGTCGCGATCCTGGCCGTCCTGCGCGGCGCGGCCCGGGACATCTACCGCCGGCTGATGGACGCCGTCGACCCAGAGCTGGTCGACGCCGCCGAAGCGGCGGTACGCGACGTGCCCGGCGTCCGCAGTGTTGACAGCGTCCAACTGCGCTGGATCGGGCACCGGATGCGCGCCGAGATCACCCTGACTGTCGACGACACGCTCAGCGTCGTCAAGGCCCACACGATCGCCGACGAGGCCCAGCACCAGCTCATCCACCGCGTTCCCCGCCTCGATGACGCCACCGTTCACGTCAACCCCATCACTCGGCCCGGCATTGACCACCACGCCGCGACGGGACATCACCGGGCGCAGCCGTCGGCGGACAGGTGACAGGGCGAACTTCCGAAAGTTCGATGGGACGTCACCTCAGGAGTAGGTGCATGAGGACCTCGTCGCGAAACTCGTTCCCGTCAAGACGAAGCGCCTCGGGCCACCTACCGATCTCGCACCGTCCGCAGCTCTCGTAGAAGCGTTCCAGACCCATACCAGCGAGAACCTCCAGGTGCAGACGCAATAGTTTCAGATCGTCCCCGGCTGCTCGCTCGACCTCGCGCATCAGGGCACGACCGACTCCGGTGCTGCGGTACTCGAGCGCGGTCTTGCACGTGCAGCACACGGGCCCGTCGTTGATTCTGCGTTGCACCGGAAGCGATCGCGCACCAACTCAGTCACCTTTGCGGACGCGATGTTCACCTGCTGGTTACTGATACCGAAATCGCCTCACGCCGACGACGCCCAGTCTCCGTCTCGGTGATTTCAACAAACTTGTTGACGTTTGACGCGGACGGCGTCGTCACCGCAGGCTTCCAGAGTGAGTTTGCCGACGATACGCCCGTCCTCGCGGGGCATTGCCTCAAGGTGTGACCTCGGCAACTGCGATTCCCCCAGACCCTGGTGGCGTAGGTATGGGCTCCGGTGCTGCTCCCGCATCTTGGTGGCCCCTGGCCTGACCAGAGCGCACAAGCCCGTACTGATAAGCAGCCCTTCCATCAGGTCACGCTTGCGATTGGCATCGGACTCCCCGAAGCGCGGGATCATCCATTCGTCCGGGCTGAACCGCAGGGCGCGATGCCTCCTTCTCGAGCTCGCGGGCACTAGTGGTCTTGCCCGCACCGGGTAGCCCAACAATCAAGAACAACGTCGCCTGCGGTGTCATGACCCAATCCTCCACCTCGCCAGGCCCCGACTCACCGCAGACCGATTGCCCACCGGACCAGAACGCACACCCGTCGGCTGCATGTCCGGATGCTGTCCGGCACGCGCGGTGTGCAGCGGGTGAGGGCGGTCAGAACCAGTGCAGGTAGTGGGGGGCGCGTTCGGTGCGGAAGAGGCCGTCGGCCAGGGCTGCCGCGCCCCGGTGGTGGGTACGGATGTGCCCGGCACGCACGAGTGTGCTCGGGGCAGTGCCGCCGAGGTAGACCGCGCCCAGGTCGCTGACGTCCAGGGACAGGTCGGGCCCCCGCTCCGTGGGGACGCAGTCCGCTTTGCCGCCCCGAACGGTCAGGAGGTAGCGGTTGTGCTCGCCTAGGAACGGGTCGTCGACGTCCAGGACGAGCTCGCCGTCCATGACCCAGCCGCGCGCGATCAGCGCACGCGGAACGTCCAGCAGCCGCACCCAGAGCCAGTCCCCGTCGTTGCTCACCTCGGCGGCATCGAAGTCGGCGAGCTGCCAGCGCAGCGGGTGATCGGGCGGGAAGTGCTTGAACACGCACTGGGTGACCAGGTCGTGCCCGAGCACGAACCGGGCCAGGGCAGTGAAGACGGCGTGGTCGGTGGTGATGGTCTCGTCGACCGTCAAGGTCTCGCCGTCGATCGAGTAGCTGGCGTACCCATCCGGGACGCCGTCGGCGTCGCGGTGGACGGCGACGTAGCGCGGCGTCGGAGTGACCGGGGGCGCTCCCGCGCCCAGGGCCAACCAGCGGTGCGGACGGCCCAGCGCGCCGGGTTGTGCGCGGCGGTAGCGGTCGTAGACCTCTTCGAGGACCTCGCCGCACTCCGCGCGCCGCAGCACCTCGACCGAGCCGGTGTGCGAACTTGTTGCCGGGGCGTCGGTCATTGCCCGCGCCCTGGGCTGGGCGAAGGCGGCCAGGTGGCGCGTCAGCGTCAGCCGCCGGGTGTAGGTCGCCATTCCGTAGCCGAACCCCTGGTAGATCGTGGCCTCGGAGGCCAGCAGCACGGCAAGAAACTCCCCCCGGGCCCGCAGCTCGGCGTCGGTGGTCGTTGTCCCTGCTCGGCCGCCGGTATCAACCTCAGCCTGGGTCACCCAGCCACGTAACGTGTCAGGGTTGATCCCGAGCTGGTCACCGATCCGGGCACACGCGCCCGGACAGCTGGCCGGATCTTTGCGAGCATCCAGCGTTATCCGGATAGCGCGCTGTCGCAGCTCCTCTGGGTACTTCCTCAGTGCGGGCATACGTTGTGGTCCTTCCGGGTTTGATGGTGTCTATCAAACCCGGTACGAGACAGATAAGCGGTCGGCCTTTGGGCTGCGCGTGCCAGCCGAGCACTACGAGACGTGGCCGGCGCCGAGCACGTGTACGCGGCGGTGATCGGCCAGGGCGTGCCCCACCTTCACGTTCACCTGCTGCCGCGGTATCCAAACACGCCCCGCGAATACTGGTGGGACCGGCTGGACGAGTGGCCTGATGCTTCGCGAGGTGGAGAAGAGCAGATAGCCACCCTTGTGCGTCGACTCCGGGCTCACCTCGAAAAGGGATGACGGCGCCGACATGCGGACCGTGCGGAGCCCCGTGCGATTAGGTTTCTAACAGTGACACGCACGCTTGGGCAGGAGAACCCTTAGGTCTGTATCGATCACATGCCGTGGAAGAACGGCCAGCGAACTAAGCCGTCTCATCTCAGACCGCAGCCCGGTAGAGGATCGACGACCGGGACCGATGGGGTGAGCGGTTACCGATCGGTCGCTGGTGGCCGATCCGGTTGCGGACATCGAGACATGCCGTCGGTCCGTCCGGTCATCGTTCCCCTTGTGACACCGGCGGCCACCGCTCTTGAGTTGGCAGTAGGGCTTGCGCTCGTCAGTCAGGCGAGAGTGCCGTTTAAGCCCAGGAAGCTTGTCACTCTCCGGCAGACCCCCGCCGCGTCGAGACCGAGGGCCGCGGCGTGCTCCTCGGGTCGCCCGTAGCGTCGTAGCTCCACCCGGGGCACTCCTAGTCCAAGGACCCGGTGCGAGACATGCGCCAGCGCCTCGGCGACGCATCGGGTCGACGTACCGGCCAGGTATGGCTCGACCAGTATCACTTCGGCCGATCCCAGCGTCGAGATCAAGGTCTGAGCGTCGAACGGTCTGACGGTGGTGGCGTACAGCACGGTGACGTCAATCCCCTCCGTGGCTGACAGCACCGGGTCCAACATCGGTCCCACGGCCACCACGGTGCCGCCCGACCCTCGGCGCACGACCATCATTGTGCCGCTACCGTCGACGGGCATCGGCGCGGTGTTCTGCTGTGTCGACGTGCGCAGGTAGACCATTCCGTCACCGGCGACGGCACCACGCAGCAGGGTGTCGACCTCGTCGGGGTGGCCGGGGACGTGGATCGTCCAGTCCGGCAGTGTGTCCAGCAGTGCCACGTCGCCGGGGGCTTGGTGGGTCCGCCCTCCACGGGACATGTCGTAGGACGCCCCGGCGCTGACCAGGACACCACCGACGCCTTGGTGGGCGAACCCAAGCTTGACCTGCTCGAACCCGCGCTCCACCAGGAATGTCGCGAAAGTGTGCACCACCGGACGCATCCCCGTCATCGCCATGCCGGCGCCGACGTTGACCAACAGCTGCTCCCGAATCCCCACGTTGACGACGCGGTCGGGGTGTCGGGCGGCCGCTTCGGCGAACATCGAGGCCGAGATGTCGGCGAGCACCACCGCCACCGACCGGTCCTGGTCGAGCAGCTTGCAGGCCGTTGCTGCGAACCGCTCACGCATCGCAAGGTCGCTCATGATGCCGCCTCCACTTCCACGACGACAAGGTTGGGAGCGTCAGATTCGGTACGGCGGGCCAGCGCGTCCGCCAGCGCGGCGTGGTCCCGCCCGTCGACGCGCGCGGCGTGCCAACCGGCGACTTCGAACCGAGTCTCCAGTCCGCCCCGCCACGGCCAACTGGCCGAAGAGTTGTCGACCGCGACGACTGTGAGCGCGGATA
>JACMPC010000238.1 GCA_014377705.1 Dermatophilaceae bacterium
GCGACCGGGCGAGACTTCTCAATAACTTCCCGGACCGCTGCTTCTCTAAATTCAGGAGAAAACTTCCCACGCTTACTTGACACTATTCATCCGATCTGTTCACCCCATTCTACTGGGGCTCACTGTCCGGAAGAAATAGGGCGCCTCAAAGGCCATCATTCAAGCCCACGGTGACAACCTTTGGGCCATTGCGGCAGACCTGACACGCAGGGGGTCAGTCGGTTCACGCGGCCAGGCCTCTGGTCATGTCGGTGACCGCACCCAGCGCTCCCAGCGCAGTGGCGGTCATATTGGATCGACGAAGCGAGGCGCGAGTCTGAATGAGCTGCCTGGAGGGCACTCGCTGTTCCTGTTGAGACCGGCCGAGCTGGGTGTGGCGCTCGCCCGGGACTCTGACTTCAGAAGGAGCGGCGCATCCTGACCTTGAGGGGCCGTCCGTCGGGGTCGTAGACGAGGTGGTAGAGCACGCTTGCCCAAGCCCGGGTGAACGGTTTCTCGGTGCCGTCGATGACCGGTCGCAACCGCCCCGGTGGTCGGGAGCCCCGGCGTCCGCCCTCGTACCACCCTTGCAGCAGTGCGGCGCTGTCGGCAAAGGCGGTGAACGTCCTGGCAGGATCCGATAGGTCTTTCATCTGCCCGGCGCGGTCGAGGTGCTCACCAGCGAGCGTGAGCCGCAACGCCTGTGCATAGCCGGGGTCGCAGACGGCTGCGGTCACTTCCGAGTCGTGAGTCCAGGACCTGCGGTTGAAGTTGTCGGAGCCGACCGAGGCCCACTGGTCGTCGATGATGCACACCTTGGCGTGCACGTAGACAGGGACACCTTCCGGGCTCTCCAGCCCGTAGAACGCCACCCTGCCCGGTGCGGCTTTGCGCAGCGATGCGATCGCGCGGTCGCGGGCGACGAGGTTCGGCGGCTTGGACAAGCGGCCATCCTGGTCGGGGAAGAGCGGGAGCACGGCTATCAGCCGCAGCTGCGGGTTGCCCGTCAACGCCTCGGTGAACATCGTTGCTACGGCGGGCGACCAGAGGTACTGGTCCTCGATGTAGATCAACTGGCATGCCTGTCTCACGGCCTTGGTGTAGCCGCGCGCCACACTTCGTTCTCCACGCGGGGCGAACGGGTAGCCACCGGCGCGGCGAGGATACGTGCGTAGCAGCTGCACCGTATGGGTTCCGGCTGGTTCGGGGTCAGGGCTCTGCTGGGGCAGCGGCGAGTCTGAGGGGTTGTCGTGTCGGAGCCGGTCTGCGAGCCATCTCAGCGGGCTGCGGCTGAGACTCTGAGCGTCGTCCCAGCGTTCACGGAACACGGTCTCCACATCACCGACGGCTGGTCCCTCGATGGCAAGCTGCACGTCGTGCCACGGTGGGCGTGGCCCGTACACCGCAGCCATCGCCTGTGGCTGGGGGTCGCCCGCATGAGAGGCGTCGTCGCGGCGCCCGTGGCAAAGGTCGATGCCTCCGAGGAAGGCGATGTCCAGGTCGGGCCGCGACCCGTGGCGCAGGACGACGAACTTCTGGTGGTGCGACCCCCCGGTCCGCACCCGCATGTCGAGCAGGCACTGACCGCCGGCATCGTTGATCTCGTCACCCAACCGCCGGTTCTCCGCCGCGGAGAACGCCAGCCGGTCCCAGTGGGAGCGCCAGACGAGCCCGCGCACGTCGACCCCGCGCCGGGCAGCAGCCGCGAACACCTTCCCGACCTCCGTGTCCGGGGAACCGGTGAGGCGCTCGTCGGGATCTCCGCGCCAGTCAACGAACATCAACAGGTCGCCATCGCGCATCTGCGAGACCCGGTCATGCAGCTCCGCGAAATACGCCACGCCGTGGATCAGCGGCCGCACCAGGTTGCCCTCGGTCCACGCCACGTCACCGTGATGGCGGGCGTCCAGTCGGGTCGAGGGGTTACCGCGTTCGCTTGAGGTCAGGAACCACTGTGTCGTCGGCAACGTCGATCCCCTTCCCGTAATGCCCGCGTTGGAGGGTCTCATCAGAGCACGGTCTGCATCACCTGATGGGCAATGTCTACCCGTGCTGTCGCGCCGGCGCCAAGCTCCATCACTTCACCGTCGACCTGGATCGGCATCGTCTTGAGGTTGGTGAAGTGGTACTCGCGAACGCTGGGCTGGGGCCCAAGGCCGCGTACCGCGGCCTTGATCGCGGTCCCCAGGAGGCGCCACTTGGCGGTGTGCTTCACGGTGATGACCTCGAACTGGCCGTCGTGGGGTCGGCCGTCGTCCTCGCTGACGGTGGCCACCTTGGCCATCTGGGAGATGTTCGCGAACACGATGCTGTCAAAGCGCTGGCGAACCCATTCTCCAGCTGAATCTCGAACGGGCGGAAGCGCAAGAAGGCGCGCATGGCCGCCAGTGCCTCCTTCAGCGACCCCTTGCCGCCATTCTCCAGGTCGAACGCGACGACCGGTGTCAGGCCAAGCCCGATGTAGGAGTGGGCATACCTGGTCGTGGGCGAGGATCCCTCAACCGTGAGCCGCAGCAGGTCGATTCGGGTCACTGAGCCGGTGGCGATGGCGTCGGCCAGCGGCTGCTCCCGGGTGGCACGCCGATGGTCGTTCGCGTTCCCCGCTGGCATCACAGCGCAGACGACAGCGTCATTGCCGGACTGCATCGCGCCGTCGACGACCTCGTTATAGCCACCGTCCCGCTGACCGACACGAGCAGCGGGCACCCCGTGCGCGCCGCATCCCGAGCCAGATCACGTGCGTGCCCGGCGTACTCGGTCTGTCGCAGCATTACCGGTAGGTCTGGCTGCCGCCGCGCAAGCTCGTCCCTGAGTTCAGCCGCCAGCCCCGAGGCGTTCCCGGTGCTGTTGGGGCTGAAGATCAGGACGGCGCGGTCAAAGGGGTACATCTGCTCACCGTACGGTCATCCCGGTCACGATCTGCCTATTTTCCGGCAAGCCCGGTTACCCGAGAGATCTGGGCTGCGCCGCCGGCCCGCTGTGCCAGCACTTTGGGCGCAAATCCGTTTTGGCCTGGTACCTCCTGAATGGCTCACCGCGAAGAAGACCCGGTTCCAGCAAACGGCGACGCGGTTGTGGCCCGAGGCCATAGAGTCCGATAGGTGCAGGACCGGTTTGCTGCGGGGGCGGCCATGACAACCTCGCGAGCCGCGCTGGCCCGTGCCGCGAGGTCGGCCCGCCTCGCCCTCATCCATGGCGGTCCCGAGCGAAACGCCTTCTTGCTGCTGTGCAAGGCCGCCCTGGCAACCGTGTTGGCATGGGAGTTCGCTGTCCGGGTTCTCCACAGTCCAACGCCGTTCTACGCACCGATGGCCGCCCTCCTAGTGGTAGATCGCACGATGGTGCGTTCCCTGTGGGCCAGCGTGCAGCTCATCGCAGCGGTGGTCCTTGGCATGAGCGTTGCGTGGGCGGTGGGGTCTGTGGCGGGGGTGAACTGGTGGAGTATCGGACCGGTTATCTTCTTCGCGCTGCTGCTGGGGCGGTGGTCGCGGCTCGGTGACCACGGCCTCCAGGTCCCGGCTATGGTGCTGCTGTCTTTGCTCACTGTGGGCGGGACCAGCGTGAGCTTCACCTACCTGACGATCCTCGAGACGCTCATCGGCGGGGCGATCGGTGTGATCACCAACGCCGTCGTCCTGGCCCCGCTTCACCTGCGCCGTTCTCGGGAGCAGGTCGTCGCCATGGCCCACCAGGTTCACGAGCTCCTGCATGAGATGTCGCAGGGTTTGCGGGCCGACTGGGACGCGGACCTGGCGCGCCACTGGTATCGCGTCGGCGGGGAGATCTCCCTCCACGTTCCGTATGTCATCCAGGAGATCTCGACGGGCCACGAGAGCACCCGACTGAACCCTCGCCACAACGCCCGGCCAGTGCGGGTCGACTGGGAGGGGTATGAGAGCACCGTCGAGGCGCTGCACCGCGCCCAGTGGCAGATCACCGGGATCGCGAGGATCCTTGTTGATGCCGCGGACGACCGGGCGCGGCAGCCGGTCCCGTCACCGCACTTCCTTGCCCGTTATGCCGATGTCCTGGACGCGTTGGCCGATATCGTGACCGACTTCGGGGTGGGCGACGACGTCGCGCGAGCGAGGTTGGACCGGCAGGTCGCTCAGGCTGAAGAGATCCTCGCCGAGCTGCGCGAGCAGGTGCGGGTCGCACCTCAGGAGGACCCCCAGGCCTGGCCGGTATACGGCTCGCTGATCAGCGACGCGGAGCGCGCGGTCCGCGAGCTCGAGTCGGCCAGATCGCGCGCTGTGCTGCCCACCGTTGACGGCCAGTCGATCCGGGCGCCCCAATCTGCGTTGATCCGGGGAAGGATCCTATGGCGTGCTCGGCGCAGGGAGCCCGCTCACCCGTCGACCGTTGAGCCGAAGAGCGGACTTGTGGGGCAAGAGGAGGACGGCACGCCGAACGCGACGGCCGGGAGGCTTCCAATCGAACCTCACGGCTCTGCGCAACACATCGACTAATCGTTCGATCGTGGAGCAGCCGCGACCCTCATGCGAAGGAGCGGCGCACTCCACCATCGGGCGCGCCGCTCCTTGCCATGAAGGTCAGTCCTTGCGGAAGGCGTCCTTGACTTTCTCGCCGGCCTGCTTCAGATTGCTCTTTGCCTGGTCGGTCTTGCCCTCTCGCTGCATCTGCTCGTCGTCCGTCGCCTTGCCAAGCTGTTCCTTGGCTGCGCCCTTGGCTTCGTCCTTCTTGTTCTCCAGCTTGTCGTCCCAGCCCACCTTCAGGCTCCCTTCTTGTTTGGTCGCTCGGTCGTTGGCGCGGTGCCGAGGTTGATATGCCTTCGGCACCATGAGAGATCCGTCTCAGTAGTAGTGCTTGCGTCCGCCGACGGCGCGTCCCATGGTTCCGAGGATCCACAGGATCACGCCAATCACCAAAAGTATGCCGCCGATGGTCACCAGCACGGGGATTCCCGCGACGAGTCCCACGACCAGCAGCACCACTCCGAGAATGATCATCTGAGTTTCCATTTCTCTTTGGGTGGGCGGGCTCGCTGCATGAGCCGGTTTAGCGTGCTACTCACCCGATGAGGATATCCGTCGATGCCCGCGAAATCTGAGGAATGACGAGGATCGTCGGCCTTCGCCTCACACGCGGGCATGCCTTGCTCGGGCAAAGCTGTAGAGGCCGTAGGAGGCGATGCCCAGCCCGACGCCGGTCAGCAACCAGCTCCCGACCGCTTGCTCACGCATCGTGCGCAGCGCCCCGTCGAGTCCGGTGGCCTTGGTCGATGAGTTCTGGACCGCCGCGGTCACGAAGAGCGCCCCCACCACTGCCAGCGCGATGCCCTTGGCGATATAGCCGACGACCCCGGCCCGGGTCGCCAAGGTGCCTGGGTTCTTGGTCAGGTCCTGGAGGAACTTCCGGGTCCATCCCTTGACCACGTGGTAGCCGCCGACCCCGATGATGGCCAGGCCGATGGCGCCCACCAGAAGGCGGCCACCGGAGTGCTGCAACAGGGTGGCGGTGAAATCGGCGCTCTGGGTCTTGCTGCTACGTGGTTGTCCCTTGGCGAAGCTGAAGCTGGGCCACGCCAACACAAAGTAGAGGACCGCCTTGGAGATTCTCTTGGCCTTGTCCCCCCAGCGCGATGCCTCGCCGCCGGTCCGCACCGTCAGGGCGTCGGCCAGCTGCCGCAGCCCGAGGGCGAGGAATCCCACGACAGCCACCCAGAGGGTGAACCGTCCCATTGGACTTGTGGAGATCGTCTGCAACGCGCCCGACTGATCTGCCGGCTTGGCGCTGGCGAACCAGGCGACCTGCAGGGCGATCCAGCCGATCAGAAGGTGCAGCACACCACTGACGGCGTAGCCAACGCGGGCTCCGATCTGGAGTGCAGGCTGGTCCTCGACCTGGTTTGCGACACTCGCGACGTCCCGTCCACGCGCCAACGGACTCTCCCTTCGCTATCTCGATTCTACGGCGACGTGCCGTCCTTGGCGGTTAGAGTTTCGATAGCCGCGGTGACCGTCAGCCGAGCGCGGTGGCCAGCTGAGGAGGTCGACCAGAGGTGTTGCTGAAACCCCCTGATCTGGATCGACGCACCGCACCGGCGCGAGGCACCGCCATCCGGGGCATCCTTCTTGGCGCGCTGGCCCCGGGCATCCTGCTGTGGCTGGCCATCGCCGCCATCGGCCAGTTGCTGACCGGGCCCCTGATCGGGTGGAACCGCTCCGAGAGCGCCCTGAACCGGTCGCTGCAAGACACCCGCGACCGGACCTGGGACTCGGTCACGGCGCTCTGGTCCCACATCGGCAACACCGAGATCATCATCGGCGTCTGCCTTGTGGTGGTCTCGCTGGTGTGGTGGCGCACGCGGCGCTGGTGGTTCGCGGTCATCCCTGCCATCGCCATCAGCCTGCAGGCAGCCATCTTCGTCGCGGCGACGGCCGTGACCGGTCGCCCGCGCCCGGACGTTCCCCACCTGGACCCAGCGCCACCGACGTCCAGCTACCCGAGTGGCCATGTCGGCGCCAGCGTCGCGCTCTACGCCGCCTTCGCCATCATGGCCACGAACATCCAGCGGACCTGGTTGCGCCGCACCGTGATCGGCGTGTGCTCGGTCATCCCGGTACTGGTGGCGTATGCACGTCTCTACCGCGGCATGCACCATCTGAGTGACGTCGTGGTCGGAGCCGTCAACGGGCTGATCTGTGCCGCACTGGCCGCGAGCCGCCTGCTTGACCGGTCGTCGTGGCTCGACCGCAGCCACCGCTGAACCCTGTCTGCTAGCCCAGATCTGGTTCGAGTCCCTCCCCCAGGGGCGCTGCGCGGCGTCCACGGTCGACGCGCGTCGCGTTGAAGGCCGCAGCCATGGCCGCCACCCACGCCGCACCCAGGATGAAACCGCCGATGACGTCGGACAGGTAGTGAACACCAAGGGCAATGCGCGAGAAGCCGACTGCCAGGACCATGAACACGGCGGTCGCGACGGCGACCGTGCGCCATACTCGGTGCAGGATGGGCGCGAAGACGAGCAGCAGCACGGCATACCCGACCATCGCCGCCTGGGCGTGACCGCTGGGAAAGCTCAGTCCCTGCTCACGGGCGACGGGGTCGGTCAAGACCGGGCGTAGCCGGTGGACGGACGACTTGACGACGGTATTGAGCAGTGATGACCCGGCCCCGGTGATCACCACGAACAGGGCAAGCCGTGGCAGCCGGCGCCAGAGCAGCCAGATCACGACCGCGGCCAGCACCACCTCCCGGGCCAGTGCCGACCCGGAGTCGCTGATCAGCTGCATCGTGGTAACAAATCCCGCGTGGGTGACCGCGAATCGGTGCAGAGTGTCGCGGGCGCCGCTGTCGGCCCGCAGCAGCGGTGCCCACTTGTCCTCCACCAGAAGCAGGGTCAACGCAAAGGGGACCGCAAGCAGAGCTAGCGCCGCGGCTGCAAACAAGGCCCGGCCACCGAATCGTGTTGTCGACTCGGCCGTTGACGGGGAGGACGACTCAGGTTCGTGGGGCATAACAGTCATAGTGCCTCGCTCGGCGGCGAAGGATTCAGCCGGGAGCTAGGCGACGCGCCGGCTCTGCATCCGTTGTTTCAGGTCATTCATCACGATCGCGGCCAGGTCTTCGAGGGTCCTGAGGTCCTGGCTGTTCAGGGTGCGCGGTTCGCGGTCAATAATGCACAAGGTGCCCAGGTTGTAGCCCTCACGGGTGCGCAGCGGAATACCCGCGTAGAACTGCAGGCCGAGCTCGCCGGCCACCAGGGGGTTGGACAGGGCTCGCGAGTCCGTTCTTGCGTCCTGGATGATCCAGGGCTCATATTGGAGAATGGCGGACGCGCACAGGCCTGGTTCCCTGTCGACGTGGTCGACGTCAACGCCGTGGTGGGACTTGAACCAGATGCGGTCGTGGTCGACCACACTGACAATTGCTATGGGTACGGAGAAGAGCCGTGCGGCCAGGTCAGTGATCCTGTCGAAGGCACCGTCCTGCGGGGTGTCCAGAATCTGGAAGCGGTGAACGGCCTCCATCCTGCCCGCCTCATCGGGGGGGAAAGCCGCTGGATCCCCGGCCTGGCGGTCTTTTTCTGCAAGGGTGATCTCACCGAGCGATATTGCTGTCTCGCGGGCGGATGGCCGGGCAGCGGGGTCGGTCGCCGTCATCGACGTGAGCAGTCGGACCCACTGCGGGTCGAGGTCTGCGGGGATGTCTGGACTCTGCAGCAGCCGTGCGAGCGCACTGGGCAAGGGCTCACCGGGATAGGACACCACCCCGGTGAGGCATTCGAGCAGGACCAGACCCAGGGAGTAGATGTCGCTGGGCGGGCCGAGTGCAAGGCCTTTGGCCTGCTCGGGGCTCACATAGGCAGCCGTCCCGACGAAGGCGCCCCCGGCTACGGGTGCCTCCATCATCACGGCGATGCCGAAGTCCGTGAGCTTGGCCCGCACCCTGGCGGCGTCATTGTGATAGTCGAACATCATGATGTTTGCGGGCTTGACGTCTCGGTGGATGACACCATGATCATGGACGTAGCCGAGCGCCTTTGCCATGTCATAACCGATTTGAGCCACGTCAAGGGACGGCAGCGGTCCCTGGGCAAGCCGGTCGCGAAGGTCTGGGCCGTCAACGAGCTCCATGACCAGATATAGCCGCGGCCCCTGCAGATCCGACGTATCGGAGCCGGCATCAAACAGGGTGACAAGGCCGTGGTGGTTCAGACGCGCAAGCACCTTGACCTCCTCCTCGTCGCGGCGCAGATCGTCGGCATCCACCACTGGTGGCGCAATGAGCTTGATGGCGACATCGCGTTCCAGGAACTCATCCCTGGCACGGTGGACGGTCCCCACCGAACCGCGCCCAATCTGTTCAAGAAGGCGATATCGGCCGGCGAGAAAGACACCTGTCGAACCCTTGGCTGCTGCTTCAGACACGGGCTTCCACTCTCTCAAATACATCAGAGAGTACAGCCGGCCCGGTCACGAGCCGACCGGTATCCGATGCCCTCGGACTGGGATCGGGTCATCAGCGTGATCCAGATGCGCAGCCCGGCGGCCCTCAAAACGGCGACCATGCGTGATTGGCGGGGTCTACCTGATGGAGGTAATTGCCTTCGGCCCGATGGGCTACCGTTGATGGCTCCACACGACGGCGCAGGTCCTAATCCCCAGGCGAAATGCCACCGCGGGTAAACCAGCGATGGACCGGATCACCAACCTTCAGGAGCAATAAGGATGAGTAGGCTTTTTGCTGTGGCCGTGGGGGCGGCCGCGTATGTTCTCGGCACGAGAGCCGGACGCGAACGGTATGACCAGATCAGTGACTTGGCCCGAAGCCTGTGGCAGGATCCGCGGGTGCAGAAGAAAGCTTCCCAGGCCGCTGGGGTGGTCAAGGACCAGGCTCCCAAAGCCGGAGAACACCTAGCTGTTGCTGCCAGGCAGGCCGCGGCGATGGTGACCTCGAAGGGCCAGGACGACGGCGCACATGGGGCCGCCAGCGCAAGGGTGCAGCCATGAGCGGCGACTCGGACACTCCCTCGTCGGCGGACCTGTCGACGGGTGAGCTGATCAGCCAGTTGTCCGAGCAGACCTCAACCTTGGTTCGCTCTGAGTTGCAGTTGGCCAAGGTCGAGCTGACGAACTCAGCCAAACATGCGGGTCTTGGGGCGGGACTCTTCAGCGTCGCTGGGGTTCTGACCTGGTTCGGTCTGGGAGCCCTGATTGCGACCGCGATCATCGCGTTGGGCCTCGTGCTCCCCCTGTGGGCTTCCGCGTTGATCGTGACGTTGGTGCTCTTCCTCGCGGCCGGTATCGCCGCACTGGTGGGTAAGAAACAGGTGCAACAAGTTACTCCCACCCCTGAACGCACCGTTGAGAACGTCAAGCTCGACGTCCAGGAAGTCAAGGAGAGCCGCAGCCATGACCACACCAGCTGAGCCCGACGCTTCAGAGCCTGCCGCGGACCTGAGCGCAGACGAGCTCCAGGCCGACATCGAATCCACCCGCGAGCAGCTCGGCAACACCGTTGACGCACTCTCGGAGAAGTTGGACGTCAAGGCTCAGACTCGGCACAAGGTGGAGAATCTCAAACAGGGCGGAGCCGCTAAGGTCGACGCCGTCCGGGCGCGCAGCGGTGAGGCGGCCACCAAGACCAAGAACGCCGCGACTGATGGCCACGGCAAGCCCAAGACCGGCCTGCTAGCGGGAGCGGCGTTGGCAGCCGTGCTGCTCGCCGCCGGCGCCGCGGTGGTGTGGCGGA
>JACMPC010000239.1 GCA_014377705.1 Dermatophilaceae bacterium
GGTGGTCGATCCCGGACGCCCCCCGGGGCGCGCTGATCGTGTGGGCCGAGGACTCCGAAGCGCCGGCCCACCCGCCAGTGCGCCGAGGTCGCCGCCCGGCCAGGCAGGACCATCCGTTTGCCGTCTCTGCGGAGGTGTTGGCAGCCATCACGGCCAGCGCCGGCACGCCGGGCACGGCTGTGCTCTCCATCCCCAGTCAGGGCAGCGGCCCGTCCCCCTCAGCAGAGCTCAGACGGATCCGCGAGCAGTCGCAGGTCACGGAGTCTGTGGTCAAAAGGCTGTGGGAGGTCCCGACGCTTGCTCTGGATGCTCAGAGCGCCCTCGTCTACCTGCTGGAAGCTGATGAGGCCGGGTTCGACGGGGAGGGGCGGATCGCCGGGAGTGACCTGCGGGCGCTGCGGGCGCTTGCCGGGTTTGCCGTGGATCTCGCCGGCCGCGGCCGGGTGCTGCCCGCGGTGCGAGAAGCGGGTGAGGGCCGGGCCCAGGCGATGTGGTCTGCCGTGGTGACCGGAGCCGACGCCGTCTGGTTGCGCGGTACAGCCACGGGGCTGCCGGGCTCCTTCAGTGCGGCGTGCCCGGCTGACGTCGACCGAGGTTCGGCCGTCATGAGTTCGCTGGCCGCTGCCACAGATGCTCTCGTGGACGCAGCGGTGCGCGCGCGACTCGTACCTCGTCCGCGCAGGCGCGCGGTGGCATCTTTCCGCTCGGCGCTGACGGGCAGAGACCCCTACTTCCCCGCGACCTCTGGCGCCCTGGCGACTCTCGACGAGGCGCTGGCCGACTGGCAGCGGGAGGTCACCCAGGTCGGCGCGGTCAGGGCCTGCTTCCGGCTGGTCGAGCCGCTGGGAGCGGCCGAGGCGGGCGAGGTGGCGCGCGAGGTGGCGGTGGGCGAGAAAGCGGGCGCCTGGCGGGTGGACTTCGCGATGCAGTCTACGGATGAGCCGAGCCTGGTCGTGGACGCGGGGCAGGTGTGGAAGGCCAGAGGGGCCTTGCGCGCGCTGGCGCGTCACGTCGCCGACCCGCAGGAGACCCTGCTCGGCGAGCTCGGCCGGGCGGTGCGGCTCTACCCGGCCATCGAGGATGCGCTGCGGACCGCCAGGCCGTCGTCGCTGACCCTGGACGCCGAGGGCGCGCACGGGTTCCTGTCCGAGGCTGCGCCGATCCTGCTGGCCGCAGGCTTCGGCGTCCTGCTGCCGGGGTGGTGGACCAACCCGGCGATGCGGCTGGGTGCGAAGCTGTCGGTGTCGACCCCCTCGCAGCCTGGCTCGGCCGAGGCCAGGGCGGTGATCGGTCGTGAGGGGTTGGTCGACTTCCGGTGGGACCTGGCTGTGGGGGAGCACGCCCTGACCGAACGGGAGGTCGCCGATCTCGTCGAGGCCCAGCAGCCGCTGGTGCGGGTGCGCGGTCAGTGGATGTATGTCGACGCGGACCGGCTGGCCAAGGCTCGCGCATTCCTGGCCAGGCGGTCGCACGGCTCTGGGCGGATGAGCGTCGGTGCGGTACTTGCCACCCTCGGGGCGCTGGAGGACGGGCCTGGTGGCCTGCAGGTCGTGGACGTCGAGGCACAAGGCTGGATCGCGGACCTGCTCTCCGGAGAGGTGGACCACCGGATCGCGCCGATGACCGCCCCGGAGGATTTCAAGGGTGAGCTGCGCCCCTACCAGGAGCGTGGCCTGGCCTGGCTGTCGTTCCTGGAGTCGGTCGGCCTGGGCGGTGTGCTCGCGGATGACATGGGTCTGGGCAAGACGGTGCAGCTGCTCGCGCTGATGTGCGGCGAGCCGCCGGCGCAGGGGAGCCCGACCCTGCTGGTCTGCCCGATGTCGCTGGTGGGCAACTGGCAGCGAGAGGCTGCCCGCTTCGCTCCCGGGCTGCGGGTGCACGTCCACCATGGTGCAGAACGCCCCAGGGGCAAGGCTTTTTACGCTGTGGTGGCCGAGTCCGATCTGGTCGTGACGACCTACGGGCTGGTGATTCGAGACCTCGAGTCGTTGCGTGGGATGAGCTGGCGCCGGGTCGTCCTGGACGAGGCCCAGGCGGTGAAGAACGCGGCGTCCCGGGCGGCGGTCGCTGTGCGGTCGTTGCCGTCGGCCCGCCGGTTCGCGGTGACCGGGACCCCGGTGGAGAACCGGCTGGGCGACCTCTGGTCGCTGATGGTGTTCGCCAACCCCGGACTGCTCGGTGCGCCCAAGTCCTTCAAGGAGCGCTTCGCCACTCCCATCGAACGCCACGGGGATGCCGAGGCGGCGACCCGGCTCAGATCCCTGACCCAGCCGTTCGTGCTGCGCCGGCTGAAGACCGACACCTCGATCATCACCGATCTGCCGGCCAAGATCGAGATGGAGGTGGTGTGCTCGCTGACCCGTGAGCAGGCCTCGCTCTACGAGGCGGTCGTCGCGGACATGATGGACCGCATCGAGAGCACCGACGGCATCGAGCGCCGCGGACTGGTCCTTTCAACGATGACCAAGCTCAAACAGGTCTGCAACCACCCGGCCCAGTTCCTGAAGGACGGCAGCAGAGTCGCCGGACGCTCGGGCAAGCTGGCACGGGTGGAGGAGACCCTCGAGGAGGTGTTCGCCTCGGGGGAGAAGGCGCTGCTGTTCACGCAGTATGCCGAGTTCGGCGACCTGCTGCGCACTCACCTCGGTGCCCGGTTCGGCCGCGAGGTCGCCTACCTGCACGGGGGGCTGGGCAAGGGTCAGCGCGACGACCTCGTTGCCCGGTTCCAGGACCCTGCCGGGGCCGGGCCCTCCCTGTTCGTGCTGTCGCTGAAGGCAGGTGGCACCGGGCTCACCCTGACCGCGGCCAACCACGTCATCCACGTCGATCGCTGGTGGAACCCTGCGGTGGAGGACCAGGCCACCGACCGCGCCTTCCGGATCGGGCAGACCCGCTCGGTCCAGGTGCGCAAGCTGGTGTGCGCGGGGACGTTGGAGGAGAAGATCGCCCTGATGCTCAAGGACAAGCGGGGCCTGGCGGCCAGTGTCGTGGGCACCGGCGAGGGCTGGCTCACCGAGCTCTCTACCTCAGCCCTGCGTGAGCTGTTCACTCTCGATGCCGGGTCGGTGGTGGATTGACATCCTCCCGGCCATGAATGACCAGGATTCCAACTGCTATGCGACCTTGGGAGGCCGTGCATGTTGAGGTTCACCTTTCACAGACCGAGCCAAGACTCTCAGGTCTCCACGTGCTGTCACGGCATGTCCTGCCGCGATGTTTCTTGCCGCGTTCACGTCGGCGTTCGCCCTGTGACCGCAAGCCACGCACACGAAGATCACCTGGTTCTTGCGCCTCTCGGATGCAACATGCCTGCAGGAGTTGCAGGTCTGCGACGTGTACGCAGCTTGACCTTCTCGACCCGCGTGGGAACCTTCTGCTCCAACCGGGTCACGAGCAGACCCCAAGCGGACTTCAGGATGCTGCGGTTGAGGCCAGCCGCCTGGACGACGTTCCTACCCGCGCCGGTCGCGGGCGAGTCTGCGTTGCAGCCGCAGGAGCCGCGCGGCTTCCTTGGGGCTCAGCCCAGCAGGACTGGTCGTATCACCGGTGGACAGAGCCGCCGCGACCGTGACACCCCGATCCACACCAACGACCTCACCGGCGCCGGGGGCGGGGATCGGGTCGGGGATCAGCGCGAACGCGTCAAGATCCCGCAAGGCCTGCTGCTGGACTGTCTGCGACCCAGCGGCAAGCCAAGGCTCCGCCCGCCTGGCTTCGGTCAGCTGTGCAGCCTGCGCTTTGAAGCCCAGCGTTGGCCTTTTCCTCCAGGCGCCTGCGGCAGGATTCTGTTGGCCGGGTCAACAGGGCTGCGATGCGCGACCGGTCCCGGTCCCCGTCATACTCCGCCAGATCATGCAGTGGCGCGCCCCCGTCCACCGTCAAGGACTACATCGCAGACCAGAGATGCCCCGACTGGGCGAGGCTTCCTCCCTGCACTGAAGGACAGGGTTTCCGCCCCCGATCACCGATGAACCCGCCGGGTCGCATCGGTGGCGGATTGCGACCGCCAGATCGTGGCCGCTCGAACTGGTCGGGCGGCTTCCCTCCGGCCTCCAAGCCTCGTGCCGTGGAGGGTGGGCTCGTGGCCCGCAGTGCCCGGGGTGCGATCGGGGAGCACTGGTGGTCCCGGCGCTTCCTGGAGGTGCTGGAGTCCTTCGCGCTGGGGTCCCGGCTGACCCGCGGCAAGAACTACGCCCGGCGGGGTCAGGTGCTGTCTTTGGAGGTGGCTCCGGGGGTGGTCCGGGCGTCGGTGCAGGGGTCCCGCAAGACACCGTACAAGGTGTCCATCGCCCTCCCCGCGTTCAGCGAGATGGTGTGGGCCAAGGTGGAGGTCGCCCTTGCGGAGCAGGCGATCCACAGTGCCAGGCTGCTGGCAGGGGAGATGCCGCACGACCTCGAGGATGTCTTCGGGGCAGCCGGCGCGCCGCTGTTCCCGCAGCGGGCCAACGACCTGAACCTCAGCTGTTCCTGTCCGGACCGGGAGGTCCCCTGCAAGCACCTCGCGGCCACGTTCTACCTCCTCGCGGAGCGGTTCGACGACGACCCGTTCACCATCCTGCTGTGGCGCGGGCGCAGCCGTGATGCACTCCTGAACCGGCTTCGCGAGCTGCGTGGCGGCGAAACGGCACACCGCGGGGAGGAGCCGGCGGTGCTGACGGCCGAAGGTCCACGGGTGGGGGCCATGATGGCGCTGGCTGACCTGGCTCTTGCTGACGGCGACTTCTGGACCGGGGCGCCGGTTCCGGCGCTGCCTGTCCAGGCGGAGCTGCCGACGGACCTGCTGCTGCGCCAGCTACCCCAGCCGGGTGCGTCACTGGGCGGTCCGGACTTCGCGAGCTACCTCGTGCCGCTGTATGCCGTGTTCGGGGAGTCGTCCGGCTGAGGACGGGACCGATCCCCGACCCTGATCGGGGATCGGTCGGCGTTCTTCCAGGACCGGTGCGTCAGCTCTGGTCCATCACGGCATCGGGACTGGCGTCTGTTGGTGGCGCTGCTCGACTGCGTGCCTTGGCGATGCCGCCCGGTCGAACGACGGGCGCGCTCGGTGAGCTCCTTCACGATCCTGGGCATGCCGTGGCCCGAGGGCGTGCGTGATCGCCCCGCTCGCCTCGATCAACAGCTTGGCGATGGCCTCCACCCGGTCATTCATCCGAGTCGTCGGGCCAGAGACGTTGAGGACTGCCAGGAGGTGCCCGTGCATGTTGCGCACCGGGACGCTGACCGAGGTCAGTCCCGCCTCGATCTCCTCGGAGGCAACGGCATAACCCTGCCTTCGCTCGATGCGCAGGCGTTGCAACAGCTCTTCGACGTTGCGCGGAGCGTTCGGGGTCGATCTGGAGTCGGCACCGAACTGGTCCGCGGTGAGCGCCTTGACGAGGTCGTCGTCGGCATCGAACATCAGGGCGCGCCCGGTGGCCGTGAAGTGCATCGCCGAGCGTTGTCCGATCCAGCCGCCCCGCCGCAGCGAGTTCTGCGACTCTTCCCGCATCACGGTCAGGCCCCGGTTCGCCTCCTGCACCGTCAGGAGCGCAACCTCACCGGTTCGGGCGACGAGGGCCTGCAGGATAGGGCGTGCAGCGCGCACCAGGACCTGGTCACCAGCTCCCGCGGCCAGCACTCGCACCCGCCAGCCCAGGCGGTAACGATGGGAGTCCGGATCCTGCTCGAGCACCTGGGCCTGGCACAGGGACTTGAGCATCCGGCAGACCTGACTGCGCTCACGGCCAACGATGGAGGCCAGCTCACTGACGGAGCGTTCAACGCTGCCGGCCGCATTGTCACACTCGAAGGCGAGCATCAGCTGAGCCACCTTCTCGGCGGTCGACATCACCATCGTCCAGTGCACTCGTCTTTCCGATAGAGCAACATGCAGTTCTCGTGGCCCGTTGCAGATCAGTGGATCAGCGACAAGCCTAGCCGTTCATCCCGACGACGGCCCGCTGGGGTCTAGGCGCAGCAGCCCCCGGTCGCCTACGCCGGGATTCCGCGCGGACAGTGGCAGGTTGCTCCCAGAGCAACAAGATTCGTCCCGGTTGCCCCCAGAGCAACAGCATTCGTCTTGACGGACCGTCCTGCATAGCGTGGCCACCGTATCGAGGATGAACCATCAAGGAGGAACGCAGCTGTGAACGAAACTCGGATCGAAGAGGACCTGCTGGGCGCCCGGGAAGTACCGGCGGATGCCTACTACGGCGTGCACACCGTGCGTGCCCTGGAGAACTTCAAGATCAGCTCGGCGAAGATCAGCGACGTGCCGGAGATGGTGCGTGGAATGGTCATGGTCAAGAAGGCCTCGGCCATGGCCAACAAGGAGATGCACACCATTCCGGCTGACGTGGCGGACGCCATCATCGCCGCCTGCGACCAGATGCTCATCGGTGGCCTCTGCATGGACCAGTTCCCGATCGACGTGTTCCAGGGCGGCGCCGGAACCTCTGTCAACATGAACGCCAACGAGGTCATCGCGAACCTGGCACTGGAGCAGATGGGCCTGGAGAAGGGCCGCTACGACGTGGTCAACCCCAACGACCACGTCAACGAGAGCCAGTCCACCAACGACGCCTACCCCAGCGGCTTCCGCATCGCCCTCTACACGGTGGTGCAGGGGCTGAAGGCTGAGGTGGAGAACCTCCAGGCCGCTTTCGATGCGAAGGCCGAGGAATTCAGGGACGTCCTGAAGATGGGCCGGACCCAGCTCCAGGACGCCATCCCGATGACCCTCGGGCAGGAGTTCAAGGTCTACGGGGTCCTGATGCGTGAGGAGATCCGTCAGCTCGACCGGGCCGCGGAGCTGCTCCTGGAGGTCAACCTGGGAGCGACCGCCATCGGTACCGGTCTGAATACTCCGGACGGCTACGCCAAGCTCGCGGTCGAGAAGCTCGCCGAGGTCAGCGGCCTGCCGATGGTGCTTGCCGAGAACCTCATCGAGGCGACGTCGGACGCGGGTGCCTACGTGTCCATGCACGGCGCGATCAAGCGCGGAGCGGTGAAGCTGGGCAAGGTCTGCAACGACCTGCGGCTGCTCTCCTCGGGGCCGCGCACGGGCCTGAACGAGATCAACCTGCCGGAGCTTCAGGCTGGTTCGTCGATCATGCCGGCCAAGGTGAACCCGGTCCTTCCCGAGGTCGTCAACCAGGTCTGCTTCAAGGTGATCGGCAACGACGTGACGGTCTCGATGGCCGCCGAGGCCGGCCAGCTCCAGCTCAACGTCATGGAGCCGGTCATCGCGCAGACCCTTTTCGAGTCGGTCAGCCTGCTGACCAACGCCTGTCAGAACCTGCGGGTCCGGTGCGTGGACGGGATCACTGCCAACCCCGAGGTCTGCCTGGGTTACGTCATGAACTCGATCGGCATCGTGACCTTCCTCAACCCGATCATCGGCCACCACGCCGGTGACCTGGTGGGCAAGGAGTGCGCCCGGTCCGGCAAGAACGTGCGCGAGGTGGTCCTGGAGATGGGGCTGCTCGACGAGACCGAGCTGGACAAGATCTTCTCCCCGGAGAACCTCATCCGGCCCGAGTTCAGGGGCAGGGTCTTTGCCGCCAACGCGGGCTCCGGCGTCTTGCCGCAGAGCGTCACGCCATGATCGCCGCCCAGTTCGCCGTCGTCCTGGCGGCCATCTTCATCGGCGCCCGGGCGGGCGGGATCGCGATCGGCTTCGCTGGTGGCCTCGGCGTGCTCGTGCTGGCTCTGATGGGTGTCACACCCGGCGAGATGCCGCTGGACGTCGTGTCGATCATCATGTCCGTCATCGTGGCCATCGCCGCGATGCAGGTAGCCGGCGGCATGGACTACCTCGTCGACCTGGCTGATCGGGTCCTGCGCAAGAACCCCAAGCACCTCACGTTCCTGGCTCCGGTCATCACTTACCTGATGACCCTCATGGCGGGCACCGGTCACACGGCGTTCTCGACCATGCCGGTCATCATCGAGGTGGCCAAGGAGAACAACATCCGGCCGTCACGGCCGCTGTCGGTGGCCGTCGTTGCCTCGCAGATCGCCATCACGGCCTCGCCGATCTCGGCAGCGGTGGTGTTCTTCTCCGGCGTGCTGGAGAAGAAGGGGATCGACTACCTGCAGCTGCTGGCGGTCGCTATACCCTCGACCTTCCTCGCCTGCATGGCGACGGCCGGGATCATGATGGCGGTGGACAAGGTCCGGGGCACCACCGAGCTCAGCACCCACCCCGAGTATCAGCGCCGACTGGCTGCCGGCACCGTCAAGGTCAAGGGGCGCCAGCAAGCTGTCATGGCATCCGGGACCAGCGGCGCCGTCGCTCCTGCGGGCGGCGTGAAGGCCGAGTTTGCGCCCAGCGGCGCCGTGGGCACCCTGGCGCGCGAGGAGCGCCTGGTGCAGCGCGACGAGCACCCGGCGCAACTGGTTGCCCCCAAGGCCAGGCTGTCCGTGCTGATCTTCCTGGTCGGGCTGCTCAGCGTCATGGCCTATGCCACGGCCATCAGCAAGAACGTCGGCCTCATCACTGATCCGGTGATGACCCGCGACCAGGCCATCATCGCCTTCATGTTCTCGACGGCCGCGATCATCGTGTTCGCGTGCAAGGCGAAGACCGACGAGATCCTCAAGGCGTCGACCTTCAAGTCGGGCATGAGCGCGGCCATCTGCGTTCTGGGTGTCGCCTGGATGGGCACCACGTTCGTGGACGCCCACGAGAAGGAGATCATGAGCTTCTCCGGTGACCTGCTCAGCAGCCAGCCGTGGTTGCTGGCGGTCGTCCTGGTCTTCGCCTCTGCTCTGCTCTACTCGCAGGCGGCCACGACGAAGGCCCTGATCCCGACCGCCCTGGCGATCGGCGTCGCGCCGTTCGCGGCAGTCGCGGCCTTCCCGGCGGTCTCAGCGCTGTTCATCCTCCCCACGTACCCGACGCTGCTGGCGGCGGTACAGATGGACGACACCGGGACCACCCAGATCGGCAAGGCGGTGTTCAACCACCCCTTCATCGTCCCGGGACTGATCAACATCGCCATTGCCGTCGTACTGGGATTCCTGTTCGGGTCGTTCATCCTCTGACCGACCCGAGATCCTGCGGATCTCACCAGAAGACAGGTCACTGCCGGCGGCGTGCAGAATCCCGCCGGCGGTGACTGGTCACCCGATTCAGGTGGTCAGCACGCCGTACTGGCAGGCGTACCCCGGGCCGTGCGTCTCCACCCGAGTCGATCATCGCCTTCTCTGCCTCCGGCCGGCTGGGTGGACACTGGCGCGCTGGGTGCGGCATCCCATGACGGACCTGAGGCAGACTGGGCGCATGGCTGAAGTCGAACGGACCTGGATGGTCCTGTTGCGTGACGTCTCTGATGCGGTGCACGTTGCCGGCGTGGACGGCATGATGGCTGCTCTGGTGCTTCACGCGGAGACGGGTCTGGTGCTGGGAATCTCCATCTCGGGCACCGCGCCCGAGGCGCTGGCGGGCGCTTTCGACGCTGCGCTGACCCATCAGGGCGATGACCTCCCGCCGGCTCCGCCGGACCGGGTGGTGAGCCTCGTCGAGGTCGGGCCGGAGGTGCGAAAGGCTCTCGCACGGGCTTCCGCCGGATCGCCCGAGCTGATCGAGGCAGGATCGCTGGGCGAGGCTGAGGACATCTTCGACAGCCTCGTCGGGCACTTGTCAGGCCGGGCCCAGCCGACCGAGCCGCCTTCGACCGAGGACTGGTCGGTGCTCCTCGGGCAGGCTCTCGCCTACCTTCGGGCCGAGCCCTGGTCACGCTGGAGCGACGCTGTGCCACTTGGTCTTGAGCTCAGGGTCGAGGGGGGTGCAGCGGAATACGTCGCGATCGTCATGGGCAACGCGGGGGTTCAGCGCGGCCTGGCCCTTTATCCCGGTATGACGCTGCCGCCGGGCCTGAGCTCGCCGGAGCTGGAGCTGGAGGACACCCCGCGCGGCACGCTGCTGATGATGCTCGACCGGCCCGGGGAGCTGCCGGA
>JACMPC010000240.1 GCA_014377705.1 Dermatophilaceae bacterium
ACCGATCCGATGACAGGAAAGGCGGTCGGCACCTTCGCGACGGTAGCACCCAGCAGCTGTACAACAAGCTGGTGGCCCAGCGCACGGCGAGCGTGGACGCCGCGTATGCGGCCGCACGCACGGTCGAGAAGACCGACATCGCCGATCTGAACAAGGCAAAGACCGGTTTAAGCGCACCCGACGTGCTGGCGGTCTACACGCACCTGCTGGCCCGGGTCCCAGCTCCACCTCGTGGCATTCGGCGGCTGTTCACCGGGCTGACCATCCTCGCGACGTCCGGGTCCGGTGACCGGGTCCGGACGTTACAGTTTGATTTATATACCCCCTTGGGTATGCTTTCATCTATGGAACCCACCGCGACCAGCTCATCCTCCCCCTCACCCCAGTCGGCTGTGGCTACTTCTTTGTTTCAGCGGTTGCGAGGGGTGTTCGGCGGTTCGCCGACCGATGGCAGCCTGGGGTCAAAGATCAAGGGCGAGCGCGCACTGGAAGTGGTCCGTGGCGGCGCGAGCCTGCTGGACGTGCGGGAGAGCAGCGAGTGGAGGTCCGGTCATGCGCCAGGAGCCATTCACGTCCCACTGGGTGACATCGACAAGGCCCCACGGCGGCTGCCCAAGGGCCGCCCCGTCGTGGTGATGTGCGCCAGCGGGATGCGCTCACGGACCGCGGCCAAGCAGCTGCGCAGCCTCGGGTACGACGCGGCAAGCCTGTCCGGCGGGATCGCCGGATGGCAGCGCGCCGGCGGCGAGATCCGCTGATGACCACCACCTTCGCGCCCGCCCAGGAACCAACCAGGATCGTCATCGTCGGAGGCGTCGCCGGCGGGATGAGCGCCGCGGCCCGGGCCCGACGCCTGGACGAGCAGGCCGAGATCATCGTCCTGGAACAGGGTGACCACGTCTCCTTCGCCAACTGCGGACTGCCCTACCACCTCTCCGGTGAGATCACCGCCCGCGAGGACCTCATCCTGCACACCCCTGCGACCCTTGCGGCGTCCTTGAACCTGGACGTGCGCACCGGCCACCGGGTCACCAGCATTGACAAGCACTCCCGCAAGGTCACCATCGCAGCCGGGGACCACACCTATGCCCTGCCGTATGACGCACTGCTGCTGTCCCCCGGCGCCGTCGGGGTGCGTCCGCCCATCACCGGCCTGGACCACCCGGCCGTACACACCCTGCGCACCGTGCCCGACGTCGACGGACTGCGGGAACGCGTCGAAGAGCTGCTGGCCGCCCGCACCGAGAGCAGGCCAGCCCCCAGTGCCGTCGTCATCGGCGCCGGGTTCATCGGCCTAGAGGCCGTCGAGGCCCTGACCACCCGCGGCCTGGCTGTCCACCTCGTCGAGCTTGCCGACCACGTCCTGCCGCCCCTGGACGTCGAGCTTGCACCGCTGCTTGCCACTGAGCTCGCCGCCCACGGGGTGGACCTGCATCTGGGCGTCTCCGCTCAAGCCATCACCGCAGCGACCACTGAGGACGGTACGATCACCCCGGTGACGGTGGCCCTGTCCGACGACGCAACGCTGGCCGCCGACCTGGTTATCGTCAACGTCGGCGTGCGACCCGCCAGCGCCCTGGCCGCCGAGGCAGACCTGGACCTGGGCCCGACCGGCGCCATCAGGGTCGATGTCGACCAGCGCACCTCCGACCCCTACATCTGGGCCGTCGGCGATGCCGTCGAGGTCACCCAGGCCATCACCGGAGCACGGATGCCGGTGCCGCTGGCCGGCCCCGCCAACCGGCAGGGGCGCAGGGCGGCCGACTCGATCTGCGGTCGCCGGACCACCCCCCAGGCGGCAGTGCTGGGCACCGCCATCGTGCGGGTCTTCGGTCTGACCGCCGCGACCACCGGCGCCAACCAGGCCACGTTGCGCCGGGCCGCCATCGCCCACGAGGTGATGCACATCCACCCCGGCGACCACGCCGGCTACTACCCCGGCTCCGAGGAGATGCACCTGGTCGCGAGCTTCGCCCCGGACGGCACCCTCCTGGGAGCCCAGGGAGTCGGTCGCGCCGGAGTGGACAAGCGCATCGACATCCTGGCCACCGCCATCCGGGCCGAGATGACTGCCGACGACCTGGCGGAGCTCGAGCTCGCCTACTCCCCGCCATACGGCTCCGCCAAGGACCCGGTCAACATGCTCGGATTCGTCGCCCAGAATGCCCTGGACAACACCATGCCCCAGTGGCAGGCCCAGGACCTCGACCGGGCCATGGCAGACACCCTCATCCTGGACGTCCGGTCGGCGGCCGAGTTCGCCCAGGGCCACCTGGCCGGCGCCCTCAACATCCCTCACCTCGAGCTGCGGGCGCGCCTGAGCGAGGTCCGGGAAGTGGCCGGCGGGCGCGCGATCAGCGTGTACTGCGCCCGGGGACCGCGCTCCTACCTCGCCACCCGGGTGCTGCTCAGCGAAGGGCACGACGCCAGAAGCCTCTCAGGCGGATGGCTCACCCTCCAGGCAGTCCACCCGGACATCTGACCTGCGCCGGGGGCGAGAAATCCCCGTGCGACATACCCGTTGGGGTACAAGGACCTTTGGCCCTAGGTCGGGATATGGATGCCTCCTAGCGTTGTGGATGCCTGTAAGAGCCACCACGACGAGCTGAGGAGCAGTCCGTGAAGAAGCTGCTGGTGCTGGGTGCCGGAACGGCCGGCACGATGATCGTCAACAGGTTGCGGCGCAGTCTGGACGAGGCCGAATGGGACATCACGGTCGTGGACCAGGACGACGTCCACCACTACCAGCCGGGCTACCTGTTCCTGCCGTTCGGCACCTACTCCCCCAGGCAGATCACCCGCTCCCGGCACACCACCCTGCCCGACGGGGTGGACTTCGTGATCGGCGACGTCGACCGGGTGGACGCCGCGGCCAACACTGTGGCGCTCAAAGACGGGCGGACCTTCGGCTACGACTACCTGGTCATAGCCTCAGGCACCACTCCCCGGCCCGACCAGACCCCCGGAATGCTCGGGTCGCAGTGGCGCCGCAGCATCTTCGACTTCTACACCTTCGAGGGCGCCAAGGCTCTTGCCACGGCACTGAAGGCGTTCGACCATGGCCGGCTGGTGGTCCACATCACCGACATGCCGATCAAGTGCCCGGTCGCGCCGCTGGAGTTCACCTTCCTGGCCGAGGCGTGGCTGCGCCAACGCGGGGTGCGGGACCGGGTGGAGATCGTCTACGTGACACCGCTGCCGGGTGCCTTCACGAAGCCGACCTGCTCGCAGACCCTGGGCTACATGCTCACGGAGCGCAAGATCGCGCTGGAGACCGACTACATGGTCGAGCGAATCGACGTCGAGAAGAAGGCCCTTGTCTCATATGACGAGCGCGAGGTGCCCTTCGACCTCCTGGTCACCGTTCCGCTCAACATGGGCGCCGACTTCGTCGCCCGGTCCGGTCTGGGTGACGAGCTCAACTTCGTGCCCGTGGACAAGGCGACGCTGCAGTCCAAGGCTCACCCGAACATCTTCGCCATCGGCGACGCCTCCGACATCCCGGCCTCCAAAGCCGGATCCGTCGCACACTTCGCCGTCGAGATCTTCACCGCCAACTTCCTGGAGCTCATCGCCGGCAAGCCGATGACCGGTTGCTTCGACGGCCACGCCAACTGCTTCATCGAGGCCGGGGACGGCAAGGGCCTGCTGATCGACTTCAACTACGACACCGAGCCGCTGGGGGGCACGTACCCGCTTCCGGTGGTGGGCCCGATGAGCCTGCTGAAGGAGACCCGGGCCAACCACCTCGGCAAGCTCGCGTTCCGCTGGATCTACTGGAACGTGCTGCTGCCGGGCCGTTCGATGCCGGTGCCGACGCACATGTCCATGGTGGGCAAGACCACCAACACGCCCAGCACCCCCACGACCGTCAGATAGAAGGAGAGAGCACAATGCCCGTGACCACGCTCAACGGCCAGGAGATCCACGTCAACGAGGAGGGGTTCCTCACCGAACCCTCCGAGTGGGACGAGGCACTCGCGACCGCTCTCGGCGCCCAGATCGGCATCACCCTGACCGACGAGCACTGGAACGCGATCCGGTTCCTGCGCAAGGACTTCGCCGAGGTGGGCGAGACGCCCACCCTGCGCCGGGTGTCCACCGTCGGCGGCATACCGATCAAGCAGCTGTTCGTGCTGTTCCCGCAGAAGCCTGCCAAGAAGATGGCGTACGTCGCTGGGCTGCCCAAGCCGGTCGGCTGCGTCTGACCCACCGCCCACCGACCACCGCTGCGTCTCACCAACGAAAGTAGATGACACTGACATGACCACCACAGACCCCGCCCCGGCGATCGTCCCCAGCTTTAACTCCGAGGCCGGCCCGGGCCGCAAGCTGGCCATCATCTGCTCCAAGGGGAGCCTGGACATGGCCTACCCGGGGCTGATCCTGGCCAACGCCGCTCTGGGCGAGGGCATCGAGGTCCACCTGTTCTTCACCTTCTGGGGCTTCGACATGATCAACAAGAAG
>JACMPC010000028.1 GCA_014377705.1 Dermatophilaceae bacterium
CGGCAGGTGAGGATGGCGTCGGTGGAGGGGCGGCCCTCACGACGGAAGAACGAGCCGGGGATCTTGCCGGCGGCATACATGCGCTCTTCGACATCCACCGTCAGCGGGAAGAAGTCGAAGTGGTCCTTGGGGTACTTGCCGGCCGTGGTGGTCGACAGCAGCATCGTGTCTTCGTCGAGGTAGGCGACAACTGCGCCACCGGCCTGCTTGGCCAGGCGTCCGGTCTCAAACCGGACGGTACGGGTGCCGAACGAGCCGTTGTCGATGGTGGCTTCGGCGAACTGAATCTCTGGACCCTCCATGGGATCCTCCTTTTCTCTCTAGACAGCCGTGCATCGTCGTTGTGCACGTCTTATTGGGGATGAGCCTTTTCTTACGGATGGGCGCTGCCGTCGGCGGCGCCTCTCGGGCGGTATTGCTCGGTGCCCCGCTCTCAGACGAATGGAGCGGCCGCCTCACATGTCGTGGAGGTGGCCGCTCCATCGAAGGGAACGACTATCGGCGCAGACCGAGGCGTTTGATCAGCGCGCGGTAGCGCGTGACGTCGGTGGCCTCGAGGTAGCGCAGCATGCGCTTGCGGCGGCCGACCAGCAGCAACAGGCCGCGGCGGCTGTGGTGGTCGTGCTTGTGCTCACGCGAATGCTGGGTGAGGTCAAGGATGCGCCGGGTGAGCACCGCGATCTGAACCTCGGGGGAGCCGGTATCACCCTCGTGGGTGGCGTACTCGGTCATGATCTCTTTCTTGACAGCAAGGTCCAGGGGCACGCGGTATCTCCTCGGTATGTTCGTTGCGCGGTGCCTTGGGGCAGGTTCACCCAGGCTCTCTGTGTCCGCGGCCGGTTGCACGGCAGGCTCAAGGCTACCAGCGGCGCAGGTCCGGCCCCTAATCCTCGGGACGACCAGGCCGGCCACCTGTCAAACCCCCTATGACAGGGCGCGACATCGTCTCCGCGAACTCATAATGTACAAGATGAGGACACGACTCGAGGAGACCCGTTCATGAAGGTGCTTGTTACCGGTGGCGCCGGATTCATCGGCGCCAACTTCGTCCAGCGCACCAGGGTCACCCGCCCTGACTGGGAGCTCACCGTGCTCGACGCCCTGACCTATGCGGGTTCGCTGGAGAACCTTGCGCCGGTGGCGGACCAGATCGAGTTCGTGCACGGCAACATCGCCGACGAGGCGCTGGTGGACCGCCTGGTCGCGGGCGCCGACGCCATCGTCCACTTCGCGGCCGAGTCGCACAACGACAACTCCCTGGATGATCCGTGGCCCTTCATGGAGTCGAACATCATCGGCACCTACCGCCTGCTCGAGGCGGCCCGCAGGCACCACGTGCGACTGCACCACATATCGACCGACGAGGTCTACGGCGACCTTGAGCTCGACGACCCGTCGCGTTTCACCGAGCAGACCCCGCTCAACCCCTCGAGCCCGTACTCCGCCAGCAAGGCCAGCGCCGACCTGCTGGTGCGCGCCTGGATCCGCTCGTTCGGCCTGCAGGCCACCCTGTCCAACTGCTCCAACAACTACGGCCCCTACCAGCACGTGGAGAAGTTCATTCCCCGCCAGATCACCGGCATCCTGGACGGCGTCAAGCCCAAGCTGTATGGCGCCGGCGCCAACGTGCGCGACTGGATCCACGTCGACGACCACAACGACGCCGTCGTGACCATCCTGGAGAAGGGCCGGCTCGGCGAGACCTACCTGATCGGCGCCGACGGTGAGATGGACAACCGGCAGATCGTGGCCCTGCTGCTGGAGCTGATGGGCAAGCCGGCCGACTGGTTCGACCTCGTGCCGGACCGTCCCGGCCATGACCTGCGCTACGCGATCGACTCGGGCAAGCTGCGGGCCGAAACGGGATGGCTGCCGCAGTACCAGGACATCCGGGCCGGGCTGACCCAGACGATCCAGTGGTACCGCGACCATGAGGCCTGGTGGGCCCCGGCCAGGGAGCGCACCGAGCAGACCTACCAGCGTCTGGGCCGCTGAGCTGAGAAGCGACGGCGGAGGCCGAGGACACCTGGCTCATGGGGACGGCAGGTCGAGCGCCATCTCGTCGATGCACAGCGCCGGGTTGCCTGGCAGCGGCTTCCGGCCGACAGTGAAGCGAAAGCCCCGACGTTCGTGGAGCCGCCGGGCTGTGCACGCCAGTCACTCTCGGTGACCTGGAGGACGGCGACGTCCAGGTCAACCGTTGACGCCGTCACCCCTTCGTCCAGGCGACTCATCTCCTCGTCCATGCGCCCATTCTTGCAAAGTGGTAAGGCCACCCTCGGTTCCCCTGACACTATGGCAACCATGAGAACCGGGAACACGCCAAGCGGGTTGATTCCTCGGTACACCAACGATTCTCGGAAGTTCCTGAACCGCGTCGGCGCGTTCCTCCGACTGCGACCGGTCGAACACAGTGTGTTGCTCGGCGTGGCTACCGCCCACCTCGGTGAAACGGTCGCCGATGCCGTTCCGGATCTCTGGCTCTGGCTCTGGCTCTGGGCAAAGGACAACGGCGAGGTAGTCGCTGCGGCACAACACACGCCGCCGCACGGGGCATACCTGTCCACCGGCCCGGCACCGGCGATCCACGTCCTTGACCGCACCCTCTGGCTGATGCACCCCGGGCTGCCCGACGTGGCGGGACCGCGCAACGCGCCGCTGGAGTTCGCGGCGCAGTTCGTCGCCGAGGCCGGTGTGAATAGCCCTTCAGGGGAGCAGATCAGACCCCGGATGAATGCCGGCCTCCTGTTCGTCTGGGAGGTGGAGGGCGCCCCGGTCTCGATGGCCGCGGTCACCGTCGCAGAAGGCGGAGTCAGCCGGATCCAGTACGTCTACACCCCACCGAAGATCCGCAGCCAGGGCTACGCGAGCTCCTGCGTCGCCGCGCTCACCGCACGCGAGCTGGCCCATCCGGGCCGCACCTGCTGGCTGTTCACCGACCTGGCCAACCCCACCTCGAACGGTATCTACCATGCGGTGGGCTACCGGCCCGGCAGACGCGGTCAGATTTGCTGCGCAAACCTTGTGAACCGGAACGCCAAGCCCGTGCGCCGGAACGACCTAGGAGAGGTTCTTGACAGACAGGAAGTCTTCGGATGCCGGTCAGCGTCCGCTGTTGCACTCAGTCCATCACGCGAGAACACGAGGGCTGACCCTCCTCGCCATCCTCGTCACCGTGGTGTCCTTGGTCCTGGTCATCGGCGCGACGGTCGACCTGGAAGGCAAGCTGCCCGCGGCAACCCCCACCCTCGGCCCGAACACGGCCCACCCCGTGATCAGCCCGGGCAAGAGCCGGCACACCGCGAGCCTGAGCATCTCCGACGTGCTGCGGCAGGCCGGCGCAGCGGCGGGCGACCAGCCAGGCGGCTGGCCTGAGGCGTCCTACTGGCAATCGGTCACCTTGTACCGCCACGGCTCCGGCCCACTGGTGCGCCGCGAGGTCTGGGCGGGACATCACAGCGCTGGTCGCCTCTTGGACACCCGTCTCAGCAGTGCGGTCATACCCCTGCGGGAAGGACGCTTCGCTGGTCTGGGGTGGGATGAGCTCTACGCGCTGCCGACCGAGTCGGGTGCGCTGGACAGCCGCCTGAGGGCCACCAGACTCGACGGCCTACGGGACAGCGACACCGAGCTGTTCGCCCTCGTCGGTGACCTGCTGCGCGAGAGCCCGGCGCCCCCGACACTGCGCAAGGCGCTGTGGGAAGTCGTGGCGCGCGTGCCTGGGGTGAGCCTGGTCGGTGCGGTCAAGGACGGCACCGGACGACCGGGCGTGGCCATCGAACGTGGAGAGCACGGTTACGTCCTGGACCCCACGGCCGGGCGGCTGCTCGAGGAGTACATCGGCAGCTCGAAGCCCGGAGGCGCCGGCTGGCGTGCCACCTACCTCGAGCAGGGCCCCGCCGTCAGCGCGCCCACCGCAAACCAGACCGGCCCTGGACCGAGTCCGAGTAAGGCATCCTGATCTCGCCCTCCGGCTGTTCGATGCTGCCCACCTGCGGGTATTGACCCTGTTCACCGGGCGAAGCCATGGCCAACGTCAGACCCGGGCGGCGTATTCGTCTGGCCCGGCTCGGTTTCGGTGCTTTGGGCAGGACGAGTTCAGGCCGCAGTCCTGACCTGAGCTACTGCCCGGTTGCTCACTGCAAGCAGTCAGACTCGACCCGCAACCCTCGCGAGAATCAAGAGGACCGCAGAATCCCCCACGACCGCAGTGCTCCCTGGGTGAGCATGCCTCGGATCGAACTCTCCGTACAGGCGTCCCCGGCAGACCAGGCGTCCTGGGCCGAGCTGGCCCGCCGCTGCGAGTCGACGGGATTCCGGGCGCTGTTGGTCTCCGACCATCCCGGCACCGGCCCCTCCCCCTTTGTCTCGCTCGCCTCGGCGGCCACTGCGACCTCGACCCTGCGCCTGGGCAGCTACGTCGTCAACGCCGGTGTGCGTGACCCTCTGCTGCTCGCCAGCGAGGTGGCCATCCTGGACGTCGTCTCCAACGGCCGGGCAGAGCTCGGTATCGGCGCAGGCCACACTCTGGCGGAGTGGGCGATGACAAGGCGGACCCAACCACCACCGGCCGAACGAGTCCGGGGCCTGATAACCGCCACCACGGTGGTCCGTGAGCTGCTGGCTGGGTGCACCGTGCCGGCCGGCACCGCGGACGGTCTCGCCGACGTTCGGCTCAGCGGCCCCCGCCCGGTGCAGGCGCCGGTGCCGGTGCTGGTCGGCGGTGGCAACCCGGCACTGCTGCGCCGGGGCGGGGCGCACGCCGACGCCGTTGGTCTGAGCGGCCTGGGCCGCACCCTGCCGGACGGTCATGCGCACACGGTGTCGTGGTCCGCCGAACAGCTAGACGGGCACGTCGCCCTGGTCCACGAGGGTGCCGCCGGCGCTGGCGTGTCGATCCCTGACCTGGAGGTGCTCGTCCAGCACGTAGAGCTCACCGACGACCGCGAGTCGGCCGCCCGCCCACTCGCGCAGGACACCGGGCTGACCGGGGGTGACCTGCTGGCCGTGCCGTACGTGCTGATCGGCACCATCACCCAGATCGTCGAGCAGGTGGTCGATGCGCGCGAGCGCTGGGGCATCACCTGCTGGGTAGTGCGCCTTGACGCGCTGGAGGTGGCTGAGCAGGTGGTTGCGGCGCTGCCTTCCTGAGCTCGACGTTGCGGCCGCGCCTGTTGTATGGCGACCGCGACACCAGTGCAACCAGGGCTGCGGCAGGACGTGGAAGGCGGGCGACCGGCGCCTAGGTGAAGAGCGCCGGGTTCCCCATCCCGACCCGCACGACATCTGGATACCCCTCGGACCAGTCCACGACAGTGGTCAGCTCCTTGCCACACTCGCCGGCATCGACCACGGCGTCGATCTCATGATCGAGGTCTTCCTTGATCTGCCAGCCGTCGGTCATCGGCTCTTCTGCTTCGGGGAGCATCAGGGTGCTGGACACCAGCGGCTCACCGAGCTGTCGCAGCAGTGCCCGCACGAACGAGTGGTCCGGGATGCGCACACCGACGGTCCGCTTCTTTGGATGGGCCAGCCGCCGGGGCACCTCCCTGGTCGCCGGGAGGATGAACGTGTACGGCCCGGGCGTCGCCGCCTTGATGGCGCGGAACGCCTTGTTGTCCAGGTGAACCAGCTGACCGAGCTGGGCGAAGTCCGCGCAGACGAGAGTGAAATGGTGCCTGTCGTCCAGGTTCCGGAGCCGCCGGATACGGTCCGCGCCGGTCAGGTTGTCCAGCTGACAACCCAGCGCGTAACAGGAGTCCGTGGGATAGGCGATGAGCGCGTCGTCCCGTAGGAGGGCCACGACCTGCGCGATGCTGCGGGGTTGCGGGTCCACGGGGTGAACGTCAAAATACCGGGCCATGCGTTGAGGATACGGCCACCCGCGCGGGAGAGGCGCGACCGAGCCACGCTGCTCTCCCGCGGGGTGCCGAACCCGCGTTCGTCGGGCGGGCTAGGCCGCCTGCGTCAGTCGCCGCCCGCCCAGCTCATCCTCGACGTCCGAGTCGCGCACCGTCGTTGGTACGCCGCCCCGCAGGCTCGCCTTCGAGCCGGACAGGATGGAACGGAGCCGGAGCGCGGCGATGACGGCCATGAGGCTGATGACCACGTGGACACCGACGAACAGCATGCCGTGCCCGCCGCTGAGAGCGACCCCGGCGAGCATCGGGCCCGCTGCAGACACCCCGGTCTGGAGCGCGGCGAAGATGCCCAGCGTGGTGCCGACCATCCCGGAGGGCGCGAGGCTGGCGGTCAGCGGGTTGAGCACCGGCGCGTACATCGTCTCGCCGACGGCAAAGACCCCGTAGACCATGACGAACATCGTTGCGGCCAGTGCCGGGATGAACGACGCCGCGGCCAGCAGCAACCACGAGAACACCCAGATCGAGCCGACCACCACAAGCAGCGACGGGGACGAGCGCCTGGCGGTCCACCTCATCACTGCCATCTGCAGAGCGACGATGACCAGGCAGTTGACTGCCGACGCCGTCCCGATGGTGCGCTCGGAGACCCCGAGCACCGTGATCGCGTACGCCGGCAGACCGGACTCGAACTGGGCGTAGAAGCCGAGCGCCAGCGTGACGGTGATAAGGGCGGTCCAGCGCAGGGCCGGGGTCTTCATGATGATCCTGATGGCTTCGCCGGCCGAACCAGCAGGGGCGTCCTCGGGCGCCGGGACCTCGTCCACCGGCGCGCCGCGGCCCGCGGTGCCGATCAGCGCGGCAGAGATGAGGAAGCCGACTGCCGCGGTCGCGAACGCCGGCCACATGCCGTCAGTCCTCTTGAGGTCGACGAGGTATCCCGCCGTGAACGCTCCGATCGCCATGCCGATGGCGGAGCCGGTGAACAGCAGCGCGAAGACCCGGCGGCGGTCGGCGGAGTCGATCCAGCGCAGCACCAGGACGGTCTGCACCGGAATGGCCGCGCTGACGCCCACACCGAGGAAGAACATGCCGGCGAGGAACTGCACGGGAGCCCCGGCGACGATGAGGAACGCGCTGGCAAGCGCGGCGACGGTCTGTGCCATGACGATGACCCTCGCAGGGTTGAACCGGTCGGCCAGCCGGCCACCGAGCGGCGCCGCGACCAGGGCGCCGATCGAGAACAGGCTCGACGCGGCGGCGGCGACAAGGCCGCCCCAGCCACGAGTGTTCGCCGCATAGGCGTACTGGTAGGGCAGGATGGCACCCCAGCCCAGCATGCTCACCGCCGACGCCAACACCAGCAACCGCGCGCGCTTCATCGGATCCTCCACTCGTTTTGCCTCTTGTAGTCTTCAATTTCGTAGACTTGCATATCAAATATTTCGATATCAAAATTCTAGCATGACAGGATGGTGGCCATGACGACCTCCAGGTCCGCCGAGAAGAAGAAGCCCGCGCGCGCCAGACAGAGCGCCCAGCAGGAGTACCACGCTGACGTAGCGGCCTATGTGGCGGCC
>JACMPC010000241.1 GCA_014377705.1 Dermatophilaceae bacterium
GCGCTTCATGGGCACCGTGGTCAAGACCACGACCTTCGGCGCCTTCGTCTCCCTGCTCCCGGGCAAGGACGGTCTGCTGCACATCTCCGAGGTGCGCAAGCTCGTCGGCGGCAAGCGGATCGACTCGGTGGACGACGTCCTGAAGATCGGCCAGAAGATCCAGGTCGAGCTCAAAGAGATCGACCCGCGCGGCAAGCTCTCCCTCGGTGCGGTCCTCGCCGAGGAGACCCCTGCCGACGCCCCCTCCGGCGACGAGGTCAAGGCTGGCTCCGAGCCGGTTGACGTCTGAGTCTGACCATTCTGGCTGAACGGCTGAACGGCTGAACGGCTGAACGGCTGAACGGCTGAACGGCTGAGTTTGACCTGAACGACACCGAGGCCCGGTGCACCCGAGAGGGTGCAGCGGGCCTCGGTCGTTGCCGGCGGGTCCTTGGCTAGGGTCACGGTCATGGTTCCACCATCTGCATCAGCCGTCGCGCGGGGCCGTGACGCCAGCAGGGTGGCGGCCCCGCGCTGTCGGGCTCACAGCGGCCGCGGCCGATGTTCCTGTGACCGGGCAGGGCTCGCCGGTCGTCGCGCTCCGGACGGACGGCCTCGGCCCAGGCTGCTAGGCGGGTTCGAACCGTTGCTGCATGGATGGGTTGGACGGCGCTCCGGTCCTTGGGGCAACCAGACGATCGTCGCCACGAACGGCATCTTCGAACGGTCCCTCGCTGCGGCTCACTAGGCTGTGCTGGTGAGCGAAGCGAGCAAGGTCGGCCAGGTCTCAGGTATCAAGGTCTCCGTCATCGGCGCGGCCGGACGGATGGGGTCGACGGTCTGCCGCACGGTGGAAGCCGCGCCGGACACCGAGCTGGTGGGCCGCTACGACCTGGGTGACGACCTCGGCGACCTCGGCGGCGCCGACGTCGTGGTCGAGTTCTCGGTGCCGGGCTCGGCGGGTGCCAACGTCGCTCACTGCATCGACCAGGGCGTCCACGTGGTGGTCGGCACCACCGGCTGGACCCAGGACGCGCTGGACGCGGTGAGCTCGCAGCTGGCGAACCGGCCCGGGGTCGGGGTGCTGATCGCGCCGAACTTCGCGATCGGCGCGATCCTGATGATGTCTTTTGCCCAGCAGGCGGCACGGTTCTACGAGTCGGTTGAGATCGTCGAGCTCCACCACCCCGACAAGGTCGACGCGCCGTCGGGCACTGCGGCGCGAACAGCCTCACTGATCGCCCGGGCCCGCAGGGAGGCCGGGCTGGGAGAGGTTCCGGACGCGACCACCTCGGATCCCGGTGGCGCGCGTGGTGCCCGCGTGGACGGCATACCGGTGCACGCGTTGCGCCTGCGCGGTCTCGTGGCGCACCAGGAGGTCATGCTGGGCGCCGCCGGTGAGCTGCTGACGATCCGGCACGACTCGTTCGACCGGGTCAGCTTCATGCCCGGCGTCATGGCAGCCGTGCGCGCCGTAGCCGACCACCCCGGCCTCACTCTGGGCCTAGAGACCTACCTAGGCCTAACCTGACCCGCAAACCTAGGGACCGTGCGCCCGATCAACCCGCAAAACTAGGGACTATGCGCCTGATCAGGCCGCAAACCTCGGGAGCGTGTGCCTGATCAGGCCGCAAACCTCGGGAATGTGCGTCCAATCAGCCGGGGTCAGCCCCATCCGAGAGCTCTGAGGGTGGCTGCTGTGCCGGCCGCCAGGATCACGACGACCAGGAACGGGGCCCGCAGCAGCAGTGCCGTGACCGCGACCGCGAGGCCAGCCGCGCGTGCGTCCACCGTCAGCCCGCCGCCGGGCGCAGTGAACGTCTGCACCGCTACCAGCGCCGACAACAGTGCCACCGGCAACATGGCGGTCACTCGCGACACGACCACGCCGTCCAGCACCTGGTGTGGCACGACATACCCGAGAAGCTTGAGCGCGAACGCCAGTCCGCTGGCGAGCAGGACAGTGGTCCAGAGTGTCATGACGGCGCCTGCTCGCCCGAGGAGGTGCCCGTGTCGTTGAGGTCCATGCCATCGCGCGGGCCGCGTGCGGGAATCGCGCCTGCCACGATGGCAGCAAGGGCGGCGACCAGAACGGGGATACCGGCCGGGGCATGAGGGGCCACGGTCAGGGCGATGACAGCGGCGGCTGCGGCCACCGTCCGGGTGTCGCCGGTCTTCAGCCGTGGCCACAACAGCGCGCAAAAAGCGGCTGGCGCGGCGGCGTCCAGGCCATAGCGCCTGGGGTCTCCGAGGGCGTTTCCCACCACGGCCCCGAGCAGGGTGCTGAGATTCCACAGCACGAACACCGACAGCCCGGTGCCCCAGAAGCCGAGGCGCTGTGCGGCCGGCTCTTGCTGGGCGATCGCGACCGCGGTCGACTCGTCGATAGTCAGGTGCGCGGCGGGCACCCGGCCGAGGCCGCGCACTCGCAGCAGGCGCGAGATCTGAAGCCCGTAGAGGCCGTTGCGCAGGCCGAGCAGACTCGAGGTCGCCACTGCCGCGGCCCCTGATCCCCCGGAGGCGATGATGCCCACGACCGCGAACTGCGAAGCCCCCGAGAAGAGCAGTGCCGAGAGCGCCATCGTCTGCCAGAGGTCCAGGCCGGCCGCCACGGAGAGGGCGCCGAAGCTGATGCCGTACGCACCGGTCGCCACGCCGACCGAGAGGCACTGACGCAGGACCTCCTTGCGGCGCTCTTCAGCGAGTTGTGGCGAGGGCATTGTTCCGGTGGTCAACTCTGGGAGAGGTCAGCGGTCAGTCTCACTTCACGGGCAAGGGTCCCGGCCTCGTCGGTGACCCTGTCACGGTAGGCGCCGTCGGGTTTGAGGCCGGCCGCAGTCAGGAAGGCTCGGGTCTCCTCGTCCTGAGCAAGAAGCCAGAGCACCATCGACTGGAATTCTTTGCCTCGCAACGTATCCACCGCTGCGTTGAGCAGGCGCGAACCGTGGCCCTGGCGTCGAGCGTCCGGGTGTACGCCGAGGGCGAGCACCTCGCCAGCGGTCTCGGTGGCATCGCGGTCGCTGCTCGGACCGACGGCAACGAAGCCCACGACCTGGTCTCCGGCGCAGCCCACCAGGAGCAGGTGCCGAGGGCTCGGGGGAGTCTTCAGCGAGTCGTGCCAGACGCGCGCGAAGCTGGCTGGGTCGAACTGGTCGACGATCGCCTGCGGCAGGATGTTGCCGTAGGCAGCGCGCCATACCGCCGCCTGGACCATACCGACTGCGGCGGCGTCGTTCGGACGGGCGATCCGGGCGCTGGCGTCGGCGACCGGCCCGGCGGGGGAAGGTTGACCGTGGTCATGGACAGGTGGGTGATCGTGGTCGTGGGTCACCGGGTTATCCTCGCATCCGCCCCTGCGAGTTCCCGTGAGTCTCGCGGACGTGTGCCGTCGAATGCCTGCAAGGTGGAGGCGTCTCTCGCAGCGAGGGTGGTCTGAGGGCGAATACGGGCCGATCGGCCCATGGGGCTTGGGAGCCTTCGCGGGTCAGCATCGTGTCATGGTGTCCGGATGAGACGAATGTTGTTTGTGCCGGCAATAGTGTTCGCGCTCATGCCGGCGGCGGTGATTGTCAACGTCCCCGCGGCGCCGGTTCTCAACGCATCCGCTGCGCCGGCGTACTGCAACGTCAACCCGACCTTCAATGTTGCACAGGTGATCTGGGTGGACGGCTACGGATCCGGGCAGGTCACCCGGTTGTGTGCCCGGGTCTCGGGTCGCCGCTATGTGCTGCAGAAGGGCCCGTATGCCGGCCACGTCGGTCGCTACGGAGTCGCGCGGCCTGGCGCCAAACGCGAGGGCGACGGCAAGACCCCCTATGGCGCCTATCCGATGCGTGGTGGCTTCGGGGTCTACCCGAACCCGGGGCTCAGGTCGTCCTGGCTGGTGACCGGCTCGCGCGACGTCTGGGTGGACGACTCCCGGTCTTCGCTCTACAACACCCGTCAGCGAACCCCTGTCAACGGCCGGTGGGTGCATGCCGAGGCACTGCGCGTCGCGCCTGCCTACCGCTACGCCCAGGTGATTGGCTACAACGAGCGGCGGACACCAGGCCGCGGGTCAGCCATCTTCCTGCACGTCGACCAGGGGCGCGGGACCGCCGGCTGCGTTTCCTTGCCGA
>JACMPC010000242.1 GCA_014377705.1 Dermatophilaceae bacterium
ATCGCAATCGAAGGGCACCGCCGTGGAGTACGACATCACCATCGAGATCCCCAAGGGACACCGCAACAAGTACGAGGTGGATCACGCCACCGGACGCATCCGCCTCGACCGGCTGCTGTTCACCTCCACGCGGTACCCGGCCGACTACGGCTATGTAGAGGACACCCTCGGCGAGGATGGCGACCCGTTGGACGCGCTCGTCCTGCTCGACGAGCCGACCTTCCCCGGATGCCTGGTCGGTGCCCGGGCGATCGGCCTGTTCCACATGACCGACGAGGCCGGCGGGGACGACAAGATCCTGATGGTGCCCGCGCACGACCCACGGGCCGCGCACATCACCGACCTCGAGGACGTCAGCGCGTTCGACCGGCTCGAGATCCAGCACTTCTTCGAGACCTACAAGGACCTGGAGCCGGGCAAGTCGGTTGAAGGCGCCCACTGGGGTGGCCGCGTCGAGGCCGAGAGAGTCATCAAGGAGGCCATCGAACGGGCCGCCAAGGTCGGCATGACCACCGCACGCTGGAGCGGCCCGAAGCACTGAGGTCTCGCCGGAGGCCCTGGTGCTGAGGCGAGCTGATGCGCCTCCAGGCGACGAGATCAGTCGATCTGGCGATGAGCGTCGGCAGCCACCGGTGGCTCTGCGGCAGACGGCTGCGGCTTCTCGGAGCTGCCTGCGGTCCGGGCCTTTCGCCGGAAGCGCAGGATCTGAACGATGCCGATGACCCACACGACGTACTGCACCGACATGGCCACCCGGAACGAGTTCACCGTGTAGGTCGAAGGACCGCCGGGTGCCACCAGGTCGAGCACGATACCGATCAGGGCGACGGTGCTCAGGGAGGCGACGAAACCGCCGACGTTGACGATCCCGTTGGCGCTGCCCAGCCGGGTGGGCGGGTTGAAGGTCCGGGCCAGGTCGAAGCCGACCATCGAGCCCGGACCGCCCACCGCGAGCACCACCACCAGGACCACCAGCAACCACAGGGGCGCCCGCCCGGGCCAGAGCAGCACGACCGCCCAGACCACCATGATCGAGCCGACGATCCACAGGACCAGGGTGGAGCGCGAGTACGGCCTGCGGGCGACGAATGCCCCGATCAGCGGGCTGGTCGCCACGGCGGTGACGGTCATCACGATGAGCAGGCCGCTGGCCGTCGCCGGGGTGAGCCCCTGCCCTGAGACCAGGAAGGGGAACCCCCACAGGAGGGCGAAGATGGTGGCGCCGAACTGCGCGGAGAAGTGCGACCAGAGCCCGAGGCGGGTGCCAGGCTCGGACCAGGCCAGCTTCAGCGCGCGGCCGACCGCCGCCATCTTCAGCTCGTCGCGGTGGTGGTCCTTGTAGGGGGAGTCCCGGACCACGACGACCAGCACGATGCCCAGGACGACACCTACGCCGGCCGCCACCTCGAACGACCAGGTCCACCCCTTGCTGTGCAGGGCCGCGGACAGGGGCACCGTGGCGGCCACCGCGCCGAGCTGGCCCATCACACCGGTCAGCTGGGTGACCATGGCGGTGCGGGCCGGAGGGAACCACAGGGCGACCAGCTGCACGAGGCAGATGAAGATCATCGCGTCGCCCATGCCGACGAAGACCCGGGCAGCGACGCCGGCGCCGAACGTGGTGGCGAACGCGAAGGCGAACTGTCCGCCGGTCATCAGCACTACCCCGGTGACCAGCAGCTTCTTCGCGCCGAACCGGTCCAGCATCACACCAACCGGGACCTGCATGGCCGCGTACACGAACAGCTGCACCATGGTGAAGGTCGCGAGCTGGGTGGAGCTGATGTCGAAACGGTCGGCCGCAATGAGGCCGGCCACCCCCAGGGAGGTGCGGTGGAAGACCGCCAGGATGTAGACGGAGATGGCGGCCGACCAGACCAGCCAGGCGTGCCGGCCGCCGAGGCGGTAGCTCAGGGTGGGGTCGGTCGGCTTGGTCCGTGCGACCGGCAGGGCGATCACGGCATACCGGCGGTGGTCTCTTTGATACACCTAACCTAGAGGCAACCGGACGCAACAGCGCGACGGCTTCGGGTCCAGGCAGGCGCGAAGGCCAGGTATGCCGAAGCCGTCCAGGACTCCTTCGAGCAGATGCAGGTTCATCCCGCAGATCAGGTCGGTGTGCTCCTGGGCCAGGGCATGGAACGGACAGTTGTTCAGCAGGATGTCCGGGCTTTCGACCCGCGGTTCGTAGCCGTGGCTCTCAAGCAGGCTCATCAGGGCGCTCGTAGAACCCTCATCCGGCTGCTCGCCGACCAGGGCTTGGCCCAGGGCGCGGGCTCGCCTTCTGAGCACGCCGCACGGGGCCTGCCCGGACCGTTCAGCCTCGACGAGGGCGCCCGCCAGAAGGCTCCCGGCGAGGTCGTAGCGACGTGGCGGCAGGGTCACCGAGACCTCGCGTGCGGAGCGCAGGTAGAGCTTGGACGGGCGGCCCGCACCCGGCCCGCTGCGCCCGGTGCGACGTCCGAACGAGACCACGACCAGTCCCTCCTGCGCCAGGCGGTCGAGGTGGAAAGCAGCGGTGCGCAGGGGTATGCCGAGCGCCTCGGCCACGTCGTCACGGCTCACCGGCTCTGCCCGGACGCACACGTGGTCGTAGATGCGCAGCCGGGTCGCCTCATTCAGGCTCGCCACTGTCGAGATCCCCGCCGGGACCTCGCCAGCGGGCTCGCGAGGCGATTCACCAGGAGGCACGGAATGTATTCCTGGCACCATGGCTTTCATCTTTACATCGATTCCTGTCGAAGGGACTGCGCTGACGACCAGACCCCGCTGCTGTTGACGAGGTTCCACCCTATCTTCTAATATCTATCAATATTGTTTTTAGAAGGGATCAGGCATGAGCATAGCCAAGCTCGAGCGCAAGATCACGGCACGGGGCGGCGCGGACGACGACAGCCGGCGCCTGCGGGTCGTCCACGAACACGAGAAGGTCGACCTGCCGGCAGCCGAACGTGCCGTACGTGACCTGCTCCTCGCGCTGGGCCGCGACCCCTCCTCACCACACCTGACTGACACTCCCCGCCGGGTTGCCACGTCCTTCGCCGAGATGCTGACGCCCCGCGAGTTCGATCTGACCACGTTCCCGAACGACGAGCACTACGACGAGCTGGTGCTGGCCAGGGACATTCCGGTGCAGTCGCTGTGCGAGCACCACATGCTGCCTTTCACCGGCGTCGCCCACGTCGGCTACCTTCCCGGCGAGCGCATCCTCGGTCTGTCCAAGCTGGCCCGGGTCGTCGAGCTGTTCTCCCGTGACCTGCAGGTTCAGGAACGGCTGACCGTGCAGGTGTCCAGCTGGCTGCAGGAGCACCTGGCCCCCAAGGGAGTCGGCGTGGTGATCGAGGCGGAGCACCTGTGCATGTCGCTGCGTGGGGTGCAGGCCACCGGTTCCCGGACCATCACCTCCTCCGTCCATGGGGTGCTGCGTGAGGACGGGCGATCTCGCCAGGAGTTCTTCACCCTCACCAGGGGCCTCTGATGGCCATGAACCAGACAGACCAGACCTTCGTCATCGTCGGCGCGAGCCTGGCCGGGGCCAAGGCCGCCGAGACGCTTCGCGTCGAGGGCTTCGAGGGCCGGGTGGTGCTGATCGGCGAGGAGGCCGAGCGCCCCTACGAGCGCCCGATGCTGTCCAAGGAGTATCTGCGCGGCGAGAAGCCGGCCGGAAAGCTCTATGTCCACAACGAGGGCTTCTACGCCGACAACGAGATCGAGCTGCTGACCGGCACCCGGGCCGAGTCGCTCGACCCCGGCGCCCACGAGGTCACCCTGGCCGGAGGCGACCGTGTGCCGTACAGCCGTCTGCTGCTGTCCACCGGCGCCACCCCCCGCCGCCTCTCGCTGCCCGGCGCGGACCTGGCCGGAGTGCTGTACCTGCGCGAGATGGGCGACTCCGATGCCCTGCGCGCCGCCATCACGGCGGCGAGTCGGGTCGTGGTCGTCGGCGCCGGGTGGATCGGGTCCGAGGTTGCCGCCTCCGCACGCCAGCTGGGTGCCGAGGTGGCGGTCGTCGCCCCCGGAGCCGTCCCGCTCGAGCGGATTCTGGGGCCGGAGGTCGGCGGTGTCTACCGCGACCTGCACCAGGAGCACGGAGTTGCCCTGCACCTTTCCACCCAGATCGAGGCGATCCTCGGCAACGGTTCCGCGCAGGGCGTCCGCACCACCGACGGCCCGGTCGTCAAGGGCGACCTCGTCGTCGTCGGCGTTGGCGCCTCGCCGCGTGACGAGCTGGCCCGAGAGGCCGGGCTGACTCTGGAGAACGGCATCGTCGTCGATCAGTTCCTGCGCACCAGCGACCCCGATGTCTTCGCCGCCGGCGACGTCGCCGCGACCTGGAACACCCTGTACAACAGGCGGATTCGACTGGAGCACTGGGCCAACGCGCACAACCAGGGCCAGGTCGCCGCACGCAACATGCTGGACCCCGCCGGTAGGGCGGCGGCCTACGACAAGCTTCCCTACTTCTACTCCGACCAGTACGACCTGGGCATGGAGTACAACGGCTTCGCAGCTGACTGGGACAGGGTCGTGCTGCGCGGTGACCCGGCCGGCGGGGAGTTCCTGGCTTTCTGGCTCAAGGACGGTCACGTTCTCGCCGGGATGAATGCCAATGTCTGGGACCAGGGTGACGGCATCAAGGCGCTTGTCCGCGGCGACGCCACAGTAAGCGCAGAGGCCCTGGCCGACCCGTCGATCCCGCTGACCGACATCTTGTAACAGGGACGATGCCGGTCGCTGCCTCTGACACCTGAGACACCCATCGCCAGCAACCGAGGTCACGTCTTGAATGGGACTAGCTTGGCGCTGACGACGCTCCTTCGGACAACCCGGCAGCCGTGATCGACGTGGTGGCCCGGTCAAGCACTTCGACCGGACCGCAGTGCTCAACGAACTCAACCTGAGCGTGGACCAGGGCGAGGTCCACGGGTTCCTGGGGCCCAACGGGGCCGGCAAGACCACCACTTTGCGGATCCTGCTCGGCCTGCTGCGCTCCGACGCTGGTTCCATCCGACTGCTCGGGGCGACTCCTGGCGCGATGCCGTGGACTGCACCGCCGGCTGGCCTACGTGCCTGGCGACGTGGCGCTGTGGCCCACCCTTACCGGCGGTACGTGGCGACGGGCGGACGGTGCTGCTGAGCAGCCACATCCTCGGCGAGGTCGAGGCCATGTGCGACCGGGTGAGCATCATCCGCGACGGGGTCGTGGTGGTGAGCGGCACGCTCGCGGAGCCCGCCACCTGTCCCGCACCACGGTGACGGCCGACCTGGCCACCGTGCCCCAGGGCCTTGCCGAGCTTGCCGGCGTGCACGACCTCGTGGTGGCGGGCCAGCGGGTCATCAGCGTGAAGGCTCGCGGGATGGCGGAGCTGATAGCCGCGCTGGGCGGGGTCGCCTGGCTGCTGCTGGTCGCCGGCCTGGCAACCGGTCTGGGCCATGCGGTCGCCATCGGCTACCCCGGCCAGGTCCTGCGAGCCACCGTTGCGGCGCCTCGCACGCATCCCGGCGGCCAGGTCCTGCGAGCCACCGTTGCGGCGCCTCGCACGCATCCCGGCGGCCTGGTCCACCTGGTCTTCGCAGTCTGGGGCTTGTACCCGCGGGCGACCGCCGTGGGCTGGGGCGCCTACACAGCGTGCTTCGTCGTGGGCGACCTCGGCCCGCTGCTGGGGCTTCCCCGGTGGGCCATGGACACGAGCCCCTTCGCCCACTCCCCGGTTCTGCCGGGGCCGTCCGCAGAACTCTCCGGCCTGGTGTGGCTGACAATGATCGTCGTGGGGTTCCTGGCGGGCGGGTCCGCGGCCTTCCGACGTCGCGACCTCGCCGGTTAGCGGGCTGGCCCGCAATCTCCTCACCTCATCATCGTGTTCAGCTTCGTCGCGTACGTGTCCTTCGCCTACCTCGATGGGGGTGATCACTTGGCCTCTGTAGGGTGAGACGTTCTGCGCTGGCGAGCGCCCCCTCTGCACAGGGAGAACCCCATGGTTGAAAGCATCTTCCCTGCCGACGTCGTTGGCGCCGCCCGGCGCACCAGCCAGCCAGGCAGCAGGGGACGTTCTCGCGGCAGCCTGCGACGCAGGTAGTCCCGATGAACGCCGCGGCTGTCCCGAGTTCCACCTACCGTCTCCAGGTCACCGCAGACTTCAGCCTGTTCGAGGCTGCCGCGGTGTGCGGCTACCTAGCCGAGCTCGGGGTCGGCGCGGTCTACGTGTCGCCCCTGCTCAGGTCCAGGACCGGTTCCAGGCACGGGTATGACGTGGTCGACCACCGGCTCGTCGACCCTGCCCGCGGCGGCGACGAGGGGCTGGCGGCTCTGGCCGGGGCCTGTCAGGAGGCTGGTCTGGGCCTGGTCGTCGACATCGTGCCGAACCACATGGGGGTGGCTGCCCCGGAGGAGAACCACGCGTGGTGGGACGTGCTGCGACTCGGGCAGGAGTCGCCATACGCCCGCTGGTTCGACATCGACTGGACGGTCAACAAGGGCAGGATCCTGATCCCGGTGCTCGGTGACGACGCCGACCCGACCGCCGACCTGACCATCGCCGGCTCAGAGCTGCGCTACTACGAGCACCGGTACCCGATCGCCCCCGGGACCGGCGAGGGCAGCTCCGCCGAAGTACACGACCGCCAGCACTACCAGCTGGTCAGCTTTCGGTTCGCGGACACCACCCAGAACTACCGCCGGTTCTTCGCCGAGACCGAGCTGGCCAGCCTGCGGGTCGAGGATCCCACCGTGTTCGAGACGACCCACTCCGAGATCCTGCGCTGGGTGTCCGACCACGGCGTGAGCGGTCTTCGGATCGACCACCCGGACGGCCTCGCCGACCCCGGCGGGTATCTCGCCAGGCTCGCGGCTGCCGCCCCGGACTGCTGGATCACGGTGGAGAAGATCACCGAGCCCGGCGAGCGGCTCCCCGAGTCCTGGCCGGTGGCCGGGATGACCGGCTACGACGCGCTCAGCGAGGTCAACACGTTGCTGGTGGATCCCGCCGCCGAGGGGGCCATGACCCGGCTGTACGTCGAGCTGACCGGCGACGAGCGCACCTTCGGGCAGCAGGCCGTCGACGGAAAGCGGATGGTTGCCACCACCATCCTGGAGGCCGAGGTGCGCCGGCTGGCCCGGCTCGTCCCGGAGGTCGACGACCCTGACCACTCAGAGAACTCAGGGAACTCAGAGGACTCAGAGAACGTGGTGGCTGCCCTCACCGAGCTCACGATCGCGTTCCCGGTGTACCGCTCCTACCTGCCGCTCGGCGCGGGACACCTGGCGGAGGCCGTCCGTCTCGCGACCGTTCGCCAGCCGCGGCTGGCCGCCGTCATCGAGGCCCTGTTCCCGCGGCTGTCCGACCCTGCTGACCAGCTCTGCATCCGGTTCCAGCAGCTGACCGGGGCGATCATGGCCAAGGGCGTGGAGGACACCGCCTACTACCGCTACACCCGGCTCATCGGCTTGAACGAGGTCGGCGGGTTCCCCGGCACCTTCGGTTGCGAGATCGCGGACTTCCATACCGCGCAACAACGCCGGGCCGCGGACTGGCCGGCGGGCATGACCACCCTGTCCACCCACGACACCAAGAGAGGTGAGGACCTGAGGGCCCGCCTGGCGGTGCTGGCGGAGCTTCCTCAGGTGTGGGGTGATGCCGCGCGGAGGCTGATGACGCTGGTGCCGGTGCCCAACGCGGCGTTCGGGTACCTGCTCTGGCAGACCGCCGTGGCTCTGCCTGCGAGCGACGCGAAGAGGACACGCCTGCATGAGTATGCCGAGAAGGCGATGCGCGAGGCGGCGGACGGCACCGGGTGGGTCGACCAGAACGAGGAGTTCGAGACAGCGGTGCATGTCGCGGTCGACGCGGCCTGCGACAACCCGGATATGCAGGCTCCGATCTCCTCCCTGTCGGCCAGGATCGAGCCGTTCGGCTGGGCGAACTCGTTGTCCCAGAGGGTGATCCAGCTGACCATGCCCGGAGTGCCGGACGTCTACCAGGGCAGCGAGCTGTGGGATGACTCGCTGGTCGACCCGGACAACCGGCGGCCGGTGGACTTCGTTCTGCGCCAAGCCGCTCTGTCGGAGCTGGACAGGCTGACCGCGCTGGACGGGCAGGCCGCGCCGGCGGTGGACGGCAGCGGCCTGGCCAAGCTGTGGGTGGTCAGCCGTTCGCTGCGAGCCCGCAGGGACCACCCGGAGCTGTTCACCTCCTATGTGCCGATGCTGGCCAGCGGTCCGGCGCGCAGGCATCTGGTTGCCTTCGACCGCGGCGGCGCGATCACCCTCGCCACCCGTCTGCCGGGCGGCCTGTCCGCTGCCGGTGGCTGGGGCGAGGCGACGCTGGCCCTGCCTCCCGGCCGGTATCGCGACGTGTTCACCGGCACCCTCTTCACCGCTGAGGTGCCGGTGGCCGATGCCCTCCGCCGGTACCCGGTGGCCCTGCTCCTGCGTGAGGAGTCCTGATGCCGCAGGTGGGCGTCTGGGCGCCCCGGGCGAACCGGGTGCAGGTCACCGTTGCCGATTCAGGCGGATCGGTCCAAAACCCCTTGGTGACAGCGGATCTGAAGTCGGAGGAAGGCGGCTGGTGGCGAGCCGTGGTCGCGCAGGCGCAGCCCGGCCGCGAGTACGGCTTCCTGCTGGACGACGACGAGCAGGTGCTGCCCGACCCGCGATCGAGGCGGCAACCGCATGGAGTGCACCAGCCGAGCCGGTTCTATGCCGACGACTTCGCCTGGACCGACAGCGGCTGGCCGGGCCACGAGCTCCCCGGCTCGGTGATCTACGAGCTGCACCTCGGCACGTTCACCGGGGCCGGCACCTTCGACGCGGCGATCGGGCGGCTTGACCACCTGACCGGGCTGGGCGTGACCCACGTGGAGCTGCTGCCGGTCAACGACTTCAACGGCGAATGGAACTGGGGCTACGACGGCGTCCTCTGGTATGCCGTGCACGAAGCCTACGGCGGCCCGGACGGCCTGAAGCGTTTCGTGGATGCCTGCCATGGCGCCGGGCTGGCCGTGGTGATGGACGTGGTCTACAACCACCTGGGTAACTCCGGCAACTACCTGACCCGGTTCGGTCCCTATCTGAAGTCCGACCGCAACACCTGGGGCGACCTGGTCAACCTGGACGGCGAGTCGGCCGGCCCGGTCCGCGAGTACATCATCGACAACGCGCTCATGTGGCTTTCGGAGTTCCACCTCGACGCGCTTCGCCTGGACGCGGTTCACGCGCTGCACGACTCCTCCGAGGTCCACCTGCTGGCCGAGCTGTCCGCCAGGGTCGAGGCGCTGTCGGCTGAGCTGGGGCGGCCGTTGGTCCTCATCGCGGAGTCGGACCTGAACGACCCCGTCATCTTCACCGGCCGGGACGAGGGCGGGTACGGGCTGGACGGCCAGTGGGACGACGACGTGCATCACGCCCTGCACGCGCTGCTGTCCGGCGAGAGACAAGGCTACTACGGCGACTTCGGGTCACTCTCGGTACTGGCCAAGGTGATGACCCGCGCGTTCTTCCACGACGGCACCTACTCCAGCTTCCGTGGCCGCGAGCACGGCAGGCCGGTGGACACCGGACACACCCCGGGATACCGGTTCGTCGCCTGCCTGCAGAACCATGACCAGGTCGGCAACCGGGCCGCCGGCGACCGGCTCCCCCGGATCACCTCGCCCGAGATGTTGAAGGTCGGCGCCACGCTCCTGCTGACCTCGCCGTTCACCCCGCTGATCTGGATGGGTGAGGAGTGGGCCGCCGGCACTCCGTGGCCCTTCTTCACCTCGCACCCCGAGCCGGAGATGGCCGAGGCCACCCACCGGGGCCGGATCGAGGAGTTCGCCGATCATGGCTGGGACGTCGCCGACGTCGTCAACCCGCAGGACCCGGCTGCGTTCACCAGCGCCAAGCTACGCTGGTTCGAGCGGGATGAGACCGGGCACTCGGAGATCCTCGAGGTCTACCGCACCCTGCTCGCGCTTCGCCGTGAGCACCCGGATCTTGCTGACGCCCGGCTCGACAAGGTCACTGTCGACTTTGATGAGGACGCGCAGTGGATCGCCATCCACCGTGGTGCCTTCGACGTGCTGGCGAATCTCGCCGATCACGCCCAGGGCCTGCCGGCTCAGGCGGGCGAGGTGCTCTTCAGCACCGAGCCGTACAGCGCCGAAACGGGATCGTCCGTCCGCGGCCCCCAGTTGCGCCTGCCAGCCCGGTCGGCCTGCATCACCGAGCGACGAAGAGCCGGTTGATCGTTCCGTACTGAGCGGTGGTGGTGAGGTAGCAGCTCACCTGAAGAGGTGCGCTGATGGCCGTCAGGGCAGTCGCCAGCATCTCCTTCTTGACCGCCGCCGCCGCGACGTACCACTCGTCGAACCGACCACTCACCTCTCGCAGGTGGACGTAGATGTTTCCGCTCTCCCCCGGGCCGGTCATGTTGACGTTGAAGCTGAACCAGCCGCCGGCTGCGGAGGTCCAGGAGGTCCAGGAGGTCCAGGAGGTCTCGGTAGCAGGCACGGATGACCTGGGCCTGATCCGGCTCGTGGCCGTGCCCGGCCCCGTTCGACGCCGGTCCGGGCACGCCGTTCGAGCGACGGGACGCCTGGACCACATGGGAGATCTCACGAGCCACCCCGCCATCCCGATCGACAGGCTCACCCCGCCGACCATGGTGACCGCCAGCCGTACCTCCTGAACCGCAGGTCCCGAGCCGTCATCGACACCGGCCATCCCCACACCCCTCCCCTGGCGCCATCACATGACGTTTTGTCCTCCCATGGTCGAGGGTGGCGATGGTGAGAGGCAGGAGAAACCGCTGCTGGATCTCCGGGGCTAGCGCCAGCGCCGACGTGCGCCGACCAGGTGCTGGGCATACCCGGCGATGGACGCCGGCGAGCACAGTATCTGGTACCCGAGCAGGAAGGCGACATAGCCGAAACGGTTTTTGCGCACCTGCAGATCCAGCGTCCCGAAGACGTGCCGGGACTGGTAGGAGCGCAGCCCGCCGTAGACCAGGAGGGTGACCGGCAGGACGGCGAGCGACCACACCGAGACGATGATCGGGTACCCGAAGAAGAACAGGACCAGTCCGGGCAGCCAGATCAGGGTGTAACCCACGTCGAGCAACGGGATGAGCAGGTCGATACCGGCGATGAACCCGGTCAGCCTCCGCGTCTGACGCCAGGGCGGCACCGTGGCCAGCCCCTCCAGCATCCCGCGCGCCCACCGTGCCCGTTGCACCATGAAGTGCCGCACCTTGACGGGAGCATCGGTGAAGGCGACGGCGGTCGGCTCGAACAGGACACGGTCACCGTTCTCCATCAGCCGCCAGGTCACCACGATGTCCTCGCCGATCGCGTCCGGCCACCCGCCGACCCGCCGGATCTCCGCGGTCAGGTACAGCGAGAAGGCGCCCTGGGCCACCAGCGTCGCCTGGTACAGGCCCTGCATCCGCTTCACCGCGGCGATCCCGAGGTAGTAGTCCCACTCCTGCATCCGGGTGAGCAGGTTCACCCGGGAGTTGCGCACCAGCACCGTCCCCGCGACCGCCGCGGTGTCCGGCGGCGCCGACTCCAGCCGCGAGACCAGCCGGCGTAGCGACTCCAGGTGCAGCAGGGTGTCCGCGTCCACCGTCACCACGTACGGGGTGGTGACGTACGTCAGCGCGGTGTTCAGCGCATTCGACTTCCCAGGGGTCAGTTCAGAGACGATGCGCAGCCTGACCCTGACCTCGGCAGCCGCTTTCCGGGCTGCCTCACAGGTGCCGTCCGTGGACCCGTTGTCCGCCAGGATGATCGTGACCGGTCCCAGGTAGTCCGTGCGGCTGATCGCGGCGATGGTCTCCCCGATTCCGTTCTCCTCGTTGCGCGCCGCGATGATGATGGTCAGCGGGGTCGTCGGCGACGCCATCCGCAGGGGCGGCTGCCGGTCAAGAACCAGGGAGGCGGCCAGGAACGCGACGACCGCTCCGGGCAGGTACGCCACCAGGATGACGATCGCCCAGGCAAGCACCGTTCCGGTCAGGTGCTCGAACTCAGTCATCCACGACGCCGAGATCCACACCGACAGCGAGACCCACACCGCGGTGAAGGCCATCGCCACCGTGAACTTGATGTCGACCGAGAGATAGAAGCGTTTCGACCTTTGGGGGGTCGCCGTGGTTCTAGGGATGCCGACCGGCGTCTCATCCGCGGGTGGCGCCACTGGTGCTGGCTTGATCTTGGCCGGGCGGTTCAGCCTGACCTTGGCCGGGCGGTTCAGCCTGACCTTGGCCGGGCGGTTCAGCCCGACCTTGGCCGGGGGGTTTGGCTTTACCCTGCTGACGGGGCCTCCCAGCAGCTTCATGGCAACCCCTGTCTGCACGGCGGCAGCCCGATCGGGCCACGCTACGTAGTGAACGTAGGCCGGGAAGATGACCGCGCTGAGGTATATGCCCGCTTCAGACCCGTTCTCGCGGGCAAGCCGAACCGTCCGGCCGATGCGTTGCTCGGCCGAACGGCCAAAAGATCCGGCGGGTCACTCTGGCCGATGCCGCATTTGCGCTCTCGACCTCATGACAGCCAGCGCAGCTGGCGCCGCTTGCTCTCGTCGTATGCCGCCCGGCCGGGCAAGGAAGCAGGCACGCCAACCTCCCAGAATGCGCCCGCATCGGTCCAGGTCGACGGGTGGGTGCGGCAGACGACGACGACGGGTCTGTTGGTGTCAGCCGCGGCCACCCGGGCCCGGGCGTAGGCCGCCGTCAGGTCCTCGACGCAGGCGCCGGCCGCAACATCCTCGACCCCACAGCCCAGCGAGCGGGCGTGGGCCGAGAAGTCGACCCGCACGCCCCCCTGCCCGGCGCAGTCGCCCAGCAGGTTGTTGAAGCCCTCCGCGCCCTGCCCGGTCTGCAGGCGGTGGATCACGGCGTAGCCGCCGTTGTCACAGACCACCGCGACATAGGGGTGGCCCGCGAACGCGGCCGAGTAGAGGTCGGAGCTGAGCATCAGGTAGCTGCCGTCCCCCAGCAGCGTGGTCACGATGCCCTTCGGGTGGGTCCGGGCCCGCGCGATGGAGGCGCCCCACGCCCCCGCGAGCTCATAACCCATGCAGGAGAAACCGTACTCGAGGTCCATCACCGAGCCCTGGGTGCCGGGTCCGGCACGCTCGCTGTCGCTGTCGCCATCGACGTCGATATCTGTGTCGATGTCCATGTCTTTGTCACTGTCGATGTCCCCGTTGCCGGGGCCACGGCGCCAGCCTCCGTGCAGCTCTCCGGGTATCCCGCCCGAGGAGCCCACGACGTAGTCGTCAGCGGTGCTCGCGTCGTTGACGACGCCGACCACCTGCGCGTAGGTCAGGGACCCGTCGGGGGCGACGCCGCTGCGAAGCAGGTCGATGTGCGCGTCCCATCTCGCCTTCTGCACAGCCGCGCGCTCCGTCCAGCCGGGGTCGACCGACCACCCTCGCAGCGCTTCGTGCAGCTCCAGGACGCTCTCCCGGGCATCGCCGACCACGGAGTGCGAACCGCGCTTGACGGCGTCGAACCGGGCTGCGTTGACCCCGATGATCCGGACGTCCGGCGAGAAAGCCGTCCACGACGCCGTCGTGAAGTCCTGCAGCCGGGTCCCGACGGCGACCACGACATCGGCCTCGGCTGCCATCGCGTTGGCGGAGGCCGAGCCGATGACGCCGAGCGGGCCGGCGTTCAGCGGGTGCGGGTCGGGCAGCAGGGTTCGGCCGGCCGGCGTCTCGACCACCGGCACGCCATACCGGCTGGCCAGCTCCAGCACGGCGCCGGCAGCCCCGGAGTAGCGCCCGCCCCCGCCGCAGACCAGCAGGGGCCGCCTGGCCGAACGCAGGATCTCGACAGCCTCGACGACCGACCTGAGGTCCGGTCGCGGACGGGGAACCCGGTGCAGCCTCGTCTCGAACATCGCTGCCGGGAAGTCGAGCTCCTCGGCCTGGACGTCCTGCGGCAGGGCCAGCACCACCGGCCCGCAGTCAGCCGGATCGGTCAGCACCCGGGCCACCTGGGGCAGGGTCTCGATCAGCTGCTCCGGCCGGGTGATCCGGTCGAAGTACCGCGAGACCGGCCGGAACGCGTCGTTGACGCTGGTGGTGGGATCGGCGAAGTGCTCCACCTGCTGCAGCACCGGGTCGGACGCCCGCCCGGCGAACGTGTCGCCGGGCAGGAGCAGCACCGGGAGCCGGTTCGAGTGCGCCACGGCGGCGGCGGTCACCATGTTGAGCGCGCCGGGGCCCACCGACGAGGTGGCGGCCATGACCTGACGGCGGTCCATCGCCCGGGCGAAGCCGATGGCCGCCAGCGCCATGCCCTGCTCGGTCTGCCCGCGCCAGGTCGGCAGCTCGCCGCGCACTGCCTGCAGGGCGGTGCCCAGACCCAGCACATTTCCGTGCCCGAAGATGGCGAACACCCCTGCGAACAAGGGGACCTCGGTGTCGTCCAGCAGCTCCGACCGTTGCGCGACCATCCAGGCCACCAGCGCCTGGGCAGTGGTCAGCCGCACCGTCCCGGAGGCCGCTCTCGGAGCGGTCATGTCCGCGGCGATCGGGTCGGGGGTGCTCACGGCCTGACCCACTGTCCGGCGACCATCGCGTCAAGCTCCTCGATAGTGGGCATGGCATCAGCGCAGGCGAGCTGCGCGACGACGATGGCCCCGGCGGCGTTGCCATACCTGGCGATCCGTTCCGGATCCCACCCGGACAGCAGGCCATGAATGAGGGCGCCACCAAAGGCGTCACCAGCGCCGAGGCCGCAGACGACGTCGACCCGTTGCGGCGCAACGGTATTCATCGATTCACCGGTGGCGACCAGGACACCCTCGGCGCCTTTCTTGACCAGGGCCAGCTCGACACCCCTGTCGAGCAGGCGGCGGGCCGCCTCCACCGGGTCGGACGTGCCGACGGCCACGGCCATCTCCGCCAGGTTGCCGACCACCACGTTCACCTGACCCAACATCAGGTCGTACTCGCGGCGGGCCTCCTGCGGCGACGGCCAGAACATCGGCCGCCAGTCCAGGTCGAGCACGGTCCAGCGTCGGTCTCCACGTTCGGGGCGCCGGCGGTGCGCCAGCAGGTCGAGCTGGGTCTGGCGGGCAGGCTCTCTGGAGACGCCGGTCCCGGTGAGCCACAGCACCGGCACCTCGCGCACCAGGTCCCAGGGCACGTCGCCGCCGGTGAGGGTCAGGTCGGGGGCGACCGGCAACCGGTAGAACAGCAGCGGGGGGTCCTGTGGCGGGTCGAGTGCGCAGAACACGACGGGAGTCAGCAGATCCTGCGCCGTCCCAACATGCCTCGTGTCCACCCCGAAGCCGGCGAGCGCCTCGCGGGCGAAGGTCCCGAACTCGTCAGGGCCGACCTTGGTGAGCACCGCGCTCCGGTGCCCGAGGCGGGCCGCCGCAACGGCCACGTTGGTGGCCGTTCCGCCCAGAGACCTGGCGAACGTGGTGACAGCCGAGAGCGGGACCCCGCTCTGCTCCGGATAGAGGTCCACGCCGATCCGCCCCACCGTCAGCACCTCTGGCGCAAAAGGTTGCCCGTCTCGGTCACGGCGGTCGCGATCCGTCCTCTGCGAGTGCACCTGCTCATTGTGCCCGCGCGGGACCACTGCGCGTGCCCGGCCACCAGACGTTGCGCCACTTTTCTGAAGTGGAGCACACCGGTGACAACGAGCCGTCGGCAACGACGAAGCCCCCGCCATACACGGTGGTGACCTCACGTCCTGCAGGACACCGGGCGACAGCGGTCATGGAGCCATGTCGAGGGCCGCAGCGAGCCGGGAATCCGAGCGACTCACGTGAAACCGGCGAGGACGACTGCCGCGAGCAACCATGCCGCGACCTGGAGGACTCGGCCGCTCACAGTGACCGTGTCACCAGCCACCGCACTTCCGTGGTGGATTGAGGGTTAGTCGCATCCCCTCCGACAACATCCGTTGGCGCAGCTGTTCTGATACTTCTTCAGTGCTGGCGCCACTCAGCCCTCTCCACAGAACCGGACGCTTCATCGGAATCTGACGAATTGTCCGGATTAAATTTATTTGTCGATCAGATTAATTCATCGTATTCCGGCCGCTGGCAGCCGAACAGGTGAAATTGTCAACCGTACGGGTGACATTGGCGAAATCGCACCTCACAGGCGTTTTGCACCCAACAGGCTTGGTACCAGAAGACCGCGATCCGGCGCCAGTTTCGTCTGGTAGTCCCAGAGATATCAACCGTGGCCACGGCAGAACACGTCGTGTCCGCACCCGCATTCGGGTGCTGAAAGCCACACGTGAGAGATATAGTCAGATGAAGCAAATCTTAAGGAATGCTGGCCCAGTCCTGGTGGCTCTTATGCTGGCGATGATCACGACGGGGGGCATGGCGAGTGCTGCCGGCTCTTCTGGGTCGACTTCTGCCAGTGCTGCATCATCTCTTGGCATGTTGAACCGCGGCATCTACGGCACGGGAATGGGCTACGACACCAAGGCAAATATCCCGGTCGGCCCAGACGGGCAAAAAGTGGCGATCCGGTTCAAAGCCACCGCAACCTCGGCGCTCAACAGCGTGCGCTTCGTGCAGCGCGGCGGGGCGGGATACTCGCTCGGAACGGGGGGCACGATGACGATCAGCGTGCGAGCCGATGATGGCGCGGGCCACCCATCGTCCACTAGCCTTGCGCATCGCGCCTACACTCCCGGAAATCCAGGCGGAGCTTGGGAGAAGTACGACCCGGTGGCCTTCCCTAGTCCGGCAACACTCACCGCCGGCATGATCTATTACATTGTGTTCACGAACGCAAGCACCAGCAACTATATCTCTGTCAACAGCATCTATACCTATAACGCTACTTCACCGCGTCAGCCAATGTTTTCAGATTTTGATTACGGGCTGATGTATACGAGTGGCACGTGGGGAGCGCTTGATCGAGGGTACACGCCGGTTGTTGACCTGGCTTACGCCAATGGAGCCCACGACGGGCAGTCTTACTATGAGGCCATGATCGACAGGTATGCCACCATTTCGGGCTCGAGCAGGATGGCCCGTGAACGCTTCACCGTCTCCGGTGGGAGCAGGACGATCGGGAGCGCCTCAATCAGGTTGAGACGATCTGGAGGAACGAGCCCCCTGGTCATGACCCTTGAGACTGCGTCTGGCGGGGCCATCGAGTCGGTGACGGTTACCGCCGCAAGCGTCCCGGTGTCTGCTCCGGGTGGGGACAACGGCGGGGCCGTGTGGGTGAAGGCCAACTTCACCTCGCCTCGAACTCTTGCCAATGGGGCCAGCTATAACCTGCGGCTATCAACCGCGTCCGGGACGACGTACACCACTCACCCCGTCCGCGCCGGAACGGACAAGGGTTTCGGTACCTACGCGTTCTCTGGCGGCACCGGGCAGTCCACGACCAATGGGTCAACCTGGTCTGACTTGTATGCCTATAGCCACCAGGACTTACAGTTCTACTTCACCCTGGTCCCGGCTGTGACGAGGGTCCCGGCTGTGGCCAGGGTCACCGAACTGATCGCCAGGGACGCTGCCGGCAGGCTGTGGCAATACCCGGGCAACGGCTCCGGCGGATTCAGGTCCCCCCTCCAGATGGGAGTCGGTTGGAACGGCATGACCGCGATCCTCACCCCCGGTGACGTGACCGGAGACGAGAACGTCGACGTCCTCGGGCGGGACACCGCGGGCCGCTTGTGGCTCTACCCAGGCAACGGCGCCAGCGGCTTCCTGTCCCGGCGCCAGATCGGCAGCGGGTGGAACATCATGACCGCGATCACCAAGGCCGCTAACCTGAACGGGACCGGCAGGCCCGACCTGGTCGCCCGCGACACCACCGGAGCCCTGTGGCTGTACCCCATGACCGGTAACGCGGTCTTCGGTCCGCGATCCAAGATCGGCAGCGGCTGGAGCGGGTACACCATCCTGGGTCCCGGGGACGTCTCCGGCGACGCGCAGGCCGACATCCTGGCCCGCGACCCAGCCGGCTCAATGTGGCTCTACCGTGGCAACGGTACCGGCCGGGTCGGTTCGCGAACCCTTGTCTCAACCGGGTGGGCGGCGAAGACCGCCCTGGTCGCTCCCGGCAACTGGGACCTTGCCGCGGGCAACGACCTTCTGGCTCGGGACGCCTCGGGGGCGCTGTGGTTGAACCCAGGTAACAATGCCGGGGGTCTCGGTGTACCGCGTCAGATCGGTACGGGGTGGCACGGCATGACCTTCATCGGCTGACCCCGTCACCACACAGCACGAGTCGGCGACAGGTAGCAGACGACCAACCGGTCGCTGATGCCTCCCTCGGCTACCAAGGCGTTGTGAGCCGTGTTCTGGGCTGAGGGCTCGCCTGCCGATCTCCTTGAGACTGCAGATGAGGGCGCCCAGACGGGCGCGCATCTCACAGAGCGGAGCCGCCGGTTCGGCCACCGACCGTGCGCCGTGTGCCGTGGCGCACGGTCCGTCGCGATGGCAGGGTAGGTGGCCGCCGGGATCCTGGCCATCGCACCACCATCCGACAACCCCATGACGTGAACCCGGTTGCGGTCCAACGTCGCGCAGCCCCCGCGAAGAACTTCTCGGTGATTCGGGCGATAGCGGCCGGCTCGCCGAACCCGCGGGCCTGGTGGCGGGGCTCGAACCAGTTCCAGCAACGCTGCAAGTTGTCCCCTGCGCCCTGCTCCGGATAGATGACGACGAAACGGCCCGATCGGCGAACGTGTTCACATCGGCGTCCAGTGCAGCCTCGAGCCGGTCTGGCTGCATCCGTGCAGCCAGACCGAGAGCGGGACGGCCCTGCCGCGGCGCAGGCCCGGTGGCGTGTACACCGCATACGAGCGACTCCCGCTGGGACCTATGTCGACAAAGTGGTCATCGCAGGTCGGCCAGGGGATCGACCCGGACTGCCCGAAGGAGCACCAGGCGCTCAGGCAACAGGTTCGGCGCCTGTACTCCCATGCTGGCGAGCACTGACCCCTTGAGCCTGATCCCGGTGGACCACCACGGCAGCGACCACGGG
>JACMPC010000243.1 GCA_014377705.1 Dermatophilaceae bacterium
ATGAACCGCCTCCTGCAGGGTGAGGTCGGCTCCGGCAAGACCCTCATCGCCCTGCGAGCCATGCTGCGGGTCGTCGACTCCGGCGCTCAGGCCGCGCTGCTGGCGCCCACCGAGGTCCTCGCCCAGCAGCACCTCCGGTCGATCACCTCGATGCTGGGCGACCTTGCCGAGGGCGGACTGCTCGGTGGCAGTGAGATCGGCACCAGGGTGACGCTGCTGACCGGCAGCCAGCCAGCCGGGCTACGACGCAGGGCTTTGCTGGACGCTGCCTCGGGGGACGCGGGCATCGTGGTCGGCACCCACGCCCTCATCCAAGAGCACGTGCAGTTCTTCGACCTCGGGCTCGTGGTCGTCGACGAGCAGCACCGCTTCGGTGTCGAGCAGCGAGATGCGTTGCGCGGCAAGGGAAAGCGGCCACCCCACACCCTGGTGATGACCGCGACGCCGATCCCGCGCACGGTCGCGATGACAGTGTTCGGCGACATGGAGACCTCCACCCTCAGCGAGCTCCCCCAGGGACGTTCGCCCATCGCGACCCATGTGGTCAGCAACCCCCGCTGGTTTCAGCGCACCTGGGAGCGGGTCGCCGAGGAGGTCCGGGCCGGACACCAGGCCTACGTCGTGTGTCCCCGGATCGGTGATGTGGATCCGGGCTCGGGCGTCGCCCCTGCGCCAGGAGACTCGACAGGGGACTGGTCGGACGAGGATGTCGATGCCAGCTTTGACGTCGAAGAGTCGGCGTCGACCTCGGTCCGCGAGCTGCGCAGTGTCCTGGAGATGGACGCCGAGCTGGCCGGCAACCCTGCACTGGCAGGCCTGCGGATCTCGATCCTGCACGGCCGGATGGCCGCCGACGACAAGGATGAGGTGATGCGGGACTTCGCCGCGGGCACCGTTGATGTCCTGGTGGCCACCACCGTCATCGAGGTGGGCGTGGATGTGGCCAACGCCACCGTCATGGTGATCATGGATGCTGACCGGTTCGGCATCTCGCAGCTGCACCAGCTCAGAGGCCGGGTCGGCCGTGGCACCTCGCCCGGCCTGTGCCTGCTGGTGACCGAGACCGAGTCCGAGCAGGTCCAGCATCGGCTGGACGCCGTGGCGGCCACCAACGACGGGTTCACGCTGGCCCGGCTCGACCTGGAGCAGCGCCGGGAGGGCGATGTCCTCGGGGCGGCCCAGAGCGGGGTCAGGTCGCACCTGCGCCTCCTGCGGCTGCTTCGGGACGAAGACCTCATCCTGGCCGCTCGCGAGGACGCCTTCGCCATCGTCACTGCCGACCCGGGCCTTGGCCGGCACCCGGCCCTGCGCGACCTCATCGCCTCCGCTTTGAATGAAGAGCAGGCCGCCTACCTGGAACGCGGGTGAGCGGCCGATGACACGGATCATCTCGGGACTCGCCGGCGGTCGCAGGATCGGCACGCCGCCGGGCAGCGACACCCGCCCCACCAGTGACCGGGTGCGCGAGGCGCTGTTCTCACGGCTTGAGCACCTGGACGTGGTCCATCAGGCGAACGTTCTTGACCTGTATGCCGGTTCGGGGGCGCTCGGGCTTGAGGCGGCGTCTCGGGGAGCCGCGAGCGTGCTTCTGGTCGAGTCCGAGTGGTCTGCCGTGGCCGTGGTGCGCAAGAACATCACCGGGCTGGGTCTGCCCGGCGTCAGTGTCCGGGCCGACACCGTCGAACGGGTCCTGCTCTCCGGTCCGGGGGCCGGGGACACCCGTTGCGACCTGGTGCTGGCAGATCCGCCGTACGACGTCACCGAGGACGCGCTGGCCGATGTGCTCACCCTCCTGGTGACCCACCACTGGCTCAGCGAGGATGCCTTCGTGGTGGTCGAGAGGGCGGCCCGTTCGCCCGAACCTCGCTGGCCGCAAGGAATGGAGGGCGCCGGGGAGCGGCGTTACGGCGATACCAAGATGTGGTTCGCGGACTTCGCCGGCCCTCGCAGCGTCGCCTGAGCATCCCTCTTCAGCCGGCTGATCGGGGCTCGTTGTTCGGGCTCGTGGCGCCACAGGCGCGAGATCACCGGTGGTCCATTGCCAGTCCCGATCACCCACGGCC
>JACMPC010000029.1 GCA_014377705.1 Dermatophilaceae bacterium
ACGCGAGCGGTCAGGGTGACGGCTACGACATCGACGCCGGCTGGGACGAGTTCGACCACCTCGCACTCGCGCGGGCCCACGACCCACGATCGCTGACGAAGGACCCCAAGACATTCCAGGCCTCCCTCAACGGCGCGATCGGCGCGTGGATGGCCGGCTCGACGATCGAGGGTGAGAGCTATCAGACCTTCGTGGCCAGGGTCATGAGGGCTTTCGATGCGGCCGTCGCGGATGCCGGCTCAGGCCGCACCGTCGCGGTGTTCACGTCGGGCGGGCCCATCGCGCAGGTCGTGTCACACCTCCTGGCGGGCGACGATTCGCTCTTCCAGCGCACCAACGACGTGGTGGTCAACGCCAGCGTCACCACGGTCATCGTCGGAAGCTCGGGCCCGCGGTTGCTGACCTTCAACGAGCACACCCATCTGCCCCGCGACATGGTCACCTTCAGGTAGGACATGGTTACCCTCAGGCCGGTCAACCTTGGCGCACCTTCGCCCACGCCGGACGCCACCACGGCCTCCAGCCGGGTCGACCCTGCGACCGGGGTCCTCATCACCTCGAATACCGCGACGGTGAACGCTCCGGCCAACTTCAAGAAGTCGCCACTGCTCGTTTCCTTCGGCGCCAGCGTCAACGGACCTGACGCCCGGTACAACCTCGGTCTGAACGACCAGGAGATACCGCTTGAGTCCGAGAGCCTTGACTACGTCTCGAAGCTGTCGCAGGCGGCCAGCGTCCACAAGCCGCCCCTGGAGCGCCAGCCCGACACAACCGTCGCCGGGCGGCCCGCCCACCACCTGGCCGGACCGGACTCCATCTTCGGTCATTGGACCGAGGAGTTCGGCTTCCGTCATGAGGGCCACACCATCGACGTCACCGTCAGCACCCCCGTCGACCTGCCCCAGGACCAACGCAACGCCATTGCCGCGCTGATCCCGGCCTCGGTCAAGCTGATCGGCTAGCAGAAGGGGCTCCGCCCAGATGTCGAAGAAGGACTGACCAAGATGACACCACCACGCGTCCGTACGCCCACCCGCCGTAACGTCCTCATCACCGGCGCAAGCTCGGGTCTCGGTGCCGGCATGGCCCGCATCCTGGCCGCCAAGGGCCACCACCTGGTGTTGACCGCCAGGCGGGTCGACCGCCTCGAGGCGCTCAGGGCCGAGCTGCTCGCGGCCCATCCCGGCATCGAGGTGGTGGTCCACGCACTGGACGTCAACGACCACGAGCAGGTGTTCTCGGTGTTCCGGCAGGCGATCACCGACCTCGTTGGCATCGACCGGGTCATCGTCAACGCCGGCATCAGCAAGGGCGGCCGTGTCGGCACTGGCACCTTCGAGGCCAACAAGGAGACCGTCGAGACCAACTTCGTCGCGGCGCTCGCCCAGTGCGAGGCGGCGATGGAGCACTTCTACGAGCGCAGGGCCGGTCACCTCGTGGTGATCTCCTCGATTTCCGCGATGCGTGGCATGCCGTCCTCGATGAACACGTACTCCGCCACGAAGGCTGCCATCGCCCACGTCGCCGAGGGAATCCGCTCGGACCTGATCGGGCGCAAGGGCCTCGACATCAAGGTCACGACCCTCTATCCCGGCTACATCGCCTCGGAGATGAACGGGGCCGTGGAGGGGGCCAGGCTGATGGTCGACACCGAGACGGGTTGCCGCGCGCTGGTCCGCAACATCGAGAAGGAGGTCGTCGAGGCGGCCGTGCCCGCATGGCCCTGGATCCCCATCGGGCAGATCTTGAAGCACGCCCCCCTTGGCATCGTCCGCAGGATGGTCTGAGCGGTTGGCTCTGCCCACCCTGCATGACTAGGGTGTGCTGAGCGCCGCTGTGACATGCCGTCGCAGGCTCCGACCACCTCAGGGGACAGACATGACCGAGACACCTCCGCCGGGCAGCCCGCACGGCGCCTTCGGCTCCGGTGACGAGCCGGGCTTGCCGAGCTATCCCGGCACACCGCCCGAGCAGCCCGGGTCGCAGGCTCCTGTCGCGCAGGCTCCACAGCCGCAGGCGATCGTCCTCGCCGTCCGCCTGATGCTGTTCGGCGCCGCCATCAGCCTGATCTCCCTGATCTACTCCATCGCGACCCTCGGTGGGCTCAAGGACGAGATCCGCGATGCCTTGGAAACGAGCGACACGACGGTCAGCCAGTCGACCGTGGATGCGTCCTTCGCCGTCGCGATCGCCTTCGCCATCGTGTTCGGCGCCATCGCGGTGGTCCTGTGGCTGTGGATGGCGTGGAAGAACGGTCAGGGTCGCAGCTGGGCGCGCATCGTCGCCACG
>JACMPC010000244.1 GCA_014377705.1 Dermatophilaceae bacterium
CCCGATCGCCGCGATCATCGTCATCGCGTTGGCCTACCGGCGCTAGACGCATCCGATCGCCGTCAATTTCACGGACACGCAGCGGAACAGCTTCCCAGTGGTCAGACGATGACGGCTGGGGCGTGATCGCCTCGTTCGTCGTTCCTGGAGGGTGTTGGGCGCTTTTTCCCAGCTGGAGCCGCCGGGTTACCGCGACTTCGAAGCCGGTGAAATTGTGGAGTTCTAGTAGGAACAGGTGGAGCAGGACGGCTTTGCCCAACGGGCTGCGCAGGTATATCCAAGACGTCTGCGCACCGGTGTGAACGCAGCGGATACCGGAACGGCGATAACAGCCTGTCGCAGTTACCTCACAGTTATGCCCGATCGGAGCACCTGATATTTGTCACCGGCGTGGCGGCTGCAGCCGGGCATGCGCCGTGCGCACCCCGTATCCGGCGAGGATCGGGTCGGCGGTGAGGAAGCTACCGTCGTGACGCTGCCCACCCCTCTCGCATAACTCCTGCTGGAAGCCTCACGTGCGGTCGGCCACCCCGCGTGTGCGGTCGACCGGGTATTCTTCCGCCGTTACAGCAGGAGTTATGCCAAGAGGTCCCGCGCGGCTCTCGGGCCCTTACCCAGCCCGCGGCGAGGTGGCCTACGGCGCCGAGTTTCTGCGCTGGTTCTCGGAAGAGACCGCACGCATCTCGGGACGGTTCGCGACGGCGCCGGATGGCAACAGCCGCCTGCTGGTGACCCGGCGAGCGGTTGGTCCGTGCCTGTTCATCACCCCGTGGAACTTTCCGCTCGCGATGGCCACACGCAAGATCGCCCCAGCGATTGCCGCCGGCTGCACGATGGTTCTGAAGCCCGCGGCCCTCACCCCACTCACCGCGCTGTTCTTCGCCCAGCTTCTACAGGAGGCCGGGCTTCCAGCCGGCGTGCCCAACGTGGTGCAGACCTCGCGTGCCGGAGCGGTCACCGCCCCGCTCATCACGGACTCCCGCCTGCGCAAGCTGTCGTTCACCGGGTCGACAGAGGTCGGGCGCCGACTAATCGCGGATGCCGCGCAGCAGGTGCTCCGCGTCTCGATGGAGCTCGGCGGCAACGCTCCGTTCCTCGTGTTCGCAGATGCCGATATCGACCGGGCTGTCGACGGGGCGATGATCGCCAAAATGCGCAACGGAGGCGAGGCCTGCACTGCAGCCAACCGGTTCCTGGTGCACGAGATCGTCGCTGCAGAGTTCACCAGCAAACTGGTGGAGCGGATGCGCGCCCACACCGTCGCCCGCGGCACCGAGCCGGAGTCGAAGATCGGTCCGCTGGTCGACGAAGCCACCAGGCAGAAGGTGCACGAGCTCGTGACATCCTCCATCGAGGCCGGTGCGACTCTCGCTCTGGGCGGATCTGCCGTCGACGGGCCGGGTTATTTCTACCAGCCGACCGTGCTCACCGATGTGCCGCCCCACGCCCGCATCCTGCATGAGGAGGTGTTCGGCCCGGTGGCGCCCATTTCGACCTTTGCGACCGAGAGCGAGGCCATCCGTCTCGCCAACGACACGGAATTCGGGCTAGTGGCCTATGCGTACACGCGGGATCTCAATCGCACCCTGCGCCTGGCGGAGGAACTCGAGGTCGGCATGTTGGGTATCAACTCCCGCATCGTGTCCAACCCAGCAGCGCGGTTCGGCGGAGTGAAGCAGTCCGGACTCGGGCGAGAGGGTGGCTTCGAGGGCATCGACGAGTACCTCG
>JACMPC010000245.1 GCA_014377705.1 Dermatophilaceae bacterium
ACCCGACTTACCAATATTGGTAGCATGCGTGCCGCTATTTGATAAAGGCTTGGAAATGGCTACTTCGCGTTGAAAGTCGTTGGTAGCGTTATTCTTTCGTGGTGGAGGCCAAATTCTTTCGTGAAGTCGGCGTATTCGTCAGCGACGACGTCCTATTCCAGTGGAGGGGCACCTGATCGGCGAGGTTGACGACATCGCGAGACGGTCGGTGGTTCGAAGGTGGCCCAGCGGGAGCGAACCCGGGGCCCCCATACGAGGTCGTTGGTGAAAACCGGCCCTCGGAGCCCAAGTGAGGTGGCCCGGGTCGGACGCACTCAATGCCGCTCACAGCGTTACGCGAGTGCCACGAATCCCGTGGCGCCCGGTTCAGCGAGCGTCATGGCCCGGAATGACGCGCGATCCGGGAGGCGTAAAGGGCATTCCTCGCGATCAGTTGCGGGGGTTCCCGACATCGGGCAGGACGAGCTGGTCAGGTTCTTCACGTTGATGCCCGCGGATGTCGAGTTCGTTGCTTCGCGCCGCGCAAGAGACCCTGCGCGGGGTTTGGGTTTGTGCTTGGGTTTGGCTGTCCAACTGTGCACGTTACGGCTGGGGTTCCTGCCGGACGAGGTGAGGGCTGCACCGCCGCTGGCAGTGGTCCGGCTGGTGGCGCAGTTGAAGGTGGATGCCGGTGTGCTGGCCGGCCCAGGGGGCACGTGAGCAGACTCGTACCGACCATTTGCTGGCCGTCACTGATTAGCTAGACTGGAAGTCTGCGTCTGCTGCCGGGGCGGCGGCCAAGGAGTTGGGGGAGTTCGTGGCGTGCCGGGCGATGGAGCACGATTCTCCGTCGCTGCCCTGCCGGCGTGCCCCAGTCCATGTCGCCTCCTCGCTCGCAGGATCCGGGCGTGATTGACGCGTAGGCATCCCTCGGTGGCACCCGGTGCCTATGTGGTCCCCCGGCCGCTTAACGAGTATGTAGCTGGCAGATCCGAGCGGGTGATGTTCTTGGCCGGGCCCGGGAGGTGATGTCAGCCAGCGGCCAGGCTGGTGCCCAGAGAGCGCAGTCCGTTGAGGTCGTGGACGTCGGTCGCCTGGGCTGCGGCTCGGGCAATGGGGACGTGTGGGAAGCCGGCTTTGAAGTGGTGCGTCAGGTCAGTCTCCTGGCCGATGCGCTGCACGAGTTGCGCATGCACCCGCAGGATCCGTTCGGTCAGTCCGTGTTCGGGCAGGTCGGCCAAGTTCTGGGCCCCCATCAGGCTGCGCTTGACGGTGAGGTTCGGGGCGTCGGTGGTGTGGACCCGGTTGAGCACGAGCCCTGCCAGTGCCATCTGGTCCTGTTCCAGTCTCTGGGTGAAGTAGGCCGCTTCGCGCAACGCGTCGGGTTCTGGGGTGGCCACGACCAGGAATCTGGTCTCGGGTGCTTGGAGGTGTGCGTAGGTCAGTTCGGCGCGTTCGCGGAATCCGCCGAAGATGGTGTCCAGGGCGGCAATCAGGGCCTGGACATTGGTGAGGATCTGCGCCCCGAAGACCCTGTTCATGATCCCGGACATGGCCCAGACCCCGGCGTTGAACACTCTCAGGTAGGTCCGGCCACCGAGGCGGGCCGGTGCCAGGAAGAGCTTGATCGTCCGGCCGTCGAGGAAGGAACCCAGCCGCTGGGGGGCGTCAAGGAAGTCGAGGGCCGAACGCGAGGGTGGCGTGTCCACGATGATCAGGTCCCAGCGCCCATCCACATCGGCCTGGGCACGCAATTGGCCCAGTTTCTCCATGGCCATGTACTCCTGGGTGCCGGTGAAGGAGGAAGACATGGATTGGTAGAAAGGGTTGGCGAAGATCGCCCGGGCCTGGTCGGGGGCTGCGTGGGTCTCCACGGTCTCGTCGAAGGTGCGCTTCATGTCCAGCATCATCGCCTCGAGGAGGCCGCCGGCCGTGAGGTCCACGTCGGGTACCACGCGCGGGACGTTGTCCAGGTGCTCAAGGCCCATCGACTGGGCGAGCCGGCGCGCGGGGTCGATGGTCATCACGCACACCCGTCGTCCCTGCTCGGCGGCCCGCAGGGCCAGCGCTGCCGCTGTTGTGGTCTTGCCGACCCCGCCCGAACCGCAGCACACGATGATCCGGGTGCCCCGGTTGGCCAGCAGCGCATCCATATCCAGGCGGGGGGCTGCAGTTCCAGGGGTTTCGGTGCTTGTCGAGGTCACGACCCACTCATCCCCAAGCCCTGGTCAGTCAGAGCGGCGGCAAGCTCGTACAGCCCGCCGAGGTCGATGCCCTCAGCCAGCCAGGGCAATTCGTAGGTGGGCCGACCCAACGATGCCAGGGCGGCACGCTCTGCTGCTTCCAGGGCGACCCGGTCCGCGGCGTCGACGGCCTCACCGATCAGCGCGTCGACGACCGCGGCTGAGGTGGGCAGACCCGCGGCCGCCAACCCGGTGGCGATCTCGGCCCGAGGCAATTGCCGGCTCTGGGCCTGGATGAGGTCCCCGGCGCTGAGAACGGGCTTTCGCACCATGTTGATCAGCACCCCACCGACCGGCAGGCCGATCCCGCGCAGCTCCGCCACCACGTCCACGGTCTCCTGCGTGGGCATCTCCTCGAGCAGGGTCACGACGTGCACCGTGGTCTGCCCCGAGCGCAGCACCTCCATGATCGATTCGGCCTGGTCGCGCACGGGCCCGACCCGAGCCAGGCCGGCGACCTGCTGGTTGACGTTCAGGAAGCGCGCGACGCGCCCAGTTGGCGGGGCGTCCACCACGACGGCGTCGTATCGGGCGCCGTCCGACTGGGACCCTTGCAGGGCTTGGCAGATCCTGCCGGTCAGAATCACGTCGCGAAGTCCCGGGGCGATGGTGGTGGCGAAGTCCAGGAGGCCCAGTCTGCCCAGAGCCCACCTCGCCCGACCGAGGTGGTAGACGGTCTGCAGGTACTCCAGCAGGGCATCCTCCACGTCAACGGCCAGGGCATAGACCTCACCACCGCCCCTGGCCACCGCGACGCGACGCTCGGCGTACGGAAGCGGCGGGCAGCCGAACAGCTGCGCGATGCCCTGGCGGCCCTCCACCTCGATGAGCAGCGAGCGCCGGCCCCCCGAAGCCAGCGCGACCGCGGCAGCAGCCGCCAAGGTCGTCTTGCCGGTGCCTCCCTTGCCGGTCACCACATGCAGTCGGGCGCCGGGCCAGTGGCCGGGGTCTGAGGGCACGTCCTCGACCCTAACCTCATCGGGTACCACGGCTCGCCACCGGTTCAGCGGCCGATGATGATCGGCTGCCTGACCCCACCACCACATCGTGGGAACCCGTCGGATGCCCAGTTCTTCTCGGCATACACCTGGGCGTCGCTGAGCCTCCGCGTTTCACGGCCGATCGTGGCTGTGCCGGCGGCTCGTCTGCCCAACAGCCACGGGTGCCAGTACTGGTTCAGTCCCGGGATCAGCTGGAACCAACTTGATCCGCCACCCCGGCGGAACCGGGTCCCGACCCGCTCCGGGCAAGGCTAGGGTCAAACCATGAGCATCGCAGACATCGGTCCCCGTCCCCAGGCGTTCAACCTGGAGACCGAGACGCTCGATAACCCGAACTACCGCACCGTGGCCTGGAGCGGCAACCACCTGCAGGTCACCCTCATGTCGATTCCGGTCAATGGCGACATCGGACTAGAGAAGCACCCTGACACCGACCAGTTCATTCGGCTCGACCGCGGCCGCGGTCGAGCCCAGATGGGACCCGGCAAGGACGAACTGACCTTCGACCAAGAGGTAACCGACGGCTGGTGCGTCATCGTTCCGGCCGGCAGCTGGCACAACGTCACCAACAACGGCGACGAGCCGATGCAGGTCTACACCATCTACGCGCCGCAACACCACAAGCCGGGCAAGGTGCACCAGACCAAGGCGATCGCCGACACCGACACCGATGACGAACCCGCCGACTGGTCTGTTCAACCAGACCCGGTCGCAGACCAGCACGCCTAAGCTGAGCCGCCGGACCAGGACATCGGCTTCGCACGCCGGTCATGGCGCTGAGCAGCAAGGCGACATAGCGATCCGCTCATCAGCGTAAGGCCGTTTCGTGTCAAGCCTCTGGTCGGTGCCTCGTCCGTCGTCAGTGCCTGCATAGCCGCAATGGCGTTGCTCATTGAAGGTCCTGCTATGCGAATTCATGCAGAAGGGTCGCCCACCCAAGAAGAAGAGAAAACTCAGACGATTGTTCTCGGAGTGGCGCTTCTGGTCGTGGGATTCGTCACGGAATCCCCGTGCTGGTGACCATCGGCGGCATACTTTTAGTGATTGGCGTGATCCTCTGGATCTTCGGAACCACTGGACGCGGCGTCGGCGGACGCAGGCACTACTACTGAAGACGAAGGGGGCCCGAAATGGGCTGGCTTGACAAGCTGAGGAACAAGAAGGACGAAACCCAAGGCGCAGCCAAGGAACAGGCTGGCAAGGCTACCAGCGACAAGAAGATGGAACGCAAAGGCAAGACAGCTCAGACCAAGAGCAACCTCAAGCAGGCCGGCGAGAAGACCAAGGACGCCTTCGACAAGTGAAAACCGAAGGCTGACCCGCGACAGCTGACCGGCGCCGGGTAACTATCGAATGTGCCCATGACGCAGCGGCTCCTGACGCGGTGGTTCCTGACCTGGACCGAACGCGGAAACACTCGACCCGACTGGACGCCCGCCATCCCGCTGGCGCGGCCTGGGCCGAGGGCAACATGGTGCGACCCCTCATCCACGGCGCGACGTACTTCGCGGAACTGCACCGGCGGGTGTGGCAGATGCGCGATGGCCACTTGCTGATGTGCGTCGACTGACGACCCGTCTGGCAGAGCCCAACTCAAGGGATGGACGCGTCGGTCAACGTTGGTCTATCGGACCCGCCGGTCGGTTGTGGTGCCGACCCTACTGCGAACCCTCGAGGTTGGAAGCCGTCGCTCTGAGGCCCCACTGCGGGAATCGTTTCGTGGCTCTCCGCTGTGAGGTGCCACCTCGGGTGCCTCAGGTCCTTATGGGTGCACCAGGATCTTCACTGCCGTGTCATTGTGCTCGACCAGAGTCCTGAGGCCCTCTGAGACCAGGTCGTCCAACGCGATACGTCCGGTGATGAAGGGTTTCAGGTCGATCTTGCCGGCCTTGACCAGCTTGATCACCGCTTCGTGGTCACGCACGTACGCGATGGTGCCGCGCAGGTCGATCTCTTTGAGGACCAGTTTCTGCATGTCGACTGTGGCTGGCTGGCCCCAGATCGATACGTTGACGATGACGCCGGCCGGCCGGACCGCATCGAGCAGCAGGTTGAGCTCTTCATTGACCCCGGCGCACTCGAACCCGATGTCGGCGCCGATGCCGTCAGTCAGCTTGAGGACCTCTTCCTTGACGTCCTGGGAGGATGGGTCGAGCACATGGTCCGCGATGCCGCTCGATAGCGCCTTGGCCTTGCGGGCCTCGCTGAGCTCGGTGACGATGGTCCGCACACCCAGACTCTTGAGGATCGCAGCGACGAGCAGTCCGATAGGCCCCGCGCCTGCGACGAGTGCGACATCGCCCTTCTTCGCGCCGCCGCGGGTCACCGCATGGTGGGCCACGCTGAGCGGCTCGATGAGCGCAGCCTGGTCGAGCGGGATGTCGCCGATCTTGTGAACCCAGCGCCGGTCGACCACCACCTTCTCGCTGAGACCGCCGCCGCCGCCCGCGAGACCGATAAACCCCATCTTCGTGCAGAGGTGGTAGTTGCCCGCGTTGCACGGGGCGCACTCGTTGCACACGAAATAGGGCTCGACGACTGCGTTATCGCCGACGTCAATATCGGTGACACCCTCGCCGATCGCCTCGACGGTGCCGGAGAACTCGTGCCCCATGGTCACCGGTGGTTCTTCGTGGGACAGCGGATGTGGCTTGGCCTGGGGCGGGAATGAAAATGGGCCCTTCGAGGTACTCGTGCAGGTCCGTGCCGCAGATCCCACACCACGCGACCTTGAGCTTCACTGCCCCGGGCCGCAGCCTCGGCTCTGGGATATCGTCGATCCGGATGTCCTTCTGCCCGTGGAACCGCGCTGCCCGCATCAGTCTGCCTTTGAGATGGAGTGAATGTGCCGCTTGTTTCATCTTCATGATATTTCGAGGCGGCGGTCAACTCTGGCCCGGGTATTCGTGAGCGGCGGCTCTGGGCTTGGCATCGGGACTGGGAACAACGCAGTGGCGGGGCGGGTGCTGGCTAGGCTCGGCGGCGCCCTCACCTTTCGCCACGTTGGGGGGTCGTTCATCGGTGACCTTTGGTCAGTTGCCTGCGGGTCTGGCCATTGATTCGCTGGCAGCACTTCTTTGCAGGCGTATGACCTAAGTCCTGGGTTTTGGGAGCGTATGGGGCGTATGGTCCGTGCTGCCAAGAAGGAGGCCTTCCCGGAGCCTCAGCATCGAAGTCGAGCGGGCGGGCCGGCGGAGCCTTGCGAGTCCCAACCGGCTGCTGTGGGTGCCCCGCCACCGCCCCCTTGGGCTGGGGCCCGTTGGCAAGGTTCTACTGCAGGTCGTCGAGCTCCACATCGCCGGTTGTTGTGTTCGACAGGTGCGGCCCCTGGTCGGGCTCGAGTCCCTGCCTTACATCGACAGGTCGTCGTCCGCGCTCGACACGCAACGCGTTGAAGAGAGCGGCCATCGCCGCCACCCACGCCGCACCCAGGACGTAGCCGCCTAGGACATCGGAGAGGTAGTGGACGCCGAGAGCGATCCGGGAGAAGCCGATCGCCAGGACCATGAGCACCGCGAACGTGACGGCGAGCCGGCGCCAGACTCCGTTCAGGATGGGCAGGAAGACGAGAAGCAGTACCGCGTACCCGACGATCGCTGCCTGGGCATGGCCGCTGGGAAAGCTCGACCCAGGCTCATGCGCGACAGGGTTGGTCAGGACCGGACGTAGTCGATGGACTGACGTCTTGACGACGGTGTTAAGCAGCGATGATCCGGCTGCCGTGATCACCACGAACAGGGCGAGTCGGGGAAGGCGACGCCAGAGCAGCCAGCCGACGACAGGGGCCAGCACGATCTGCCAGGCCAGGGCCGACCCTGAGTCGCTGATGAGCTGCATGGCGCCGACGAACCCGGTGTGGGTCACCGCGAAGTTGTGCAGACGGTCACGGGCCCCGTTGTCCGCGGCCAACAGCGGCGCCCACCTGTCCTCCACCAGCAGTAACGTCAGGGCACCTGGGACCGCCACCAGTGCCAGCGCCACTGCGGCCAGCACGGCGCGGGCACCGAAACGGGTTGTCGACCTCGCAGCCGAGGGAGCAGGCACCTCGGGCGTGTTGGGCAGTTCGCTCATCGTGCCTCCTGCCATGGCTTGACCGATCCACCGCTGATCACTGCGGGCCATTGCCGTGGACGGTGTCCGGGTGCCCGATCCCGGGTGTCAGAGCTGGGGCTCATGGCCTGCGTCACCGCGTGCGTCACCGCGTGCGTCACGGCGTACGTCGCGGGATGCGGCGGTTGCTGCTTTCAGCTCGTTGTCGGGTGCCTCCTCCAAGGTGACCAGCGAGTTGTCGGCTCCCGGCGAAGCTCGAAGGATCTCATCGAGCTTGCGCTGGGTGGCCGCCTGGGCGCGGGCCTGTGTGTGTTGGAGGACAAAGACCATGATCAGCGTCGTTGCCGCTGCAAGGGTCATGAACACGGTCTCCAGCCGGGCTGGAAAACCGAAAACTGCGCTGATCAGAACCCACGCCACGACCGCTGAGACTGCCCCCAGCGCTAGCGAGGGCCTGGCTGCCCACCGGTCCAGGGTGTGCAGGACTCGACTGCCGGGGTGGCGCTGGTCGACCTGCTCACTGGATTCTTCTTGCACTGGCTGGCTTCCTCCCGCTGACGTGTTCAAGGGCGTGCGCTGGGTACACGCTCTGTGGCGCCGGCGAGCCGTGACGCCTCGCCTGGGTCACCGCGACGGTGGACCAAACAGGCAGCGGCCAGGGCCGCGCAGGCCAAGCCGTTGATCGCCCCGACCACCACGTCACTGAGATGGTGCATGCCCCGGTACAGGCGTGCGTACGTGACGAGCACGGGGATGACCGAACACACGCCGATCACCGTACGTCGAAGCCAGGCTCGCTCAATGGTGGTGGCCATGATGGCCAAGGAGCTGTAGAGAGCGACGCTCGCGCCGACATGCCCGCTGGGGTAGCTCGACGTCGGTGGGGCCGGGTCCAGGTGCGGAACGTCAGGGCGCGCGCGACCGATCACCGTGGATACCGTGACGAAGATGGTCGCTTGCAGGCTGATGGCCAGGGCCGGGATGAGCGCGAACCACCAGCGTCGCGTCCGCCACCACACGACCGCGACCGCGACCACGCAGACGCCGATGATGATCTCGGTGTTCCCGACGTGAGACCACAGCGCCGTGACCGAGTCCCAGATCTGGCTTCGGATGCCCTGAAGCGATCGGTTCAGGGCACTCTCGGAGCGGTCCCACCCTTTGAGTGGCCCGGTCAGAAGCAGGCCAAACCCGGCAATGGCCAACCACAGGACGATGCCAGGAGCGAGGGCACGAAGCAGCAGGCTTCGGATCGTCGTGCGCCAGTCCGGGCCAGTGCGCCGAGCCAGATGGGGGGGTACCAGCAAAATCTCGGATCATCCTCCACGGTTACAGTTACTCCCCAGGGCTGACTGTCACACCGGCGATCGAGGATTCGAAGTTCTTAACTGCTTTGAAGATCTTAACTGCCTTGAACATGTCGACGTGACGAAAGGATGAAACCGATGACGCAGTTGAGCAACGTCGCGAGCGCCGCGGACAAGGTTGAGGGCCAGCCGGTCCTGCAGAACGGCGCCCGGGCTGGCTATGCTCTCAACGGCGTTCTCCACCTCATGATCGCCTGGATCGCCCTACAGATCGCCTGGACCGCCAGCGGCAAGTCGGCTGACCAGTCCGGCGCACTGCAGACCCTCGCCGGCAGCAGCCTTGGACGGTTGGCCCTCTGGTCGGCGGTGCTGGGATTCCTGGCGCTCGGGTTATGGCAGCTGGCCAGCGCCGTGGCGGTGCGCACCCGCGGCAAGTCATCGCAATGGGCGGACAAGATCAAGGGCATCTCCAAGGCGGTTGTCTACCTTGCGCTTGCCTGGACCAGCTTCAGCTTCGCCAAGGGCCAACCGAGCAGTAGCAAGTCCCAGAGCGCGGACTTCACAGCCACCTTGCTGCAGCACCCTGGTGGCCGGCTCCTGGTCGCGGTCATCGGCCTGGTCATCATCGGGGTCGGTACCTACCACGTGGTCAAGGGCTGGACCAAGAAGTTCCTCACAGACCTGAGTGAGAACCCCGGCAGGCTAGCCACCCGCGCCGGGGTCATCGGCTACATCGCCAAGGGCATCGCCCTGGCCCTGGTGGGGGTCCTCTTCGTCACCGCGGCATCGCAGAACTCAGCGAGCAAGGCCACCGGGCTCGACGGCGCCCTGCGCTCGCTGCGTCAGCAGGCATTCGGGCCCTGGCTGCTGACCGCAGTCGGGCTGGGCATCGCCGCATACGGCCTCTACAGCTTCGCGCGAGCAAGGCACGCACGAGTTTGAGCCAGACGTCCGCGGAGGTCTGACCTCAGGGTTTGTCAGTGAGAGGCCTGGCTGCCTCAGGGTGTGGAAGCTTCAGAAGGAGTGTCGGATCTTGTTCTTGATCGGTCGTCCGTCGGGGTCGTAGACGAGGTGGTAGAGCACAGCTGCCCATGCCCGGGTGAATGGCGTGAGCTTGCCGTCATGGACGGGTCGAAGTCGCCCGGGAGGTCTTGTCCCGCGGCATCCGCTGTCGTGCCAGCGTTGTAGCCGGGCTGCGCTGTCGGCGAAGGCGGTGAACATGAGCGTCGGGTCGTGCAGATCGTCCAACGGTCCCTCGCGATCCAGGTGCTCGCCGGCGAGGGTGAGCCGCAGCTCCCTCGCGTACCCGGGGTCGTAGACCGCTGCGGTGAGCTCGGAGTCGTGGGTCCAGGATCTGCGGTTGAAGTTGTCGGACCCGACCGAGGCCCACCGGTCGTCGATGATGCAGACCTTGGCGTGCACGTACACCGGAACGCGCTGTGGGCTCTCCAGCCCGTAGATCGCGACCCGGCCAGGAGCCGCCTCGTGCAGGGTCGCGATCGCGCGGTCGCGCCCGATCAGGTTCGGCGGCTTCGAGAGGCGGCCGTCCTGGTCGGGGAATTGCGGAAGAACAGCGACCAGATGCAGCGCGAGGTTGCTTCGAAGAGTCTCAGCGAGGGCGGCTGCGACCTCCGGCGACCAGAGGTACTGGTCCTCGATGTAGATCAGGTGCCGGGCCTGGCTGACGGCTTTGGTGTAGCCGAGTGCCACGCTTCGCTCTCCCGCAGGCGCAAACGGGTAGCCACCCAGGCGCCGTGGATAGGTGCGCAGCAGCTGGACCGGATGAGGTCCTGCAGGTTCGGGATCGGCATGCTGGGGTGGCAGCGAGGTCTTGCAGGGATTGTCGTGCCGGGCACGGTCGGCCAGCCAGCGGATCGGGCTGCGGCTGAGAGCCTGAGGGTTCTCCCATCGTTCGCGAAACACCGTCTCCACGTCGCCGACGGCCGGCCCGCTGATAGCGAGCTGTACGTCGTGCCAGGGCGGTCGTGGCCCGTAGGCTTTGGCCATCGACTGTGGTTGTGGGTCGCCCCCGTGCGAGGCGTCATCGCGGCGGCCGTGGCACAGGTCGATGCCCCCCAGGAAGGCAACGTCGAGCTCAGGCCGGTCGTGGTGACGCAGGATCACGAACTTCTGGTGGTGCGAGCCCCCGGTCCGCACGCGCATGTCCAGCAGGCACTGCCCGCCGGCGTCATTGATCTCGTCTCCGAGCTGGCGATTCTCCTCGGCCGAGAAGGCGAAGCGGTCCCAGTGGGAGCGCCATAGGAGCCCGCGGACGTCGACGCCCCGCCTGGCCGCCTCAGCGAATACCGTTCCGACTTCCGTACCCGCGCTGCCGGTAAGGCGTTCGTCGGGATCGCCGCGCCAGTCAACGAACATCAGCAGGTCGCCGTCACCCATCCGTGAGACCCGCCGGTACAGCTCCGTGAAGTAGGTCGCACCGTGAACGAGGGGCTGCACCAGGTTGCCCTCGGTCCACGCTGAACCACCCGGATGACGGGCGTCCAACCGGGTCGAGGGGTTGCCGCGTTCGCTCGAGGTCAGGAACCACTGTGTCGTCGGCAACGTCGATCCCTTCCCGGAATGCCTGCGTTGGAGGGTCTCATCAGAGCACGGTCTGCATCACCTGGTGGGCAATGTCGATCCGTGCTTTCGCGCCGGCGCCCAGTTCCATGACTTCACCGTCGACCTGGATCGGCATCGCCTTGAGGTTCGTGAAGTGGTACTCGCGAACGCTGGGCTGTGGTCCGAGGCCACGTATCGCGGCCTTGATCGCGGTGCCCAGAAGACGCCACTTGGCGGTGTGCTTCACGGTGATGACCTCAAACTTGCCGTCGTCGGGGCGGCCGTCGTCCTCGCTGACTGTGGCCATCTTGGCCATCTCGGAGATGTTCGCGAACACGATGCTGTCAAAACGCTGGCGGGATCCGTTCTCGAGCTGAATCTCGAACGGACGGAAGTGGGCAAAGGCCCGCATGGCCGTCAGCGCCTCTTTTACCGACCCCTTGCCGCCCTTTTGCA
>JACMPC010000030.1 GCA_014377705.1 Dermatophilaceae bacterium
GGGGGTCAGGGCAGTTCGCGGCGTAGGGTTGCCAGGTTTTGAGCGAGGATTGATGTGTCCGCAGGTGTTCCTGTTGCGCTCGCGTCGTAGACCATGACGGTGAGCTGGTCCATCAGCGTTGCCGGGCCGCAGTCCGGGATCGCCGCGACGTGGTGGCCGGTGGCCTGCGCGACCCCGTCGGCCAGGGACTGGGCGAGCGCGCGAACCCGGCCGGCATACGACAACGCGTGGTCGATCGGCAGCTGTCGCCACCGCTCGACCACGCGTTCAAGCTCGGCCTGGACCTCCTGGGGGACAGGCGATCTGCCAGCCGGTGACACGATCACTGACGCAGGCGAGCCAGCAGGCGCAGGATCTCGAGGTACAGCCAGACGAGCGTGACGATGAACCCGTGGGCCAGCAGCCAGGAGTACTTCTCCGGGAGCTGGGCGTTGACCGCACGGTCGACCGAGTCGAAGTCGATGGCCAGCGAGTAGGACGCCAGGCCCACGCCGAGCACCGAGATGGCAATGCCTAACGGACCGGTGCCGCCGAACCCGAAGCCGCTGCCGACTCCCATGAAGGCAGCGACCAGGTTGACGAGGCCGAAGAGCAGGTAGCCCATGATCGCCATGCCGAAGATGCGACGGGACTTGTCGGTCACCTTGATCAGGCCGGTCTTGTAGCCCAGCAGCATGCCGGCAAAGGTGCACAGCGTCGCGATCACCGCAGTCGAGACAATTCCGGGCATCTGCCGTTCGAAGACCTGGCTGATCGCGCCGACGAGGACACCTTCCAGCACCGCATAGAGCACGATCAGCGGGACGCTGATGGTCTTCTTGAAGGCGATGACCAGACCAATGCCCAGACCGCCGAGCATGCCCGCAAGCATCAGCGCCATCGGGGCGGGGCTGGTGCTTGGCAGGCCGGACACGTAGAACCAGGTAGCAGCAGCCACCAGGACCATGGTGCTGAAGAGTCCCAGGGTCTTCATCACGACGTCGTCCAGGGTCACCCGGCGCATCTGCACGGCGCCTGCCGACGGCTGGTTGTACAGGTCCTGCAGCTGCTGGGAGTTGAGGCTGTCCTGGACGCCGCCGCCGCTCTGGCGCGACGTCGCGGACCCGCCGCCAAAGCCGGCATAGTCGCCCTTGGAGATCTGCTTGTTGAGCCGGTCGAATACCGGGTTTGCCATCGTCTTCCTCCAGCACGTAGGGCCGCCCCGTGAACGGGTTCTGTCAACAGGACGGTTCTCTGACAAGGATAAAGGTTGCCGACCGCCGAAAGTTCCCCCGCCACGGTCAGACTCCTCTGGTCCTGGTGTCCCCGACGGGTCTCGAACCCGCACTGGAGCGATTTTAAGTCGCCTGCCTCTGCCATTGGGCTACGGGGACAGACGTCAGGCTACAGATAGGTCCGCCGGGGGTGTATCCCGTGTGCTCCGCTGACCCGGTCCAGGAAGAGCAGACCGTTCGTGTGGTCGATCTCGTGCTGGAGCGCCACGGCCTCGAAACCGTCGGTGGTGATCTCCACCCACTGCCCGGTCAGCGGGAGCTGGCCCCGCGCGACCAGGCGGCGGCCGCGGGCGACGTCCCCGGTGAAGTCGGGCACCGACATACAGCCTTCGCGACCGCGCTCCCTGCGGGTCGCGCTGACGACCACGGCGTTGCACAGGGCGAACAACCCGTGACACGTCCGGGTCTTCGCGTGACCGGAGACGTCGACGCTGAAGACCCGCGCCGCGACGCCGACCTGCTGGGCCGCCAGCCCCACGCAGCCGGGCGAGACCAGCTGGGTGGCCAGCAGGTCCGCGACCAGCTCGATCGTGGTGGCGTCTGTCGGGTCGACGTCCTGCCCGGGGGTGGAGAGGACCGGGTCAGGGGCACGGACAACGGGGCGCACGGCGCCCGGAGGCAGCAGCGGCATGGCCGGCATCGCCCAGGGGGGTGGTTCCGGGCTCACAACAGGTCGTCGTCAATCGGTGAGAGGTGAACCTCGACCCCCAGCTCGTCCGCGGCGCCCCGCAGCTCGGACTCCAGGCCAACCACCGACGCGTCCACGGGCAGCTCGAGCTCGGCGGTCAGAACGTAGAGTCCCTCGACCAGCCGGGTCCCGAGGTCGATGATGTTGGCACCGTGCCGGGCCACGACCGCGGTGATGGTGGCCACGATCCCAGGCCGGTCAGCGCCATGGACGCGCAGCGCGTAGGACGGACCGGGCGCCGGGCCGGGTGTCGGCTCCTCGAGCACCCGGGCGTTGATGACCAGAGCCCCGCCCGCGCACAGAGGGCGCAGGGCAGCCTCGACCCCCTCGACGCCGGCGCCGGTGTGCACCAGCAGGACCATGGCGAAATGACCTCGCAGCAGCGTCATCGTCGAGTCCTCGAGGTTGCCGTGCAGATCGGCGAGCGCCCCCGTCACGTCCGCCACGATCCCGGGCCGGTCGTGCCCCAGGACGGTGACGGCGATGATCTCATCTCTCATGGCATCGAGATTATCGCGACTCAGAGACCGGCGAGGACCTCGTCCAGCATGGGTTCCGTGAGCCTGCCGGTGAAGGTGTTCTGCTGGCTCACGTGATAGCAGCCGACCAGCCGGATCGCCTGGCCGGTAGTGGTGACCAGGTTGGTCTGGCCCCCGTGGGTGAACCGGGGCCTGGGACGCCGCACAGTCCAGCCGAGACGCCGGGCGCTGGCGAGGGTGGCATCCCAGGCGATCGCGCCCAGTGCGAGTATCGAGCGCAGGCCGGGCGCAGTCAGCGCGAGGTCGCGGTCCAGCCAGAGACCGCAGGTATGCCGCTCGGCCGGGTCGGGCTTGTTTGCCGGAGGGGCGCAACGCACCGCCGCGACGATGCGCACCCCGGTGAGCACCTGTCCGTCACCGGCGTGGGTGCTGGCAGGCCGGCTCGCGTACCCCGCCCGGTGCAGCGCGGCATACAGCCAGTCCCCGCTGCGGTCGCCGGTGAACATCCGGCCGGTCCGGTTGGTGCCGTTGGCAGCCGGCGCCAGGCCGACGACGAGGATCTCGGGCTGCGGGTCGCCGAAGCCGGGACCGGGGCGACCCCAGTACGGCTGGTCGGCGAAGGACGCCCGTTTGCCCTGGGTGGCGACGGTTTCGCGCCACCGCACCAGCCTGGGGCAGGCCCGGCACACGGACACCGCCGCGTCGAGCTCGGCAACCGACCCAGCCCGTCCCGCCAGGCGTTCAACCTCTCGCGTCGTCGTGGCCACGAGGGTGGCAGGAGTCGCGGGGTCACCCGGCCAGCCGGCGCCCGGAGGCACCGGCGACTCGAACGGCTCGGCGGTCACAGGGTGCGGGAGCAGCGATGAGGTCACCTGCCCGATGGTGTCACCGACGGGCTCGGCCCGCCCGACGGAGCCGGCCGGGCGGACGTGCTCGGTGCCGGCCGGGCACTCGCCGTCGCCGCCGGAGTTGATGTGGGGGCGGCGCCGGGCATCAGCGGGACGATGGACATCGGCAAAGTCCACAGGCCGCCCTGGTCCACCCCCGGGTCAACGGGACTGGTGACCTGCCAGGGGTCCTGTCCGTACAGCGCCCTCGGATAGACATTGGTCACCGGCGCTCCGCTGCTGTCGCGCACCACGCCGACCGGAGCCCCGGTCGGTCCGAAGACATCCTCGCCGCCTCCCAGCGACCGGCCGCAGCGAAGAGCCGGACGCAGTTCAGGCGCTTGCCGCCGGCGTCATAGAAGAAGATGTTGCCGACCTGAGCGCCTCCAGCGACACCCCCGGGGTCGGGCTGTAGGCGTCTGCCTCGCAGTAGGTGCCAGCCCCCGATCCCCAGGCCGTCACGGCCACGATGACAGCGGCCACGTTGGCGACGACGAGCACCGGGTGCAGCGCCGCCGTCCGCCGCAACCACCCGCGGCCCAGCTGGACGCTGACGACCACGGCCCCGAACGCCAGGGCATACTCCCGCAGCGACTGCGGCCGGAGTCCCCGGCCCGGCCACCCGCACCGGCAGCCCGGCAGCGCCGCGGCATACCGGATGGGCGAGCCGAGCCGGTATGCGAGGTCTCCCCCGCAGTCTCCGGCCAGCTCGGTGAGATCGGCTTCCATGCCGCCGGTGAGTTCATCGACGTCCTCTGCCGGCAGGTCGGCGAGCGTGGACCGCACCTCACGGACATAGGCCGCGACACCGTCGGCCACCCCCGTCGGAACTCTGACCGTCGCGTCGCTCATGTCTTGCCCTCGGCAGTCATCAGCAGGTCTTCCAGGGTCGAGGCGAACGACCGCCACGTCTTCGCTTCCCGGACAAGGGTGTCGTTCCCCTGCTTGTTGATGCCGTAGTACTTGCGGTGCGGCCCCTCCTCGCTGGGCACGACGTATGACGTCAGCGCACCCGCGTTGTAGAGCCGCCGCAACGTGCCGTACACCGACGCGTCCCCCACCTCGTCAAGCCCGGCGGCCCGAAGACGGCGAACGACGTCGTAGCCGTAGCCGTCCTCCTCGGCCACCACTGCCAGCACTGCCAGGTCAAGCACGCCTTTGACAAGCTGTGTCGTTTCCACGTCCACCTCCGCGATGGGATCCGTTACTCCGGATCAAACGGTACCGCGTAATGCGTGGTACTGCGCACACCGCACAACTATTGGCGTGGCGGCCGGAGAGCGAGGAGAGGGCGGAACCGGGCTAGATGATCGACAGGGCGATGCCGTCGAGGATATCGTGCTCCGAGGTCACGACCACGGTGATGCCGGCCTCACGCTGCAGACGCTGGATGATCGTTCGCCAGACCAGGCCACCGGCACCGATCACGTCTACCCGTCCCGCGTGCAGGAACGGCAACGCCGCCCGCTCGGCGCGCGTCATCAGCAGCAGCGAGGTACAGGCCTCCATGACCTGAGCCGCGGGCAGCTGCGAGAGGTGGATCTTCGAGGGGTCGTACTCGGCCAGCCTCAGGGCATGCGCGGTGATGGACGTGACCGACCCGGCCAGGCCCACCAGGGTGGAGATCCCCCGGAAGTCCACGACTTCGGCGGCCTGGTCGATGGCTGCCTCGATGTCGACCACGGCCGCGGCGATCTCGCCGGCCGTCGGCGGGTCACTGCGCAGGTGCCGCTCCGTCATCCGGACGCATCCGACGTCGACAGATCGCGCGTGCTCCACGTCGTCGGTTCCGCGGACGAACTCGGTGGATCCACCCCCCAGATCCACCATGAGGTACGGACCCGGGATGCCCTCGGCACGCAGGTCCCCGGTGGCCCCCTGGAAGGAAAGGGAGGCTTCCTCATGTCCGGTGACAACCTCCGGCACGACCCCGAAAGCGGCGAACGCATCCTGCACACCGACCACGAAGTCGCGCGCATTCCGGGCATCACGGGAGGCCGAGGTCGCGACGAACCGGACTCGCTCGACGCCGAGCTCCGCACACTGGGCGGCGTACTCGCGGGCCTGAGCAAGGGTGCGGTCCATCGCCTCAGGGGCGATGACGCCGGTCTTGTCGACGCCGTAGCCCAGTCGCACGATCTCCATCCGGCGCACGAGGTCGGTCAACGACCCCGACTCCGGGTCGATGTCGGCGATCAGCAGCCGGATCGAGTTCGTGCCGCAGTCAATCGCGGCAACCCGCGTCATGACTCACCCCGGGGGACGCAGGGACCGGCCGCCCACCACGGAGCGAGGGCCTCGAGCGCCTCATCCCCCAGCGGGTTCACCCCCGCACCGACGGCCAGGCAGTGACCGACCAGCACATGCAGGCACTTCACCCGGGTCGGCATCCCTCCCGCCGAGATGCCATCGATCTCGTCAACCCGACCCAGCTCGTTGCGCCGGCGCAGGTAGTCCTCGTGAGCGCCCGCGTAGGCACCGGCCAGCTCCGGGTCGCTGTCCAGCCGCTCTGTCATCTCGCGCATCATGCCGCTGCTCTCCAAGGTGCTGATAGCACCGGTCAGTCGTGGGCAGGTCACGTAGTAGGTCGTCGGGAACGGCGTGCCGTCCGGCAGCCTGGGCTCGGTGCGCAGCACATCGGGACGACCGCAAGGGCAGCGGTGAGCAACAGCCGAAACACCTCGGGGAACCCGCCCCAGCTGCTGGTGCACCGCATTGCAGTCAGCGGCATCGACCCCCGGGCCTGATGAGATGCTCATGGGGTTGGGGTCGCCGGCGAAGGCACGCTCGTTGCTGCTATCGCAGGCGTGTCCGCGATCACCATCGACTGCCACAGCTCGCCATACCAGGGGACGTTCGCTGCCGAGCCCGGCGCGGGAGACGCGATGCGCGCGCCGCCGGTCACCTCAGGCGCGGTGTCCGGGTCAATCACCGTGAACGACTTCTCTCCCACCCTGACGAACTTCAGCCGCTCGCGGGCCTGTTGCTCGACGTAGGCGGGATCAGCCCACCTGCGTTGTTCCTGCTCCAGGGCGGCAACCTTCTCGCGTTGACGGGCGATCCGGTCGTGCAACCCGTCGATCTCGCTCTGCTGACTGAACGTGGCGCGCAGAGCCGGAATGAGCGTGATCGCCAGCATGACGAGGATCGAGGCCAGGATCGCCAGTCGCTTGACCGATCGGGGAGTGTGCCGGACCTCCGACGGCCTGCTGCCACGCGCCGAGGCGGCCGGTCTCGAGGCTGCCGGTCGGGTGCCGACGGCCGGTCGGGTCGCCGGAGGTCTCGCGGAGGCGGGGCCACCGGCACGCGACGAGGCAGCACGCCGAGGATTCGTCGGCGTGCTGCCAGGTCGTCGCGTTGTCGCCACTGGTAGGGCCCGGCTCAGGCCTTGTCAGCGACGGCAGAAGCGGCTGTTGTGCCCGCAAAGCGCGGGAAGGCATCGGCGCCCGCGTAGCGCGCAGCCTCATCCAGCTCTTCCTCGATGCGCACCAGCTGGTTGTACTTCGCCACCCGCTCGGACCGTGCCGGCGCACCGCTCTTGATCTGACCGCAGTTGGTCGCCACGGCGAGGTCGGCGATGGTCGTGTCCTCGGTCTCACCGGAACGGTGGCTCATCATGCAGGTGAAACCTGACCGATGCGCCATGTCGACGGCATCCAGGGTCTCAGTCAGCGAGCCGATCTGGTTGACCTTGACCAGCATCGAGTTGGCGGAGCTGCCAGCGATGCCGCGGGCGAGCCGCTCCGGGTTCGTGACGAACAAGTCGTCGCCCACGATCTGAACCTTGTCGCCGAGCTCGGCGGTCATGGTTGCCCAGCCCTGCCAGTCGTCCTCGTCCAGCGGGTCCTCGATGGACACCAGCGGGTAGGCCTTGACGAGCTCGGCGTAGTACGCCGTCATCTCGGCCGCCGTGCGCGGCTGGTCCTCGAAGGTGTAGACGCCATCGGTGCAGAACTCGGACGCAGCCACATCGAGCGCGAGGCCGATGTCGGTGCCGGGCCGGTAGCCAGCCCTCTCGATCGCGACGATGATCAGGTCGAGGGCGGCGCGGTTGCTCTCGAGGTTCGGCGCGAAGCCACCCTCGTCACCCAGCCCGGTGGACAGCCCGCGCTCTTTCAGGACCGACTTCAGCGAGTGGTAGACCTCGGCGCCCCAGCGGAGAGCCTCCTTGAAGGTCGGTGCACCGAGCGGAGCGATCATGAACTCCTGGATGTCCACGTTCGAGTCGGCGTGCGACCCGCCGTTGAGGATGTTGAACAACGGGACGGGCAGGACGTGCGCGTTCGGGCCCCCGAGGTAGCGGAACAACGGCAGGTTGGCCGACTCGGCTGCCGCACGGGCCACTGCCAGCGAGACACCCAGGATGGCGTTGGCACCCATCGAGCCCTTGTTGGCGGTGCCGTCAAGGGTGAGCATCTCGGCATCGATGAGGCGCTGCTCGCTCGCCTCGAAGCCGAGCAGAACCGGACCGATGTCGTCCATGACTGCGTCGACAGCCTTCTCGACACCCAGGCCGCCGTAGCGCTTGGCGTCACCGTCACGGCGCTCAACCGCCTCGAAGGCACCGGTGGAGGCGCCGGAGGGAACCGCCGCGCGTGCGATGGTGCCGTCGTCAAGCGCGATCTCGACCTCAACGGTGGGGTTGCCGCGCGAGTCGAGGATCTCACGCGCGACTACTGCCTCAATACTGGCCACAAGACTCTCCTGCATATTGCCGGGTAGGAACGTCTTGAGCCTAACGGGTCCGCACGGTGCTTCAGGTCACCGACCCGCGGCGTCCAAGCACACCCAGGCGACTCAGAGCTCAGCGTCCAGCGCCCGGACCGTGGCACGCAGCGCCGCCTCCGGGTCCAGGCCCTGATCGCGAGCCTCCAGCACGAGGGCCAGCAACCGCGAACCGAGGTCGTCATCGGCCGCCGCGGACACTGCCACGTCGTAACGACCGGCGGTCGCCAGACGGCCGGCAGCCTTGTGCGCGCTGGCTAGCGCTGGCAGACCCTTGGGTATGCCGTCCAGGGTCGAGGTCCGATGCGGCTTCTCGGCAGCCTTGATCTGCTCCCAGTTCTCAGACACCTCCAAGGAGGTTTCTGCCTCGACATCAGCGAAGACGTGCGGGTGCCGGCGCACGAGCTTCTCGACGATCCCGCCGGCCACCTCGTCGATCCCGAACGGCGACCCAGGGTCCTCCTGGGCTATCCGCGAATGGAAGGCGACCTGCAGCAGAAGGTCACCGAGCTCCTCCTGCATGTGTGCGCGGTCCCCCGACTCGATGGCCTCGACCAGCTCGTGAGTCTCCTCGATCGCATAGGGCACCAGTGACTGATGGGTCTGCTCTGCGTCCCAGGGACAGCCGTCCGGCGAGCGCAGCCGGTCCATCACCGCGACCAGGTCGAGCAGCCGCGCCCCCGGGACGTCATAGGAGCCGACCAGCATCTCGATCTCCGGCGGGTCCTGACGGCTGCTGATCTCGGCGGCAAGGGCATCGGTCAGGCCAGGGTCGGCATCGGCGGAGCCGATCCAGACCACCTCGCCGTCGTCAGTGCTGTCGACCAGCAGGCGGGCAAGTGCGGCCGGCTCCTGGGCGCCACAGTGCGTGGCTGCAATACCGGACTGCTGTATGACGTTCAGCTGGGTCTCGTCCTCGTCCCTGCCAAAGACATGGGCCGCGCCGGCGAGGGCGGTCCAGGCATCTCGGGTCAACAGGCCGGGGGCGATGCGGGGGGTACTGAGCAGCAGGACGAGCCGGCGCACCACCACGTCGACGTCACCGGTCACTTGGCGGCCGCCGGGATGCTGGCCCTGATCCAGTTGGGGGTGTTCGGGGAGATCGCGATCTGCTTGGCGTCGAAGGTGCCGTAGCGAGGGTTGACCGCGATATCGGCCTTGGCGACTGTGGTCAGGATGGTGGCCTTGGCGGCAGTGGTCAGGGATGGGATGGCCAGCTGCATCCGGACGAAGTCGAGCGTCTGACGCGAGGGCTTGTCCACCTTGGCAATGACCCTGCGGGCCTGCGTGTCGGGGACGCCCTTGCCGGCGCGATCGGCCTCGGCAAGAACGTAGGGCGCGAGAATCAGGTTGAGCAGGACGATGCTCGGCGTGAGCTTCTGCTCACCCTGGGCCAGCGTGTTGAGCTGAGTCGAGACGGTCTGGACGTCCTTCTCGCTGATGGTGGTCCCGTTGACGATCGCCGCGGCGTCCGCCTGCTGGCTGCCGCAGGCGGACAACGCCAGCGCCGCAACGAGCAGGACCACCGACGTCAAAGCCGCCCGGGAGGTGCAGGTCCTGCTCGGGGTGGAGCTCGGGTGCTGTGAAGGCGCCAAGGCCATTCCTCTCATCGCTTCTGCCCGGCGGATGCGACTCGTGCCGCGTCCGCCACGCCGTCCAGGAGAACCGCTTCGATCAGGTCAGTTGCCCACCGCAGGACCGCCTTGTCCCGCACGGGCTGACCAGCCACCCGTGCCGTCATCGGTCTTGGCACCAAGATCGTACGGACAGCGGGCTTGACCAGCGAGCCCGGGTACAGCCGTTGCAGCCTCAGCTGGCGGCTCTCGGGCAGGTCAAGCGGGCCGAACCGCACGAAGTCCCCCTGCACGCTGATGTTGCCCACCTCGGCCTTGCGAGCCACCGTGCGCAGGCGGGCCACCTCGAAGAGGTTGAGCGCCGGCTCAGGCGGGGTGCCAAAACGATCCTTGAGCTCGGCCTCGATCTCGGCCAGCCCGGCCGCATCCTGGACCGTCGCGAGCTTCTTGTAGGCCTCCAGCCGCAGTCGCTCCCCCGGGACGTACTCGTGCGGCAGGTGCGCGTCGACGGGGAGCTCGATCTTGATCTCCGAGGGGGCGGCCTCGCCACCCTCGCCGCGGAAGTCAGCCACCGCCTCACCGACCAGCCGGATGTAGAGGTCGAAGCCGACCCCGGCGATATGGCCAGACTGCTCGCCGCCGAGCATGTTGCCGGCGCCACGGATCTCGAGGTCCTTCATGGCCACCGCCATGCCCGCACCCAGGTCTGTGTGGCTGGCAATCGTGGCCAGTCGGTCATGCGCGGTCTCGGTGAGCGGCTTCTCCGGCGGGTACAGGAAGTAGGAGTAGGCGCGCTCGCGACCACGGCCCACCCTGCCCCGCAGCTGGTGGAGCTGGCTGAGCCCGAGCACGTCCGCCCGCTCCACGATGAGGGTGTTGGCGTTGGAGATGTCCAGGCCGGTCTCGATGATCGTGGTGCAGACCAGGACGTCAAAGCGCTTTTCCCAGAAGTCCACCACGACCTGCTCGAGACGGTGCTCGGCCATCTGGCCGTGTGCCGTGGCGATGCGAGCCTCGGGGACGAGCTCCCGGATCCTGGCCGCGGCCTTCTCGATGGAGGACACCCGGTTGTGGATCAGGAACACCTGTCCCTCACGCAGCAGCTCGCGCCGGATGGCGGCAATGATCTGTTTCTCGTCATACGCCCCGACGAAGGTCAGGACCGGGTGACGTTCCTCGGGCGGGGTGGCCAGGGTGGACATCTCGCGGATGCCGGTGACGGCCATCTCCAGGGTTCGCGGGATCGGGGTCGCCGAGAGGGCGAGGACATCCACCGCCGTGCGCAGCTTCTTGAGCTGTTCCTTGTGCTCGACGCCGAAACGCTGCTCCTCGTCGACCACGACCAGCCCGAGGTCCTTGAAGCGGATCTCGTTGGACAGCAACCGATGCGTGCCGATGACCAGGTCGACGGTGCCGTCGGCCAGGCCCTCCACGACCTTCTTGGCCTCGGCGTCGGACTGGAAACGGGAGAGTGCCTTGACCACCACGGGAAACGGCGCGTACCGCTCGGAGAAGGTCTGGAAGTGCTGCTGCACCAGCAGTGTCGTCGGGACCAGGATCGCGGCCTGCTTGCCGTCCTGGATCGCCTTGAACGCCGCGCGCACGGCGATCTCGGTCTTGCCGTAGCCGACGTCGCCGCAGATGAGGCGGTCCATCGGGACCTCCTTCTCCATGTCGAGCTTGACCTCCTCGATGCTGCTCAGCTGGTCGGGGGTCTCGACGTAGACGAAGGCGTCCTCGAGCTCGTGCTGCCAGGTCGTGTCCGGCCCGAAGGCATGTCCCTTGGTTGCCATCCGGGCGCTGTAGAGCCGGATCAGCCCGGCCGCGATCTGCTTGACGTGCTTCTTGGCCCGGCCCTTGGTCTTGGCCCAGTCCGCGCCGCCCAGCTTGTTCAGGGTGGGCGCCTCGCCGCCGACGTAGCGGGTGATCTGGTCGAGCTGGTCGATCGGCACGAAGAGGCGGTCCGCCGGCTGGCCCCTCTTGCTGGCTCCATACTCCAGCAACAGGTACTCGCGGGTGGCACCGCCGACCGTGCGCTGAACCATCTCCACGAACTTGCCCACGCCATGCTGCTCGTGGACGACGTGGTCACCCAGGCGCAGCTCCAGCGGATCGACCTGGTTGCGACGCCGCGCCGGCATCCGCCGCATGTCCTTGGTGGACGTGCCGGCACCGGTGCCGGTGGTCAGGTCGGCCTCGGTGACGACGACGAGCCTGGCTCCGGGCAGGACGAACCCGTGCCCCAGGGCTCCGGTGGCCACCTGCACGAGACCGGCCGGAAGTCGTTCGAGCCGGCCGGCCGCATCCTCGAGGTGGTTCGGGACATCGTGGTCCGACAGGACCTCACTGACCCGTTTGGCCAGACCCCGGCCGTCGGTCACGACGAGCGTGTGCCACCCCTGGACTGCCCAGCCACCGAGGGCCGCGACCGCGCGATCGGTATCGCCGCGGAAGGCCTCGACGTCGGTCGAGTCGACGCTGAGCCGCTCAACGCCGGAACCGTCAACATCGGCGCCGGCCAGCTCGGAGTCGCCGCCGAAGCTGGTCAGTGACCACCAGGGGCGACCAGTCTGCAGCGCGTGAGCGCGGACATCCTCAAGCAGCCAGTATGACGCCGTGCCCAGGATCCCTTGCAGATCAACGGGAACGGCATTGCCGGCGGCCGCGTTGGACCAGCTTGCCTCCAAGAACTCGGCGCTGGTGGCGACCAGGTCGTGGGCTCGCCTGCGCACCCGCTCCGGGTCCGTCACCACCACGCGGGTGCCCGCCGGGAGCAGGTCCAGCAGGCTCTCCATGCCGTCGACCAGAATCGGCGCGAGAGACTCCATCCCCTCCACGGCGATGCCCTCGGCCACCTTGCCCAGCATGTCCGCGACCCCTGGCAGCTGGGTGGCGAGCACCGCTGCACGCTCCCGCACCGCCTCGGTCAGCAGGATCTCCCGGCAGGGCGGCGCCCACAAGCCGTGCTCGGCAACCTCGAGACTGCGCTGGTCCGCGACCTTGAACCAGCGGATCTCCTCAACCGTGTCACCCCAGAACTCGATCCGTAGCGGGTGCTGCTCGGTGGGCGAGAAAATGTCGAGAATGCCTCCGCGCACCGCGAACTCACCTCTTCGCTCCACCAGGTCGGTGCGCACGTAGGCGGCGGCCGCCAGCGCGTCAACGACCTTGTCGAGTGCCATCTCGTCGCCGACCTTCAGCGCGACCGGCGCCAGCTCGCCCAGGCCCTTGACCAGGGGCTGCAACAGAGCACGAACCGGAGCCACGACCACATCCAGCCGCCCGTACGCCGTGTCGTCGGGGTCGGGGTGGGTCAGCCGGCGCAGGACGGCCAGCCGCCGGCCTACCGTGTCGCTGCGCGGGCTCAGCCGCTCGTGCGGCAGGGTCTCCCAGCTCGGGAAGTCGGCCACCACGTCCGCAGGCAGGAAGCAGCGCAGGGCCTCTACCAGGTCCTCGGCCTCGCGCCCGGTGGCCGTCACCGCAAGGATGGGGCGCGAGACCCCGTGGGCACTGTCCTGGTGGGCACCGGCCAGGGCAGCGATCAGCGACGGGCGGGCACCCGCGCATACCGCGATGTCCAGGTCGCCGGCTGCCCCCTGGTCCGTACCCACCGATCTGTCAAGGATGCGTCGGACCATCGGATCGGTGACAAGAACGTCAAGCAACGGGGTGAGGCTCATGAAAGGCGAAGCTCCTGGCTATGGGTCGACAGCACAAACGCCCCGCTGCAAGAGCCAACGGCGTGCTGCCCAGTTTAGATCAGCGGGAGTGCCCGGATCTCGGCAGTGGTCGGCCCGGCAGGAATGTCTGGACTGCACTGGGCAGACGGAGCAGCTGGACTACCGGGAGTGCCATTGCTGCTGTGCGGCGACCAGCCCGCCTGAGACGAGGCGCTCGACGGCATCCGCGGCATCGCCGATCAGCAGGGGCAAATCGCTTCGCTCGTTGCTCGAGAAGGTGTGCAGCACGTAGTCCGCCGGATCCATCCGCCCCGGCGGTCTCCCGATGCCGACCCGCACCCGGAGGTAGTCGCGGGTGCCGACGGACTTGGTGACCGATCGCAGACCATTGTGTCCGCCCTCGCCGCCCCCGAGCTTGAGCCGAACCTCGGCGAAGGGGATGTCGAGCTCGTCATGGATCACGATGAGGTTCTCGACCGGGACCTTGTAGAACGCCAGCAGCCCTGCGACCGGACCGCCGGACTCGTTCATGAAGCTCAGCGGCTTGGCGATGACCGCTCTGGACGCGTCAGCGGGCGCTGCTGCAGCGATCCCGCCCTGCGGCAGGCCCGGTGGAGCCGAGAGCCGGACGTCGGCCCAGACCGCCCGTCCCTTGTGAGTGCGCAGGTTCGCACCGGTGCGCGCTGCCAGCTCGTCCACGACCATCGCGCCGACATTGTGCCGATGACCGGAGTACGAGGGACCAGGATTGCCCAGTCCCACGATCAGCCATGGGGTCATCGAGTCCACTCCGTCCAGAGGGAGAAAGCCGGTTGGCCCGGTCCTGACAATAGTCAGGACCGGGCCGGGCACCATTCAGAGCCGGGGGACCTCAGCCGGATCAGGCCTTGTCGCCCTCAGCAGCAGGCGCCTCGGCGTCAGCGGCTTCGCCGTCAGCAGCCTCCACCTCAGGAGCCTCGACACCGAGCTCGAGGAGATCGGCAGCAAGCTCGGCCTCCAGGGCCTCGGCCGAGATGGCCTGGGTGATGTTCACGATCAGCGCCTCGGCATCGGTGAGCAGCTCGGCGCCCTTGGGCAGCGCGAGGTCGGAGGCATGAATCTGCGTGCCGGCCTGCAGTCCCTCGATGGAGACCTCGACGCGGTCCGGGATCGCGGTGGCCTCGACGGCCAGCTCCACCGTGTTGTTCTCGAGCGAGACGACGGTCTCGACGGCGGCGGTGCCCACGAGGTGGACCGGCACGTCGACGTTGACCTTCTCGCCCTTGCGGACGACGACGAGGTCGACGTGCTCGATGAGCGGACGGATCGGGTCACGCTGGATGTCCTTGGCCAGAACCAGGTGATCCTTGCCGTCGATCTCGATGGTGAGCAGGGCGTTGGCGACCTTCAGGGCCAGCATCGTCTGGTGGCCCGGCAGGCTGATATGCACCGGCTCGGTGCCGTGGCCGTACATGACGGCGGGGATGTTGTGCTCGCGGCGGATGGTGCGCGCGGCACCCTTGCCGAACTTGGTACGAGGAAGGGCGACGAGCTTGTTCCTGGACGTGTCAGGCATGGGTTCTCCTATGTTGCCGGTCCGCGCGCCAACGAGTGCGGCAACACGGGTGATCTGGATCCTTGAGCGCGGTGGGCCTCGACGCGGGAAGCGGCACGACGCCGGTGACCGGCGTGGCAAGCGCACTTCACCCTGTCGTGCTGGGAGGGCGTCCGGCGCCACCGCGTCGATCACGGAGCACCGCATCCGGGCTGATCCGGGTCCAGATCAGCGACAGTCATGCAGCGTCCCTCGCCGAGGCAACCCCACAAGTCTAGGCGACAGGGTGTTGCATAGAGAAATCCGGCGAGTCAGTCAGCCAGTCTCGAAGAGGCTGGTGACCGAACCGTCCTCGAACACGGCGCGGATCGCCTGGCTGAGAAGAGGTGCGATCGACAGCTCGGTGAGCTTGTCGAACTGGCGCTCGGCCGGGATCGGCAAAGTATTGGTGACGATGATCTCGCGGGCCTGGCAGTTCTTGAGGCGGTCGACGGCGGGACCGGACAGGATCGCGTGCGTGGCGGCGATGATGACGTCTGCGGCACCCACGGCCATCAGCGCATCGGCAGCCTTGGTGATCGTCCCGCCGGTGTCGATCATGTCGTCGACCAGGATGCAGGTGCGACCGGCGACCTCGCCGACGACCCTGTTGGCAACGCTCTCGTTGGGCCGGGTGATGTCGCGGGTCTTGTGGATGAACGCCAGCGGCGCACCGCCCAGCCGCTTGGACCACTGCTCGGCGACCTTGATCCGCCCGGCATCCGGGGAGACGACTGCCATCTGTTCGGTGCCGTAATTCTTGCGTACGTACTTGGACAGGATCGGCAGGGCCACCAGGTGGTCGACCGGTCCGTCGAAATACCCCTGGATCTGGTCGGTGTGCAGGTCGACGGACATCAGCCGGTCGGCTCCGGCGGTCTTGAACAGGTCCGCGATGAGGCGGGCCGAGATCGGTTCGCGGCCACGGTGCTTCTTGTCCTGCCGCGAGTAGCCGTAGTAGGGCATGACCACCGTGATCCGCTTGGCCGACGCACGCTTGAGCGCGTCGACCATGAGCAGGTGCTCCATGATCCACTCGTTGACCGGAGCGGCATGACTCTGCAGGACGAAGGCGTCCGAACCGCGCACCGACTCCTCGTAGCGCACGTACATCTCGCTGTTGGCGAACTCGTAGGCCGAGGTCGGCACCAGGTTCGTCCCCAGCTGGTAGGCCACCTCTTCGGCGAGCTGGACGTTGGACCGGCCGGAGAAGATCATGAGGTTCTTCTCGGGCACACGCTTCAAACCGTTCATGCGGTGGCGTTCCCTTCGGTGACATTGGCAGGGTCGTCGGCCACGCTCGGGGACTGCTCACTGGCCGCCAAAGCAGAGGTGGCAGCCATGGCAGCCTTGGCGGAGGCGGTGCCCGCGCGCTTCTGGTGCACCCACCCGAGCAGATTGCGCTGGGGCGCCACGTTGATGGCCAAGGCGCCCGGCGGAACGCTTCTGCGGACCACCGTCCCGGCGCCGGTGTAGGCACCGTCGCCCACGGTCACCGGCGCGACAAACATGTTGTCCGAGCCGGTGCGGCAGTGACTGCCGATGGTGGTGTGCGTCTTGCTGACGCCGTCGTAGTTGACGAAGACGCTCGACGCGCCGATGTTGGAGTGCTCCCCGATCGTGGCGTCCCCGACATACGTGAGGTGAGGCACCTTGGAGCCGACGCCGATCTGCGCGTTCTTGGTCTCGACGAAAGTGCCGATCTTGCCTTTCGCGCCAAGCTCGGTGCCCGGACGCAGGTAGGAGAAGGGCCCGACGAGGGCGCCGGCGCCGATGACGGACAGAGACCCGTGGGTACGGATGACTGCCGCGCCATCACCGATGGAGACGTCGGTCAGCGTGGTGTCAGGTCCGAGGACCACATCGTCGCCGACGATGCTGACCCCATGGATCTGGGTCTGCTGATGGATGATGACGTCGCGCCCGAGCCTGACGTCGGCGTCTATCCAGGTGGTGGCCGGATCGATCACGGTGACTCCCGCCCGCATCCAGCCCTCGACGATCCGGCGGTTGAGCTCAGCCCCGAGCCGCGACAGCTGGACCCGGTCGTTCACGCCCTCGGTCTGCCACAGGTCCCGGATCAGGTGGGCGCTGACCCGCAGGCCCTTCTCGCCGGCGATGCCCAACACGTCGGTGAGGTACTTCTCACCCTGGACGTTGTCGGTGCCCACCTCGGCCAGCGCCGCGCGCAGGACCGCCACGTCGAACGCATACAGCCCGGAGTTCACCTCGGTGATCTCACGCTGGGCCTCGGTGGCGTCCTTCTGCTCCACGATCCCGGCCACGGAGCCGTCCGCGGCCCGGATGATGCGGCCATAGCCGAACGGGTCGGGCAGCGTGGCGGTGATCACCGTGGCCGCGCTGCCGCTGGCCGCGTGCGCCTGCAGGAGCCCGCGCAGCGTCTCGGCCGTGAGTAGTGGCACGTCGCCGCAGGTCACCAGAACGGTCCCCGCAAGGTCAGCCGGCAAGGCGTACAGCGCGCACTCTGTGGCCCGGCCGGTGCCCTTGACGTCGTCCTGTTCGGCGATGACAGCATCGGGGTCGACCTCGGCGATATGCGCGGCCACGAGGTCCCTGCCATGGCGGACCACGACGGCCAGGTGCAGGGGGTCCACGCCTCGTGCAGCGGCAAGAGCATGGCCAAGGAGGGTGCGCCCTCCGATGGAGTGCAGGACCTTGGGAGTGGCCGACTTCATCCGGGTACCCTCGCCAGCGGCGAGGACGATGACAGCGGCCGGACGGGGTGTAGTCACGCGGTGAGCTCCTGAGGGTCGGAGTCGATTGCACGCAGCCACACCCTGGGCATTCCGAACATGGGGATGCCGGGCTGCACTGCCTGAGCCCGATCTTACCTGCCGTTCGCCGGCAGTTCACCCGCCCGCGCGGCCGTCTGCTCTTCTTCTCGCCCACCATCACGACCTCGATGGCCAAGTCGGCTCCCCGGGAAGGAATCGAACCTTCGTCGCTAGTCCTGATTCAAAGTCAGGCGGGCCCTGCCAGCAGACCAACCGGGGAACGGCCCGCCTGCCGATACGTCGTCGTCGGCCTGCGCGGGGCTCTGGCAAGGGTAGTGGACCGGGATGGTCGCCAGGGAATCGCCGTAAAAGACAGAAAGCCTACGACGAGGAAGGTTGCGCTTCCGTGACTAAATTCACCCTAAGGAACTCAGATGACTTCCTACCGCTCTGGCACCGACAGCCTCCACATCCTCGATCCGAACATCGCTGACCCCCAGGGCCACAGCAGGTCAGAAGCCTCCAGGCTGGGGGACTCGACGTCCGTCCAGGACGCCGGGCCGGTGCCTCAGTCCGCCACCAGGCGCAACGTCGACCACGTCATCCTGTTCGCCTTCATCGCCATCCCGTTCCTCGCCATCCTGGCGGCGATCCCGCTCGCTTGGGACCGGGGCTCGGGTGGCATGACGTCGTGATCGCCTCCGTGATGTACCTCGTGGCAGGTCACGGGATCACCGTCGGCTACCACCGCTGTTTCACCCACGGATCGTTCAAGCCCAACCGCCCGCTGAAGATCGCCCTTGCCGCGGCCGGGTCGATGGCGATCGAGGGACCGGTCCTGCGCTGGGTGGCAGATCATCGGCGGCACCACGCGTTCTCCGACCGCAAGGGGGAACCCCATTCGCCTTGGCGGTACGGCGAGAGCGTCCCCGCCCTGCTGAAGGGCCTGGGGTGGGCGCACATCGGCTGGCTCTTCGACGTCGAGCAGACACCGCGCGCGAAATACGTCCCGGACCTGCTGGCGGACAAGGACCTGAGGCGCGTCGACGCGGCGTTCCCCGCCCTGCTCCTCGTGTCGCTTCTCACTCCCGCGGTCATCGGGGGTCTGTGGTCGATGTCCTGGCAGGGAGCGGCGAGTACCTTCTTCTGGGGGTCGATCGTCCGGATCGGCCTGCTCCACCACGTGACCTGGTCGATCAACTCGATCTGCCACGCCATCGGCAACCGCCCGTTCGCCGCCCGTGACAGGTCAGCCAACGTCTGGTGGTTCGCGGTTCTGTCCATGTGCGAGTCGTGGCACAACCTGCATCACGCCGACCCGACCTGCGCCCGTCAAGGCGTCGATCGCGGTCAGCTGGACAGCAGCGCCCGCACCATCTGGGTCTTCGAGAAGCTCGGGTGGGCCTGCGACGTCCGCTGGCCACGGCTGGTGAGAATTGACGGCAAACGTCGCTGATGAGCTGGAAACGGCCAAAGCGTCCACGTTCGGACATGATGGCATGGTGACCGAAGCACAGGAGATACCCGCGGCGACGACTTCCCGAGCAAGGATGACCGGCAAGCAACGTCGAGAACAGCTGCTTGAGGTCGGCCGCAAGCTCTTTGCGGACAAGGGTTTTGAGGCGACCACCGTCGAGGAGATCGCCGCCAGGGCCGGGGTCTCCAAGCCGGTGGTCTACGAGCACTTCGGTGGCAAGGAGGGCCTGTATGCCGTGGTCGTCGACCGCGAGATCCGCTCGCTGCTGGACGGGATAACCGGGGCGCTCACCTCTGACGGACATGCCCGCCGACTCCTCGAGCAGGCAGCCCTCGCCTTGCTCGACTACGTGGAGAACTCCACCGACGGGTTCAGGATCTTGGTGCGCGACTCGCCCGCGGGGCAAGCGACGGGGTCTTTCGCCAGCCTGCTCAGCGACGTGGCCAGCCAGGTCGAGTACATCCTCGCGGCGGAGTTCAAACGCCAGAAGCTGGACCCCAAGACCGCGCCGATCTATGCCCAGATGCTCGTCGGCATGGTGGCCCTGACCGGGCAGTGGTGGATGGACTCGCGCAAGTTCAAGAAGGCCGACGTGGCCGCGCACCTGGTCAACCTGGCCTGGAACGGCCTGGGCGGGATGGAGCCAAAACCCATCCTGCGCACCGTGCACAGATAGCGCCTCGTGCCGGCCGGCTGTTGTCTCTCCGCAGGTCTCTTGATATCAAGATACCTGCTGCTAGGCTTTCCTCATGTCCGTCACGCCCACAGATGAGGTCGACCGCATCGTCGAAGCCTGGCGGCGTGAGCGCCCCGATCTCGACGTCTCGCCGCTGACCATTCTGTCGCGAGTCCTGCGGCTCGCCCGCCATCTCGACCTCGCCCGCGGATCAGCCTTCGCCGAGCACGACCTGGAGAGCTGGGGGTTCGAGGTTCTCTCGGCGCTGCGCCGCTCTGGCGCGCCCTACGAGCTCTCCCCCGGGCAGATGGTCGCCCAGACGCTGGTGACCAGCGGGACCATGACCAACCGTGTCGACCGGCTCGCCGCCCGCGGCCTGGTCAGTCGCGGTCCCGACCCCAGGGATCGGCGCGGCGTGAAGGTCACCCTCACCAGCGCCGGCTGTGATGTCGTCGATGCCGCTATGGCCGATCTGCTCGAGCGGGAGCGTGCCCTGCTCAACGAGCTGCCACCATCGGAGCGGGTCCAGCTCGCAGGGCTGCTGCGACAGCTCCTGTCATCGTTCGAGGTCCGCACAGCACCCGGGTTTGACAGGAAATCTGAAGCACCGTCCCTAGTTTCGGAAGGAGAACCTCAGCCGCGTCCCGAGGTTTGACGGGAAGTCCGCAGCACCGTCCCTAGGTTTGAGGTGAAAGTCGAAGCACCGTCCCTAGGTTTGGCGGTTAGCCGCCGGTTAGCCGATGATCTCGGCTACCGAGAGCCATTCCAGCTCGAGGGTCTCGCGTTCGTCCACGATGGCTCGCAGCGTGGTGTTGAGCTCCAGCACCGCGGTGTGGTCTGCCGCCTTCGCCGCCATCTGGGCGTGGATCTTCTCCTCCTGCGCGGAGATCCTGGAGAGCTGCCGGTCGATCCTGTTCAGGTCCTTCCTGGCGTCACGCAGCTCGGCAGCCGACTGCGCAGACGCGGCCCCCGCGACCTTCGCCCCAGACGCAGGAGCGGTCGCACGGGCGCCCCCGGACGTTCCCGACGCAGAGACGGACGCGCGGGCGGACGCGCGCAGGTCGAGGTACTGCTCAACGCCGCCGGGCAGATCCTGAACGGCCCCGTCGCCCAGCAACGCCACCTGCCGGTCACACATCCGCTCCAGCAGGTAGCGGTCGTGGGAGACGACCAGCAAGGTGCCGGCCCAGCCGTCAAGCACATCCTCCATCGACGTCAGCGTCTCGATGTCGAGGTCGTTGGTCGGCTCGTCCAGGATCAGGACGTTGGGCTCGGCCATGAGCAGCCGCAGGAACTGCAGACGTCGGCGCTCGCCACCGGAGAGATCGTTGACCCGGGTCTGCTGGCGGCCGCCACTGAACCCCAGACGCTTGGCAAGCTGGCTGGCGCTGACCTCCTTGTCGCCCAGGCGGGTGTACTGCTTGACGTCCTCGATGGCCTCGATGACCCGCCAGTCGTCGAACTTCTCCAGCTCGCGGACCTCCTGGGTGAGGTAGGCCATCGACACGGTCTTGCCGACCTTGCGCTTGCCCGCGGACAGGGCGACGTCGCCGAAGATCGCCCGCATCAGGGTCGACTTGCCGGAGCCGTTGACCCCCACGATGCCGATCCGGTCGCCCGGTGCCAGTCGCCAGGTCACCCGGTCGAGCAGGCGCCGCTCGCCGAAAGTCACGCTGGCGTCGATGAGGTCGACCACGTCCTTGCCGAGCCGGGTCGTGGCGAAGCGCACCAGCGAGACGCTGTCTCGAGGCGCCGGCTCGTCGTCGATCAGCTCGATGGCCGCATCGATCCGGAACTTCGGCTTCGTCGACCGGGCTTGGGCGCCGCGGCGAAGCCAGGCCAGCTCCTTGCGCACCAGGTTGGTACGCCGCTCCTCGGTGACCGCTGCCACCCGGTCGCGCTCGGCCCTGGCCAGCACGTATGCCGCGTAGCCGCCCTCGTAGGAGCTCACCCCGCCGTCGACGACCTCCCAGGTCGTGGTGGCCACCTCATCCAGGAACCACCGATCGTGGGTGACCGTCACCACAGACGTGCCGGGACGGGTCCGCCGGTTGGCCAGGTGGTCGGCCAGCCAGGCCACGCCCTCGACGTCGAGGTGGTTGGTCGGCTCGTCCAGCAGCAGCAGGTCTGGATCGGCCACCAGCAGGGCAGCGAGGGCGAGCCGGCGGCGCCCGCCACCGGAGCACGGGCCCACGATCGCCTCGAACCCGCCGACGTCCGGCGCGTCGATGCCGCCGAGCAGGCCGTCCAGGACGTCGCGGATCCGCGGGTCGCCGGCCCAGACGTGCTCGGGAAGGTCCCCCAGCACGGCAGCGCGGATGGTCGTTTCGGGGTCGAGCGTGTCGACCTGGGTGAGCATGCCGATGGTCAGTGACCCGAGCATGGTGATGCGTCCCTCATCCACCGGCTGGAGCCCGGCGAGGACCCGCAACAGGGTTGACTTGCCGCCACCGTTGCGTCCCACGACACCGACCCGGGTGCCGCTGCTGACGCCGAGGGAGACGCCGTCGAGGATGTGGGTGGTGCCGAGCGCCAGGGTGGCGCGCTCGACCGAGACGAGATTGGCCATCGTGTTCAGCTGCTCCTGAGTCCTGCGGGGCCGGAAAGCCCGGGTGATCCGTATGAGCCGCGGGGTCCGGATGCCGCGGTGAGGATGTGGGCTCCGCGAACGGGGCCGACGGCACGCTTGACGGAGGAGGCGACGCCCAGCGCGGCCAGCGCGACGGCCAGGTCCAGACTGCTCTCGGTGTCAGAGACCAGGAACGCGACTGTCGGCCCCGACCCGGACACGATGCCACCCAGGGCCCCATTATCCATGCCCGCGCCCAGCACCTCTTCGAGCCGGGGTTGCAGCGACAGGGCAGCCGGCTGCAGGTCGTTGCTCAACGCCTTGCCCAGGGACGCCGCATCACCCGAGCGCAGTGCGGTCATCATCGAGGCGGAGGGGGTGGGCCCGGGAACCCGCAGCGTCGACCGGAGACGGTCGCACTCCGCGTACACCGCAGGGGTCGAGAGCCCCGCGTCGCTCAGGGCCAGCACCCAGAAGTACCGGCCCCGCCCGAGCACCGGCGCCAGCTGATCTCCGCGACCGGATCCCATCGCGGTTCCGCCCAGCAGGGCGAACGGGACATCGCTGCCCAGATCGGCTGCCAGGTCTTCCAGGGCTGTCCTTGAGGTCCACACCCCCCAGAGCGCGTCGCAGGCCAGGAGCGCGCCCGCCGCATCGGCTGACCCGCCCGCCATGCCCGCCGCCACGGGGATGTCCTTGTCGATGGTGATGTGCACCGGCACCTCGATGCCGGCCGCCCCGGCCAGCAGGCGGGCCGCCCGGAGCGCGAGGTTGGTGCCGTCGTCCGGGACCAGGTCGGCGTACGGGCCGTTGATGGTGATGCCCCAGTCGTCCGCCGGCTGCACGGTGACGTCATCGTGCAGGCCGACCGCCTGGAACACCGTGGCCAGGTGATGGAAGCCGTCCGGGCGCAGCGGACCGACCACGAGCTCGAGATTGACCTTCGCAGGGACCCGTGCGGTGACGGACTGCGGCGAGGGCGCGGCTGAGCTCATCGGCTCACCAGGGCCGTCCGGGCCGCCGCGATCGCCGCGAAGGAGTGGATGTCGAGCTGCTCGCCGCGGGTTCGCGGGTCCACCCCCGCCGCACGCAAGGTCTTCTCGGCATTCGGGGCCGACCCCGCCCAGCCGGCCAGAGCCGCTCGCAGCGTCTTGCGTCGCTGGGCGAACGCTGCGTCGATGCAGGCGAACACCTCCTTGCGGGACGCCAGCGTCTGCGGCGGCTCGCGCCGGATCAGGGCGACCAGGCCGGAGTCCACGTTAGGCGCGGGCCAGAAGACGGTGCGGCTGACGGTCCCCGTCAGCTTCACCTCGGCATACCAGGCGGCTTTGAGGCTGGGGATGCCGTACGTCTTGCTGCCCGGCGGTGCCGCAAGGCGCTCGGCGACCTCGAGCTGCACCATCACCAGAGCCCGGCGCAGGCTGGGGAAGGCCTCAAGGAAGCTCAGCACGACGGGGACCGAGATGTTGTAGGGCAGGTTGGCGACCAGCGCGGTGGGCTGGGGGTCGGGCAGCGAGCGCACGGTCATCGCATCCGCCAGGACCACGCTCAGGTTCTTGCCGTATGCCGGCGCGTGCGCGACCACCGTCTCAGGCAGGGCTCTGGCCAGGTTGGCGTCCACCTCAACGGCCACGACCTTGGCGACCTCTGGAAGCAGGGCGAGGGTGAGGGAGCCGAGGCCCGGGCCGATCTCGACCACGACATCGCCGGGCTCAAGGTCGGCGAGCCGCACGATCCGGCGGACGGTATTGGCGTCGATTACAAAGTTCTGGCCCCACTTCTTGGTGGGGCGTACACCCAGACGGCCGGCCAGATCACGGATCTGGCCGGCCCCGAGCAACCCGGCTGCGACGTTCTCACTCATACGAGCAGCCTAGGCGGAAACCCAGGTCAGGCAGCCCACCCGCACTGCCACGGCTGCAGCCCGCGATCAGCGTAGACCTTGTTGGCGATGGCGATCTGCTGCGTCCGGCTGGCCAGGTCGGCACGCGGCGCGTACGCTCCACCACCGCTGCCCATCCACGTCTGGCTGTCGAACTGCAGGCCACCGTAGTATCCGTTGCCGGAGTTGATGGCCCAGTTGCCACCGGACTCACACTCGGCGATACGGTCCCACATCGCCCCATTGGCTGTCGAGCCGCCAGCGGATGACACCGGAGCCGGCTTGACAGCGACCGGAGCCGGCTTGACAGGGACCGGACGGGACTTGGTGCCCAGTGCCAGGACGCGCGTAACCGGGGCGGTTGCGATACGCGAGGCAGTGACCCTGTCGGTGATGAGCTTGCCGTCGACCAGGGTCTGCAGGTGGCTGAGGACCTTCCTGCCTGGCCTGCCTGCGGTCAGGGTCTTGGTCGTGCCGGTGAACATGCTGGCGTCGCTGCGACGCTGGGTTCCGAAGGTGATGCTCTCGTTCGTCCCGACGCTCTTCTGAGTCACCCGGGCGACGGCCACGTTCGGGACGTTGCGGGTGATGGGGGTCTTCACAGCGGGAGTAACGCGATCCTTGGCGCCGACACTGATCTTGAGCTCGGTCAGCAGGTCGGCGACGGTGGCGCTGGTGGTCCGCGCCTTCAGCTTCTTGCCGTCGACGGACACCGTGACGTCCTTGGGGGTGGTGACAGCCATGACGAGGCCGAGACGACCCAGCGGCTGCGAACGAGACACGGAAAGCTTGGCGGAGTCGGCACGGATGCCGAGCTCGGACAGAGCGCCGGCGACGGTGGTTGACGTCGTCCAGTACTCCTTGGCCTGTCCGTCGACGGTGACGGTCAGCAGACGGCCGTAGCGAACGACGACCTTCTGGTTGTCCTCGAGCGGCGTCGAGACAGCCGGGGCTACGAGGTCGTGGCTATTGAGCTTGATGCCCTGATGGGTCAGCACGTCACCGACGGTGCTGCCGAACAGATGAACTGCAGACGGCTTGCCGTCAACGGAAAGGGTGACCGCCTTGTCGAAGTAGGTGAAGCCGGTGGCACCGGCAACCAGCGACACGACTATGGCGGCTTGGGCAATACGCCGGACAGAAAGGAAACTCACAGCGCTCCAAGGCTAGATCGTTCCGGGCACTGCGACGGATACGCGACGTACGCATGAAAAAGGATGCTCGACGTCGGTCGAGCACCCCCGCATGCGCGCCGTCCGAGAAGTCGCAGACCCCGGCCAACAGCAGTTCACGATTGCCGAGTAGCCTTCCGTGGTCAAATCGGGAAAGCGTTCCCCCGCATGACCTGTGAGTAAGGTCACTTACGAACATTGAGGGTTTCCCGGGGGTCCGGACGGGGCTTACCAGGGGCCGTAGAGTCGCTCCGAGTTTGCCGACAAAGCGGTGCATAGCGCGGGCACATTCGTGCTCAGAACGGCCGCCATGGCCCGCACCGTCAGCGGCACGAGGTACGGGGCATTTGTCGCCCCGCGATGTGGCGCCGGGGTCAGATAGGGCGCATCCGTCTCGACGAGCAGGTTCTCCATCGGGGTGACGGCGAGCGCGTTGCGCACCCCGGTGGCGTTCTTGAAGGTCACCGTTCCGGCAAACGAAAGGTAATAGCCTCTTTCAACGCACTCACGTGCCATGGAGATATCCCCGGAGAAACAGTGGAGCACCGTTTTCGCCGGAGCCCCCTCCTGCGCCAGGATCCGCAGGACGTCTTCGTGAGCGTCACGATCGTGGATCTGCAGGACCTTGCCCGTGCGCTTGGCCAGGTCGATGTGCCAGCGGAAGGAATCCTGCTGTGCCGCAACGCCCTCGGTGCCGGTGCGGTAGTAGTCCAGTCCTGTCTCGCCGATCACCCGAACCCTGGGGTGGGCGGCCAGCAGCTCGATCTCGGTGCGGGCCGACTCGAGCTCACCGCGATCGTGCAGCCTCGGCGCCTCGTTGGGGTGCAGCGCCACCCCGCCCAGTAGCGCGGCATACCGGTCGATGACCTCGACGGTGAAACGCGCGCCGGGAAGGTCACACCCGATCTGGACCATCAGCGGCACCCCCACCGCGGTCGCGGCGTCGATCACCGATGCCAGGTCAGGAGCCTGCTCACCGTCGCGCGACATGTCGAGATGGGTGTGGTTGTCGACCACCGGGATCGGAAGCGGGTCCGGCGCCGACGGCGCTCTGTTGGTCACCTGAGTCACGCGCTGGTGGCTTCCGGGTTGAGCCGTGCCAGCTCTTCGTCCACGACCGAGGGGTCGAGCTTGGTGAAGATGGGGGACGGCTTCGAGATCGGGGTGCCCGCCGTGATCGCGTGCCTCTCCCAGCTGGGCGTGGCGGTGTAGTCGCCGGTGATGATCGGGTAGCTCTCTCCGCCGTCCAGGTCGTCGACCTCCTCGATCCGCGGCATCGGCGCGATCTCGCCGAGGCCACCCATCGTGGCGTGGACCTGGTTGCAGCTGTGCGGCAGGAAGGGGCACAGCATCGTCGTGCAGTCGCTGACCGCCTGGGCGATCACGTGCAGGATCGTTCCGAGCCGCTCACGCTCGTCGTCGGCCTTGAGCTTGAACGGCGCCTGGTCGGTGACGTACTTGTTGACCTCGGCGACCACCCGCATCGCCTCGCTCAGCGCCTGCTTCTGACGGTGGCGCTCGATCAGCGCGCCGATGGTGTCGAAGCCCTCGTTCACCGACGCCAGGAGCGCCAGGTCCTCGGCGGTCAGCTTGGCCGCGGCCGGGATCTGGCCGAAGCCCCGGTGGATCATCGTCGCGGTCCGGTTGACCAGGTTGCCCCAGCCCGCGACCAGCTCACCGTTGGTGCGCCTGACGAACTCGGCCCAGGTGAAGTCGCTGTCCTGGTTCTCCGGGCCCGCCGCCGAGATGAAGTAGCGAAGGGCGTCCGGCTGGTACCGCTGCAGGACGTCGCGAACGTAGATGACCACACCCCGGCTGGAGGAGAACTGCTTGCCTTCCATGGTGAGAAACTCCGAGCTGACCACCTCGGTGGGCAGCTGCAGCGCGCCATACGGCCCGGGCTCTCCGCCCTTGTCTCCCAGCCCGTCGTAGGCCAGTAGCTCAGCCGGCCAGATCTGGGAGTGGAAGGTGATGTTGTCTTTGCCCATGAAGTAGTAGGACAAGGCCTCGGGGTTGTTCCACCACTGGCGCCAGGCCTGCGGGTCGCCGGTCCGGCGGGCCCACTCGATGGAGGCGGACAGGTAGCCGATGACCGCGTCGAACCAGACGTAGAGCCGTTTGGCTGGGTCGTCCCGCCAGCCGTCCAGCGGAATCGGGATGCCCCAGTCGATGTCGCGGGTCATCGCCCGCGGGCGGATGTCCTTCAGGATGTTCTGGCTGAACCGGATGACGTTGGGGCGCCAGGTGCCGGAGGCCTCACGCGCGTCGAGCCACTCGCCCAGCGCCTCGGCCAGCGCCGGCAGGTCCAGGAAGAAGTGCTGGGTCTCGATGAACTGCGGCGTCTCGCCGTTGATCTTGCTGCGGGGCTTGATCAGCTCGGTCGCGTCGAGCTGGTTGCCGCAGTGGTCGCACTGGTCACCTCGCGCCTCGGCGTAGCCGCAGATCGGGCAGATGCCTTCGATGTAGCGGTCCGGCAGCGTGCGGCCGGTCGACGGGCTGATCGCCCCCTGCGTGGTCTGCTCGACCATGTAGCCGTTGGCATGGACGGTGGTGAACATCTCCTGGACGACGGCGTAGTGGTTGCGGGTCGTCGTACGGGTGAACAGGTCGTAGGACAGGCCGAGGCTGGCGAGGTCCTGCACGATGACCCGGTTGCTCTCGTCAGCGAGCTGTTTGGCGCTGACTCCCGCCTTGTCGGCCGCCACCAGGATCGGGGTGCCGTGCTCGTCGGTGCCGCTGACCATGAGGACGTCATGGCCCGCCATACGCATATAACGGCTGAACACGTCTGAGGGCACGCCGAATCCGGCGATGTGGCCGATGTGGCGCGGGCCGTTTGCGTAGGGCCAGGCGACGGCTGACAGGACCTTGCTCATGGCCTGAATCCTAAGGGTCGACGGGCAGGAAGTTTCCCGCGGTGCAAGGATTCGTCCATGGCCGACCTACGCGAGTCCCTCACCGTCGATGCACCGGCTGACCTGGTCTACGACCTCGTTGCCGACCTGCCCCGGATGGGCGAGTGGTCACCCGAGTGCGAGCGGGTCACCTGGCGCGGTGGTGCCACCAGCGCGGCCGAAGGGGCGAAATTCTTCGGTCACAACAAGGCAGGGGCGGTGCGCTGGGTGACCCAGGGCGAGGTCGTCACGGTGGTGCCAGGCCGGAACCTGGCCTTCGAGATCAGCTTTGGGCTGCTGAAGATCGCCCGCTGGGAGTACTTCGTCGTTCCCGACGACGCCGATCCTTCGACCTGCACCGTGGTCGAGGAATGGACCGACCGGCGACCCCTCTGGTATCGCGCGCCGGCCGACAGGCTGCTGGGCTCGCGGATGAAGACCAACCATCGAGGCATCGTCACGACCCTGGCCAACCTCAGGCTCGCCGCCGAGAGCGCCTCCAGAAACGAGGCGCAGCCGGACCGGTAGGTCACCGAACGCACCGATGGACCCGCCTCGTGGGGAAGCGGGTCCATCCTCGTGCTGACGTGTTGCTAGTGGCCGATGGCCGACGGCTCGGCCTGACTCGGACTGACCTTGGTCTCGAGCTTGGCCAGCCCGTCATCCCAGGCCCCGCCACCGTGGTCGTCACCGGCAGCGAAAGCGACCTCGTCGAAGGGGTCGCGGCCGGACAGCACCAGCTCAGCCCGGGCCTTGTCGAACTGCCCGGTCCAGCTGCCCACCAGCACGGTCGCGACCGCGTTGCCGGTGAAGTTGGTCACCGCACGCGCCTCGCTCATCATCCGGTCGATACCGACGACCAGGCCCACGCCGTCCAGCAGCTCGGGTCGGTGTGCCTGCAGGCCAGCGGCCAGGGTGGCCAGTCCGGCGCCGGTAACCCCGGCTGCTCCCTTGGAGGCGAGCATCATGAAGAGCAGCAGCCCGATCTGCTCACCGAGCTTGAGCGGCTTGTCCATCGCCTCGGCGACGAACAGCGAAGCCATGGTGAGGTAGATCATCGTGCCGTCGAGGTTGAAGGAATAGCCAGTCGGAACCACGACCCCGACGACCGGCCGGGCGACGCCCAGGTGCTCCATCTTGCCGATCAGCCGGGGCAGTGCGGTCTCGGAGGAGGAGGTCGAGACGATGAGCAGGTACTCCTTGCCCAGGTACTTCATCAACCGGAAGATCGACATGCCGGTCGAGACCCGAAGGATCGTTCCGAGCACCAGGACGATGAACAGGAAACAGGTGGCGTAGAACCCCACCATCACCTTGCCCAGGCTGAGCAACGCTTCGGCGCCGGTCGAGCCGACCACCGCTGCCATGGCGCCGAACACCCCGACCGGGGCGACCCACATGATCATGGCGAGCACCTTGAAGACGACCCTTTGCAGGTGCCCGATGCCGCGTAGCACCGGCACGCCCTTCTCGCCCATCGACTGCAGGGCGAAACCGACCAGCAGCGCCACGAACAGCGCCTGCAACACATTGCCCTGGGTCAGCGACGAGACCAGGGTGTCCGGAATCAGGTGGAGGATGAAGTCAGAGCCCGTCTCGGGCTCACCCTTCACCTGCGCCTGCCCTGACTTGGCCACTGCTGCGCTCAGATGCAGACCGACGCCGGGCTTGACGATGTTGCCGACGACAAGGCCGATCCCGAGCGCCGTGAACGACATCGTCAGGAAGTAGCCCAGGGCCAGTCCGCCGACCTTGCCGACGCTGGCCGCCTTGCGGACCGATCCGATGCCCAGCACGATCGTGCAGAAGATGATCGGGGTGATGATCATTTTGATCAAATTGATGAAGCCGGTCCCGAGCGGCTTGAGCCCGACCGCGAAGCCGTCCTTGCCAGGGAAGGCGAAGCCGACCGCGATGCCCAGCAGCATCGCCACAACCACAGCCATGTAGAGATACTGCGTCTTGTCGCGAGGTGCTCGCGGCGTAGACGGTGGGGAGCCGGCGGACATGGAACCCGGCGGCGACGCTGCTGCGGAGCTGGACATGTTGATCCTCCTGGATCTGACAGGTAAATTTTTCTCGACAGTGGCCCCGTTCCTGACGATAGTCAACGTTGCGTTCATTGCGTTCGCGCTCAGATGCGGGCCACCCGCACCTATGCCCCGCATACCGGTCAGCCGGCGCACGGGCCAGCGCCAACCCTGGACACGCTGCACACTGGTGCCATGCACCCCCGCCTCAACCCACGGGCCTGGAGCCTGGCGCGACAGCTGTTCGCGCTACAGGTGGGCGTCGTCGCGGTGGTGGTCCTGGTCGCGGGCGCGGCCGCATACCTGCAGGCCGCAGAGAGCAGTCAGGCCTCCGCCAGCGCCCGGGTCCTCGCAGTTGCCCGGAGCGTGGCGGCTTCCCCGCTGGTGCGCTCCGCGCTGCTCGCGCCCGACCCGTCCGCCATCCTGCAGCCCTACTCCGTCAGGGTGGGCCTCGACACCGGCAGTGACTTCGTGGTGGTGATGAACACCAAAGGAATCCGCTACTGCCACCCCAAGCCGGACCTCATCGGCAAGCGGTTCAGCGGCCACATCGACGCAGCGGTCGCCGGCGGGGTGGTGCTTGAGACGTATGGCGGCTCGTTCGGTCCGTCCGAACGCGCGGTGGTGCCGGTACGAGCCGACGACGGAAAGGTGCTCGCGCTGGTCTCCGTGGGCGTCACCCGCGTAGCCGTCGCGCGAGAGCTCGCTCAGCACGTGCCCCCGCTGCTGATTGCCGGCATCGCGGCGCTCCTGCTGGCCGCGGGTGGATCCGCGCTCGTATCACGACGGCTTCGCCGGCAGACGCATGGTCTGGGGCCGGAGGAGCTGAGCCGGATGTACGAGTTTTATGATGCCGTGCTGCACGCGATGCGTGAGGGACTGGTGCTCCTGGACCAGGACGGGCGTCTCATGCTGGCCAACGACGAGGCGCGGCGGCTGCTGGACCTACCCGAAAACTGGGCCGGGCTCCGGCTCGACGAGCTCGGGCTGCCGGCACCGATGACCGAGGCCCTGGAAGGCGGCTGCGAGGTGAGCGACGCCATCCACCTCACGGCCAGCCGGGTGCTGGTCGTCAACCAGGCGCCGGCCCGCTGGGAAGGACGAGAGCTCGGAACCGTCCTGACGCTGCGCGACCACACAGACCTGCAGGCGCTGACCGGCGAGCTGGACTCGGCCCGCGGGCTGGCTGAGGCGCTGCGCTCACAGGCGCACGAGGCAGCCAACCGACTGCACAGCGTCATCAGCCTGATCGAGCTCGGGCGCACCGAGCAGGCGCTGACCTTCGCCACCGAAGAGCTTGCCCTGGCCCAGCAGCTCACCGACCTCGTGGTCAGCGCGGTCCACGAGCCGGTCTTGGCCGCCCTGCTGCTGGGCAAGGCCGCCGAGGCAAACGAGCGCGGTGTCACGCTCGAGGTGGACCCGGCCAGCAGCGTCCCGGAGAGTGTGATCCCCGCCCGCGACCTGGTCACGGTGGTCGGCAACCTGCTCGACAACGCCATCGACGCGGCCGCCGGGGCGCCTGGTCCGCGCCGGGTGGGCTTCTCCAGCTGGGTCGAGGACGATCCCTCCGAGCGTGGCATCGCCAGCACGCTCGTGCTGCGGGTCAGCGACAGCGGCCCCGGTCTTGACGAAGACTGCGTGACCCGAGCCTTCACCCGCGGCTGGTCCACCAAGTCCGACCAGCGGCTGATCGGGCATGGCCTGGGGCTGGCCCTGGTCGGCCAGGTCACCCACCGCAACGGGGGCACGGTCGAGGTCAGCCGGGCCGGCGACAGGCTGCGCGCGCACCCGGTGCTCCCCGACGCGCTGCCTCATCGTGAAGCTTCGGGTGGCGCGGGATGCGGCAGCCCAACGTATGTCGGCGCAGTGTTCACCGTCCGGTTCCCGCTGCCCGTCGCGGTCCGGCCATGAGGGAGATCGGGGTCCTGGTCGTCGAGGACGAGCCGGTGGCCGCGGACGCTCATGTGGCCTACGTCGAGCGCGTCCGCGGGTTCGCCATACGCGGCAAGGCACTCGATGGCGCCACCGCGATCCGGCTGCTGGGCGACCCGTCATCCGCGATCGACCTGGTGCTGCTGGACATGTATCTGCCCGACATGCACGGCCTGGACGTGGTGCGGGCGATGCGCACCGCGGGGCACCGGGCCGACGTCATCGCCGTCACCTCGGCCCGCGACCTCGCGGTGGTACGCGCCGCCGTCTCGCAGGGGATCGTGCAGTATCTGCTGAAGCCGTTCACCTTCGCGGGGCTGCGGGAGAAGCTCGAGCGGTACGCCGCATACCGCCTGCAGCTCGCGGGTGATGTCGCGATCAGTCAGCACGAGGTCGACCGCGTCCTGGCCACCCTGCGCGGCAGCGACTCGGGCAGTCTGCCCAAGGGCATGAGCCCGGAGTCCCTGGACGCCGTCGTCCTGGTCCTGCGGCCGTCCAGCGAGAGCCTGTCAGCCACCGAGGTCGCCGAGGCGGTGGGCACGTCCCGGGTCACCGCACGCCGGTACCTGGAGTATCTGGCCAACTCCGCCCTCGTGGTCCGGCGAGCGCGGTACGGCGGCGCCGGAAGGCCCGAGGTGGAGTACCGCTGGCTCGACCGCTGAGTGCGTCCGGGAGTGGCCCGAGGCGACCCGCGAATTGGAAGATGACCTGTGTGAGGGCATGCTGACAGGCGATGCCCCCAATCGCGAACGACCCGAGCAAGCCCATCGGCTCCGCAACCGACCCGCAGCCAGACGCATCTCCAGCCTCAGGCTCGAACGCCGAAGCCGAGGGGTCCGCCGCCCACATCGCCGAGCTGGTACGCCGGACCTCTGAGCGCGACGCGAGGCCGGACGCGACCTCCGCTGCCGGCACCGAGGCGACGGTTCCCGAGCGGGTGGCTCTTACGCCGACTCCGCCGGCTCCGACCGCGACCCTCCCGCAGTCACCAGCCCCAACCGCACCAGCCCCGACAGCCCCAACAGCCACTCTCCCGGTGGTAACTCCCCCGGCACCGGCGGCCTCGGCGATCGTGCCCCCAGCCCCCCAGCCGAGCGCCTCGCGGGCTCGTCCCATCTTCAGACAACCCTCCCTACGGTTCTTGGTGGCCGGGGGCGCCATCGCCGCCGTACTCATCGGCGGGGGTTTTGCCTTCGCCGGCCGGAGCGGCTCTGATGCCGGGAAGACGCCCGCACCGGCACCCGCGGCCGCGGCCCCGGCCGCCCCCGAGCCCGCGCCTGGCGGCTATGCCGCGCAGGTGACCGATGAGATCACGGACTGCGCAAACCACTCGCACGGCCGGACCAAGACCACGTTCAGACATCAGAACTGTGCGAAGGCAACGCGAACCCTGGGCAGCGGACGGGTCGACGGTCGCCCCGTCCTCTTCGTCACGGCCCGGATCGAGATGGAGTCCGACGCGGCGGCCACATCGGTCAGACGGGTCCTGGACGGGACCGGAACAGGCAACCTCAACGACCTGCTGCGAGAGGGCAAGACCTTCCCCCGCGCACCTCGCAGGATGCCGAACTCTGGCTACGCCTCGGCTCGCACGGGCGCCGTGGTGCTGGTTGCAGAGGCGGGCTTCTCCGACGGTGGCCCATCATCGAACGACGATCCAGCGCTGCGGGAGGCGGCCGCGAAGGTGGCCGCGATGCTCAAGGCCCGGGGCTGAGCGTCGCCGGCCCGGCGCCGGTCCCTGGCCTCGGGAGGCACCGTCATCGGCGAGCGGCCAGCGCGGCGTTGTACAGGTCGTTGCGGCTCAGCCCCGTCGCCGCCGCCACCTCTGCGCACACGTCCTTCAACCGCTCACCGCCGGCAACGCGAGCCTGTATCCCGGCCACGGCCGTCTCGGGGTCGACCACCCCGGCTGGTGCCCCGCCGACCACGATGGTGATCTCACCCCTGACTCCTTCGGCCGCCCACCGGGCCAGGTCGGTCAGGGAACCCCGCCTGACCTCTTCATAGGTCTTGGTCAGCTCCCGGCAGACCGCGGCCGGGCGATCCGCGCCGAAGGCCCCAGCCATGGCCGCCAGCGTCGCGTCCAGGCGGTGCGGCGCCTCGAAGAAGATCAGGGTCCGGCGCTCCCTGGCCAGAGCCTGGAACGAGCGCAGTCTCTCGCCCGCCTTGCGAGAGGGAAACCCCTCGAAACAAAAGCGATCCACCGGAAGCCCGGATACTGCCAGGGCCATGAGGACCGCGCTGGGACCGGGCACGCAGGTCACCCTCACCCCAGCCTCAACCGCGGCGACGACCAGGCGATACCCCGGATCTGAGACGGACGGCATACCGGCATCGGTCACCACCAGCACTCGTGCACCCTCCAGCAACCGGGCCAGCAGGTCCGCGGTCCGCGTCGCCTCGTTGTGCTCGTGATAGCTGACGACCGGCCCGGACGCCCTGACCTCGAGAAAGTGGCAGAGGCGGCTGAAGCGCCTGGTGTCCTCGGCGGCCACCATGGTGGCGGTCGTGATCTCCCGTGCCAGTCGCGGCGAGGCGTCCGCGGGGTCGCCGATCGGGGTGGCTGCGAGCACGAGGACACCGGCAACGGGGTTGGTCACAGAGTCGGTCACAGAGTTGGTCACAGAGTCGGTCACAGAGTTGGTCACAGAGTCGGTCACAGAGTCGGTCACGTCTCCGATCTTCGCAGGCCGCCCGGTCACCCGGTCCAGGTACGCGCACGCACCTGCCTCAGACTCGACCAGAGAGGGTTCGCGCGGTCGCTGCCGTGCTACATACGATGTCAGCCATGACCCCCACCGAGCAGCTGCGCTCGCGGCTGCTCGGGCACCGGCCCACCGACATGTTGTGGGGCTGGCTGGGGCCGCTCTTCGTCGCCGCAATGGGCGGCTTCCTCCGCTTCTGGCAGCTCGAGCGGCCTCACCAGCTCGTCTTCGACGAGACGTACTACGTCAAGCAGGGCTACTCCATGATGGAGTACGGCTACGAGCGACGGGTGCTGCCGAGCTTCAAGACCCCGGATGCCCTGTTCACCCGCGGCACCCCGAACGTCTTCGGCACCGAGCCCGACCTTGTGGTCCACCCTCCGGTCGGCAAGTGGATCATCGGCCTCGGGGAGCAGCTCTTCGGGGCGACCAGCTCGTTCGGATGGCGGTTCTCGGTCGCGGTGCTCGGCACCCTCACCATCCTGATGATCGGTCGCGCGGGCCGGCGGCTGTTCGGGTCGGCGCTGCTCGGCACGATCGCCGCCATGCTGCTGGCCTTCGACGGCCAGCACTTCGTCCACTCCCGAACCGGCCTGCTGGACCTCATCGTGGGGTTCTGGGCGTTCGCCGCCTTCTGTGCCCTGCTCATCGACCGTGACCACTCGCGAGAAGTCCTGGCCCGGAAGGTCAGCGCGCTGCAGGCCACCCACGCAGCCCATCGCGACGCCGGGGCAGGCACGACCGGTGAGGATCACAGTCCTTCGACGGCGATCAGGTACGGTCCGTGGCTCGGCCTGCGCCCCTGGCTCTGGGTCGCCGGCATCTGCCTCGGACTCGCGACGGGCACCAAGTGGTCGGGCGTGTTCTTCCTGGTCGCCTTCGGTCTGATGACCGTGTTCTGGGACATGGGCGCCCGCCGCACCGCCGGTGTGCGCCGCTGGTGGTGGGGTGCTGTGATGCTGGACGGGGTGTATGCCGGGCTGGTCATGGTGGGCCTGACGGTGTCCGTGTACGTGGCCAGCTGGACCGGCTGGTTCGTTGCCAGGGACTCCTACGACCGGCAGTGGGCCACGGCCCACCCGGCAACCACCTTCTCGTGGGTGCCGGACTCCCTGCGCTCGCTGTGGCAGTACCACCAGGAGATCTACTCCTTCCACGTCGGTGTGACCTCCGCCCACCCCTACAAGACCAACCCGTGGTCGTGGCTGATCCAGGGCCGGCCGACGTCCTTCTTCTACGAGGGTCCGAAGAGGGGCCAGGAGGGCTGCCTGGTCACCCAGTGCGCCAAGGCGATCACCTCGATCGGCACCCCGACCCTGTGGTGGGGAGCAACGATCGCGATCTTCATCCTGCTGTTCAGCTGGGCCCTGCGCCGTGACTGGCGTGCCGGCGCGATCCTGGCGGGTCTGGCCGGCGGATACCTGCCATGGTTCAACTACCAGCAGCGCACCATCTTCAGCTTCTACGAGGTCGCCTTCGTGCCGTTCATCGCCCTCGCCGTGACCTACGTCCTAGGGCTCGGTATCGGTGGGCCGAGGGCCTCGCCACGCCATCGCAAGATAGGACTCTTGGCAGCCGGGGTCTTCGTGATCGTGAGCGTCGCCTGCTTCGCGTTCTTCTACCCGATCTACACCGCGCAGGTCATCCCGCAGCCGGCATGGCAGCTGCGGATGTGGCTGCCCAGCTGGGTCTAGGTCAAGGGGTCAGAACCCACTCCCGGATATCAACTCTGATCGGGCGCACACCCGAGGTCTGTCGGCAGGGACGGTGCACGCTCCCGAGGTCTGTCCACGGACACGAGCACCCTCCCTAGTCTTGTCGACTCGGGACGAGAAATTCGCCCAACAGCCCTGGCAGCGCTCGGTTCGCGAGAGGGAGGGCCAGGGACAGCGGTACGTCTGTGACGGCATACCGCTGCCGGCCCGCGGCTGTCGTCGCCGTCAATGTCGCCAGGGCGGATCGGCGCTGGAAGAACGACTGGCGCACGTTCCAGCCGATGATGCCTTCGCACTCGAGCATGTCGCGACGCCGATCGAGCGAGCCCGCCCGGGTGACCAGGAAGCTGCCCGCGATGGCATGCCCCAGGGAGCGGTAGCGGTCCGCGGCGAGCATGACCGCGACCGGGACGGTCATGATGGCCGGAGCGGCAAGCCAGAGGGGTGCGCCAAGGACGATGCCAACCACGGCTGCCGCGATCAGGACGAACGCGGCGAACAGCGAGCGGGCGTAGCGACGACGCCGGGCGGCCGGGCCATGGGCGGTCAGCGCCACGTCCACCGGCGTCGGGTCTCGCAGGATCAGGGCGGCCACGTCCGAGGCCACCGCGTGAGGGGCGGGCGGCAGCAGTAGCGAGCTCCCGCCGTCGGAGGATCCCCTGGACGTCAGGCCGGTCGTGATGCCGCCGAGCCGCGCGGCCCGGACGGCGCGAAGCAGCAGCGGCTCGGTGAGCTCGACTCCGCGTAGCCGCCGTTCCTCAATGCTGGTCGCTCTGGTCGTCACCAGACCGCGGGAGACGTGCAGGGTGCCGCGGGGATGGCGCATGAGACGAAAACCCCAGTAGGACAGGACGTAGCCGCCGATCGACAGCACCGTGACGAGCACCAGGAGTGCAACCAGACCCAGCAGGATGTCCAGCCAGACCGGGGTGCGCTGCACGTAGCCGAGGCCCTCTCTGATCGGTCCCACGTCACCGGCTGAGAACCCGGTCTGGTCGAGAAATCTCGATCCGAGGGCCAGGATCGCCGCCGCGCCCAGCACCCCCGACATCGTGAACGGCGCGAACCGAACCCACCGGGGGTCCAGTCGTGCCAGTTCCGTCTCACGCTGGGCAGGAGCGGCTGTCGGCAGCACCGGCCCGGCTGCGGCGAACCCCGCCCCCGGGGTGGCCGAGATGGTGTCGGAAGCGGTTTCGGAAGTGGCCCGGGAGGTGTCGGTCTGCGCGGATGCCGCAGCACTGCGGTGAAGGAGCTCGGCACGCAGCCCAGCGGCCTCCGCGACCGGGAGCGAGTCCAGCGACAACCCGCTTCCCGGATCATGACTGCCGGTGCCGATCTCCACCTTTGCCAGCCCCAGGAGCCGGTGCAGGGCCGAGGCTGTCACGTCGACGCTGCGAACCCGGTCCGCCGGCGTGACAATGGTCTTGCGCTGCAGCAGGCCGGTGCGCAGCTGGACCTGCTCGGGGGTGATCCGGTATCGCGTCGTCATCCAGCGCAGCACGCTCAACGCGATCACCACGAGGACGCCCAGCGGTGCCAGCCACCACATCTGCCCGTCGCTGACCGCGCGACCTGCCAGCACGAGACCCACGAGGGCAGGAATGGCCTGGCCCAGCTCCCGAACGGGGTGGACAAGGAGCATCCGGGCGCTCAGCCGACGCCACGAGTCGTCCCGGCCGTCGTCCCGGTCGCCGCCGATCATGCTCATGTCGCATCGCCCTGGCTGTGACCCGTGCTCTCGGTGAGCTCGGCAACCAGACCCTCGGCCGTGGCGCGGTCAAGCCCCTGGATACGCAGCGGCCCGGCCGCGGACGCCGTGGTCACGGTGACGTTGGCCAGGCGGAAGAGCTGCTCCAGAGGCCCGCGCTCGGTGTCAACGGTCTGGACCCGCGAGATGGGGGCGATCCGGCGCTCCTGACTGAGCCAGCCGGACTGGGTGTAGACGGCGGTGGCGGTGAGCTCCCAACGATGCACGCGGTAGCGCCAGCGCGGCATGACGATGAGGTGAGCCGCCGCAAACAGGACGGTGAGGATCAGTACCGTCACCGGCAGACCAGGATGATCCGGGGAGCTCCACAGCCAGAACGACTCTCCGGCAAGCACAAGAACCCACAGGGGCACCGCCCTGACGGTCCAGTAGACGATCGCACGAGGGCTGACGAGGTGGGCCGGATCGCGCAGCTGCATGGGCCCAACCCTGCCACGCCCGGGCGCACCTGATGAGGGCCAGCCGGAAGTACTGGCCACGGATCGGCGTCTTCGCGTCCAAGGCGGGCGCTCCAACCCCTCCGGACTGGTACCACAACCTCAAGGCTGCGGGCCTGGCCGAGGTCGAGGTGGAGACGGAGACTTACCAGGTGACGGTCAACGAGGTCACCGGCGTGGAACGTGACCGCATCTACCGGCAACAGGCAAGTCTCTACCCGGGTTTTGCGGAGTACGAAGAGAAGGCGGCCGGCATACGGACGATCCCGGTTCTGGTTGGCACCAGTGAATCATGAAGCCGTTGTATGCCGGGGCCGCCAGGCTCGTACTCATGCATTGAGTTGCCCCAGACACCGCAGAGGCCCTCATCCAGGAATCTCTCGGGCGCGTGAGGTCGCGGGTGGCTGGGCATCGGCAAGGCGCCCGGGGCGGGGACCGTCAGGCCAGGCGGTAGACCTTGGGCAGGTTGTGCGGTTCACTGCGCATCAACGGAGCGATTCGCCATCCCTGTCGTCGGTGGGGCTGCCGGTGTCCGGTGCGATGGTCTGGCCGGGCCTGTCTGAGCTGGTGCCTTCCTCAGTGGGCGAGTCGTCGTGATGAGGGTCGACTTCGTCAGCCTTGCGGAACTGGTCGTCGACGTCGGAGCGCTGACTGGACGCCTCAGTCTTCTGGCGCTCAGCGGCCAGAGCCAGTTGCTTGGCCTCCGCGGCTTTGATATCCGACTCGGCTTGCGCCGCACGGGCACGGGCGTCAGCCTCGGCCGCCTCACTCTCATGTTGTTGTACGTGGCTCGACTGCTCCCGCGCGTCCAACCGCAGGGACTCAGCGCGCTCGGCTTGTTTCGCCTTCCGCTGGCGACCCCCGATAACGACTACCGCCACGATGACGGCGATCACCACAACGGCCAAGATGAGCCACAGCAATGCGTTGCCTTTCATAGCGTCCTCCTAGGTCAGCCCGATTGGGCCCAGCTCAGCTCGAAGGCTGCGGAAATCGGCACTTTACTTTGGGGTTGACCCCCAGGTAGTTCAGGGGTCCGGCCACGACCGTGACGGCGACCGTCGCCACCCCCGCGCAGTTCTGCGGCGAGGAGCCAAAGTAGCCTCGCTGGCCCACTGCCACCGCGCCGATCGCCAACCAGATGACGACCACCAGCCCTCCAAGCTTCCGCATGCGAGTCAGCCTACCCGTGGGTGAAAGCCGCAACCACCACACAGTCCGGTTCTCCAAGGTCATGACCGCGGCGAAGTGCCCGGCGGCTGCCAGTGGTGGCCCCCCGGCGCCGACTGACCGGGCTTGTGGAACAGCTCAGTTGCGCGGTGACGTGGCTGCGGCTCCCACCGCGAGCGGCAGCCTGCGCGCGACTATCTGGTCGGTAGGCATCTAAGTGGTGCTCTCTTTCGTCGCGACCAACCAAGGCTGGGGCGCCGCTTAGATGAAGCGCGCAGATAGAAGCCACAGGCAGGTCGCGCAGGTAGGAGCCACGGGCAGGTCGAGGACACCTACGGGTCTTTCAATCTTCTTGGGAACGTTCTTGTCTCCGAGTACGGCGCAACCTTCACCTGTTCTTGCCCAGTGGCCTTCACCTGTTCTTGCCCAGTGGCGATCCTTGGGCGTTGGGTCCAGTCAGTGTGGGGTTCCGGTGAAGGCGAGCGATCTCGGGTCGATGCCCAGCCGTGTCGTGGGTGAGGGTTGGACCTAGGCCAGGCGCAGCGATGCCGAACCACCGTGCCGACCAGGTGAGGCCGTGCTCTGACCCGACGTTCCCTGGGGGGCGCCCTGGGGCCGGGTAGCCCGCGTCGGCCCAGTCAACGCCGGGGGTTCGCAGATTCCACTTCGTCGAGAGATAGGGGTGAGGTCTTGCGGTCTACACTTTCCCCATCTGAGAAGCGAGCGGGCAGGGCCACTGCGTGACACGCGCTTGGGGTATGAGGTGCACGGCGGGCCATCCAGGGCCACCGGGGCAGAACGGGAAGGAAGTTCAGATGATCATTTTGGGAATCGTGCTTGTGGTCGTGGGACTGGTCGCAGGCATACCCATTCTGCAGACCATCGGCGTCATCTTGTTGGTGGTTGGCGCGATCTTGTGGGTCCTGGGCTCGATGGGCCGCGCGGTCGGCGGACGGAAGCACTACTACTGACAGGCATGTCGCATGCTGGCGGGCAGCCGTAGGGGTGGGCGGCGGGTCAAGCCGCCCACCCCGTCATTTCGTCGAACCAGAAGGGAGCCAGTGATGGGCTGGGACGACAAGGTGAGGAACAAGAAGGACGAGGCTGCGGGCGCGGCCAATGAACACATTGGCAAGGCGACGCAAGATGAGCAGATGGAAGATGAGGGCAAGACCGATCAAAGCGTGAGCAACCTCAAGCAAGCCGGCGAGAAGGTCAAGAAGCTTTCAAGAAGGACTGAACCATTGACGCCGCAATCATCACGCCGCCTCGCAGGCCGGCACGTCAGGTCAGGAATACCGGTAGCCGGGTGGTAGCTGCCCCCCCTTCCCCCGCGAACGCGCAGATCCCTCGCAAGCCTGTCATCGCGGTGATGGAGCACGGGCTGACGGCATTGTGGGCCTCACCGCTTTCGCACGGACCAGTAGCCTGGGCACCTTTGTGATGAGACCCGGTGTCGGCGGCAAGGTTGAACAGGCAGGCAACAGCGGATCGCTGGAGGCGGTTGCCCGCGTGGGGTTGATCGCCTACGGCGTGGTGCACCTCTTGATCAGCTGGCTGGCGCTGCAGCTCGCGTGGGGCGCAGCAGCGAGGAAGAGCGCCGACCCCTCCGGGGCCCTGAGAACAGTGGCTGATCAGCCCGTAGGCAGGATCTTGTTGTGGCTAATTGCGCTCGGCTTGGTGGCGCTCGCGCTGTGGCAGGCCAGTGAAGCCATCTGGGGCTGCCGCAACCGCGAGGGTGCCGACCGGATCCGCAAGCAGGTCACCAGCGGGGCCGTTGCCATGATCTACGCAGCGCTGGGGGTCGGCGCGGCGTCGGTCGCGCTCGGCTCCAGATCGTCGAGCTCACAGTCCCAGCAGCAAGCCACCTCAGGTGTGCTGGGCTGGCCCGCCGGGCGGGTGATCGTGATGGCCGCGGGGCTGATCATCGTCGGCGTCGGCGTGGGCGGGGTGGTCAAGGGAATTCGAAAATCCTTCAGTGAGGAGATCGACACGTCATCGATGTCCCCCGCGTTCCGTGAGGGCGTCGCGCGCCTAGGTCAAGTCGGATACATCGCCAAGGGGGTGGCCCTGGGTTTGGTGGGGGGTCTGCTCAGCTATGCAGCCCTGACCTTCCAGCAGCAGAAAGCGCCGGGACTGGACGGCGCCCTCCAAACGATCCTGGCGCAACCATCCGGGAGGTTCCTCCTCACAGCCGTGGCACTCGGATTCTTGGCCTTCGGCCTGTTCGCGATACTCCAGTCGCGTTACCGCCGGATGTAGCCCGGCGGCACCCCCTGACCAGCCTGGACCAGAACGCGTGTTCTTCGCGCGCCGCCCAGATTGCCTAGGGCGCCCTCTCGCCGATCCCTATGCGGGCCCGTGTAGTCGCCTGCTTGCTGCAGTTGGCGACCGTAGATCTGACCCTCCGTCGCTACAACACGGATGGTCGCCGTAGCGACGAGCACCGTGCCGCGAGGAAGCCTGCGCTCAGCGTTCAACGCCCGTTCGCCAGCACCTTCGCCGCAGATCCGTTTTGGCCGGTGGACCCCGGAACGGCCAACCGTGAAAAGACCGGTTCCGGCAAACGGCGGCACTGTTGTGGCGCGAACGGGGGTTCTGGGATTCTTCGCGCTCGGGTTGTGGCAGCTCGCCAACGCCCTCGCGTCGCGTCTTTCCCCGGGCTCCTTCTCGTCTGCTGCCTGAACAGTGTGTTGGGTCGGGCAATGACCTGCCGTGCCTGGCCCGGGCGCCACATGCTTACTTCGAGTGTGCGGCCATGAATCCAGGCCTGACCGAAGACGCTCACCACCCAAATCGGCGGCTACGCCACGCCGAGGGAAACGGAAACACGCTCGTTATCCTGAGCTGCGTCCTCGTCGCCAGCTCCAGAGCCGCTCCGGTGGCCTTCGGCCTCCCTCCCGGTTGAGGTCAGGGAAGCCGTCAAAGACCGGGTGCACTTGGGTCGGCACGACGGGCACGCACATTGCGGCCCTTGACGGCGCGACGTTCGTCCGCGGACAGTCCGCCCCAGACCCCATCCTCCTGGCGGGACTCAACGGCCCAACTCAGGCAGGCCTCAAGAACCTCACAGCGACCGCAGACAGCCTTGGCCTCTTCTATCTGGAGAAGCGCGGGGCCGGTGTTGCCGATCGGGAAGAACAGCTCGGGGTCCACGCCGAGGCAAGCAGCACGATCACGCCAAGGCATCAGGATCGGACTCCTTGCCTCGAAGGTGGGGGCGAGCAGCACGGGAGACAACCCGGGCGGCGAACCGGTCGGTCTTGGCGGGTCTCTCAAAGTCCAGCTTCAGTCAACGCCAAGGTCAACGTCCCGAGCTGACTCACCAAAGGTGCCTACGTGGCGGGCAGGAACGTCGCTGAAAGCGTCCGTAGCTCCGGGCAGCGGCCGAGGACCCCTTTCGACCTCGGTGTCCGGGGAAGGGTGAAGCGCTCGTCGGGATCTCCGCGTCAGTCGACGAACATCAGTAGATCATCATCGCGCATCTGCGACACCCGCCGGTGCAGTTCCGCGAAGTACGTCGCGCCATGGATGAGGGGTCGGACCATGTTGCCCTCGGGCCAGGCCGCGCCACCGGGATGGCGGGCATCCAGTCGGGCCGTTGGGTTTCCGAGTTCGGTCCAGGTCAGGAACCACCGCGTCAGGAGCCGCTGCGTCATGGGCACATTCGATCGATACCTGGCGCCGGTCATCTGTCGCGAGTCAGCCTCCGGTTTTCACTTGTCGAAGGCGTCCTTGGTCTTCTCGCCGGCATCCTTGAGGTTGCTCTTGGTCTGCTCTGTCTTGCCTTTGCGTTCCATCTTCTTGTCGCCGGTAGCCTTGCCAGTGTGTTCCTTGGCTGCGCCTTGGGTTTCGTCCCTCTTGTTCTTCAGCTTGTCAAGCCAGCCCATTTCGGGGCCCCCTTCTTTGTCCGTAGTAGTGCTTGCGTCCGCCGACGGCGCGTCCCGTAGTTCCGAAGATCCACAGGATCACGCTCATCACCCAAAGTATGCCGCCGATGGTCACCAGCACGGGGATTCCGTGACGAATCCCACGACCAGAAGCACCACTTCGAGAACGACCATCTGAGTCCTCTTTTTCTTTTAGGTGGGCGACCCTTCTGCATGAATTCGCAGAGGAGGACCTTTTATGAGCAACGCCATACGGCTTTGCAGGGACTGACGACGGACGAGGCACCGGTCAGAGGATTGACACCAGACGGCTTCCGCTGATGAGCGGAAGGCTATGTCGCCCCACTTAGGTGTATTCCGGGAGGAACTGGGGACCCGAAGGGTTCCCCACGATGTGGTGGTGGGGTCAGGTATGTCGACGTCCACGCCCTGAGCCACCGCCCAGCCTCCTCCACGATCCCCGTCAGCAGAACGGACTCCGCCGCAGGCACACCAGCGGCGCCTACGCCATCACCGACCTCGCCGAGATCTTCAACATCTCCCGACCCACCGTCTACCGAACCTTCACACGCGCCGCTTGGAACCCAGATTGCACTTCAGGCAGCTATAGGACTACTGGGCCGATCAGCAACGAGAGCGGCCGGCGCCTCGCACGACGCTGAACTACTCCCAGTCGCACTCCAGCCGGGCTGACGTGACGCCAGGTCGTGATCGGCAAGAACCGGGTGGGGCGTCGACCAGCGTTTGCGCGCAGCAGCGGAGTCCGGACCGGGTGGACGCGCCAGGTGCGTCTGGTGATACTTGATCGCCCAGCGGGGCGGTGAGTACGAGGTGCCGGTGTGCTCAAGCCCCTGACGTGCATCGGTGTCGCAAGGGGGGTCGCACCTATGCTGCCCTTATGGTGCTCAGCCTGAATGCCAGCGTCATCATCAGCCGCTGAACCGGTGGCGAGCCGTGGTGCCCGATGAGGTTGAGGGTCGAGGACGTGCCCTCAGACCCCGGCGACTGGCTTGGCGCCCGACTGCATGTGGTGACCGGCAAGGGAGGTACCGGCAAGACGACCTTGCCGGCGGCTGCCGCGATCACGCTGGCATCGGGGGGCCGGCGCTCGCTGCTCATTGAGGTGGAGGGCCGCCAAGGCATCGCGCAGTTGTTCGGCTGCCCGCCGCTGCCCTACGCCGAGCGTCGCGTCGCGGTCGCCAGGGGTGGTGGTGAGGGTCTATGCTCTGGCCGTTGACGTCGAGGATGCCCTGCTGGAGTACCTGCCGACCGTCTACCACCTCGGTCGGGCGAGGTGGGCCCTGGGCAGACTGGGGGTCCTGGACTTCGTCACCACCATCGCCCCAGGACTTCGCGACGTATTCCTGACCGGCAGGATCTGCCAAGCCCTGCAAACGTCCCAGTCGGACGGCGCCCGGTA
>JACMPC010000246.1 GCA_014377705.1 Dermatophilaceae bacterium
GCGCGGTCGTTGGTCCTGAGCTCCTTCTGCTTACTTACGTTTGGCACTGGCGGGAACGACGGGCCAGGCGCAGTTTCGCTACCGTTCCCTCTGACGGAAGCAGCTCGTTCCGAGAAGTTTCTCGCCAAGTCAGCTCGACCCGACGATGCCCGGTCGCCGTTTCGGCGACCTCGAACGGCACCTAATTGACGTTCATGGGGAGGCCGTCGTCACCGCAGGCTTCAAACGTGAGCTTGCTGGCGACCTGCCCTACGTCAACATCAGCAGTGTTTGCGGGCCCCGGGCCACCGGGATTCAGGAGCAACACGGGACCCCATACCCGCGCCGCCGGGGTCTCGAGAAGCGCAGTCTCCCAGAGGCTACTCCTTCGCCAACGTGCGAACCCGAGCTCCGGACCCGTGGTACGGCTGAGCCCGCTGTCGGCGCCTTCTTGCTTAAGACCGACCCAAGGCTCCTGCCCTTGGCTCAACGACTGACCGGCCTGGACGCCCAGTCCACTGACGTCCTTTTGCCTGCCGACTTCGCAAGACGAACCAGTTCGAACCTGGACCCGTCCCAGATGACGTCCCGTTCCCGGCCGGAGATCCTGTTATGCAACGGTCAACAGCTCGGGGCCGCCGGCTGGAACGTCATTAGAGCTGTCGCTGCCGATCCCCTGCGGGTGATTATTGAGGACGCGCCTATTGGCCCGAGGTCGCTTGCCTCGCGTTCGAGCCCGCGGCACGTCTCGGAGGTTTCAGTTCGTGCTCAGGGCTGGTAGGGCGGGGTAACGCCCCAGCCCCACTGTGGGACAGGGGCATGGCCCACGGGCTGGGCATCCTGCCGGGAGTTGGCCATGGCCAGGCGAGTTCCCCATTCCAGGTAGCCGATCAGCGCCGCGCGGAACTCAGGGTCGTCGGGCAGGTCTGCGTCGTCGGCGGCTTGGCTCATCGTGGTCGCAAAGCGCAGTCGCTGCTCCCCGGTGATGCCTAGCCCGCGATGGTGGGAGAGCATCGCTTCGTATCCGCCCAGCTGCTCGGTGTATGTGGCCGGTCCTCCTAGAACTTCGATCCACCATGCCGAGACGTACTCTCGATGAGTCTGGCTGACCCCGCCAGGAAAGAACGGGCTCAGCAGCTCGTCGGCCTCCATCCGGTCGTAAAACGCATTGATGAGCCGGGTGATCGCGACAGCGCCACCTGCCCACTGGATCAGCGTCGGTATGGCTTCTCCGTCGATCACTGCATCCTCCCAAGTGGGTAACGATTACATCATTACACGGAGGTTCACATTTGATGTGTCAGTACAAGAAAGATTGAAATTACCCAAACCGGGCAAATCGACCGTCCACCCGTCCCGCAACCGGAACGATCACTGGGAATCGAGCGGGTCTGGGATTTGACTCTGACATGGTGTCAGGCTCGACAGTGAGGCCATGGCCGACATGAATGAGCAGACGAACGGTTTGCTGGGCATTGGTGCGTTCTCCTCGCTAGTCCGGTTGAGCGTGCGAATGCTCCGTACTACGACAACCAGGCAGTGCTACTCCCGGCCTACACCGATCCCGACACCGGATACCGCTACTACGCCGGTGACCAGATCCGCTACGCGGTCCTGGTGCGGTCCCTGCGTGATGTCGGGTTCTCCGTGTCCGCGATCGCCGCGGTGGTCCCGCAGGCGCACGACCCGCAGATTCTTCGTCGCGCACTTAAGGCTCACCAAAGCGAGCTTCAAGCCGAGTCCTCACTTGTGCGACGGCGACTCGCCGACCTAGCCCACCTCATCGACAACCTCACGGAGGTTCCCATGACCGACATCACGCTCACCACCATCCCTGCCACGACGATCCTCGCGCTGCGCGGTGTCGTCGCGACCTACGCCGAACAAAGCCAGCTTTGGGACACCTTCGTCCCCCTCGCCCAGCGCTGCGAGCTGCCCGCACGCCCGGAGACCGGCGGGTCCACGTTCTTCGACGAGGGCTACCAGGACAACGACGTCGACCTCGAGGCATGGGTGCCAATCGGCGAGCCGATCACTGTCGAAGCGCCGCTGACGTGCCGCCACGTTCCGCAGTATCGAGCTGCGGTGGCCACGATGGGCGGTGACTACTCCGGAATCGCTTCGGCGTCGGCGGACCTGGCCAGATACCTGGCGCGAGAGGGGCTGGTCAAGACCGGGCCCTTGTCGCACGTCTACGTCGTCGGTCGGGCCCAGACAGCAAACTCGGCAGATTACGTCACCGAGATCCGCGTCCCGGTCTGATCTTATCGGGTGAGGGTTGCCTCCCGGCGCCCGTCACCCGAGGGTTCGGCGCGATTCTGCGGCACGGGATGGCGCGCCCGGGCCAGCTTCAGGTCCACGTCCATGTCGTCTCAGAGGTCGTTCGGTAGGCCGAACGCTGCCTGACGCGTCTTCATCACGAGTTTGGCGCCGGACGTCACTCCCCCATTGGCCGCAAGGGGATCCGGCTACGGGACGAGTTCAGGGGTTGTGGGGACGCCTACGTGCACCGCTGACCGTTCCGGGATGGGGAGCCGTTTGTTCCTTCGGTAAGGATCACGTCACCAGGGCCAGCAGCTTCGACACTGGCGAACAGGACGCAGCTGAGGTGGTGCACCAACTGGCGCCGTCGGGTTCCACGAGTCTTTTCCTCGACACGCTCGCAGGCTTGACCGCCAGGCCTGGGTTCGGTGTTGGCCCGCGCATAGGCTGGGTCGGTGGAGACTGGTGTTGGCTTCTTCGCGACCCATGACGCTATTGGGCCGGACTTGGCTGGCCCGTCGTCCCATGAGGTCTGCGCACTGTGACGCGGCTGGATGAGCGTTGACAGGCGTTGTTTCCTGAACTAGCCTGTTTCTCGGTATGAGAAACTTGATTATTGAGGAAACACTATCGGAGGCATTGTCGCGCCTCCGACGGCTCTTGCCGTCCACGTGGTCCGCAGACGTCGCAGCGGCATCAGAGGGTCGGGCGGATGTGACTATCAGTCTCAAGGGCCCTGGCAATGCCTCCGTTTTGTTGGATGTTGCCGTGAAGCGCTGGACCACGGCCCCGACCTCCCAGGTGGTTGGAGTGCTCTCCGGTGTCCAGCGAACGACCCGCAACCCCGTCCTACTGGTGACTGACTACACGAATCGTCCGCTGCGCAAGGCCTGCGAGGAACTGGGCATCAGCTACCTCGACGGCGCCGGCTGGGCGTTCATCAAGTTGGACGATCCTGCCATCTTCATCCGCACCGAGGGTGCCGATCGCCCGGCACCAAGAGTGGCCAGCGAGGTGAGGCGACTCAACGGCATCGCTGTCGGGCGCATCATCCGGACACTGCTCGAGATCCAGCCACCGATCGGAGTACGTGACCTGACCCAGCGCGCGCGGGTCAAGAGCGCTGGGTCCGTTTCAAAACTGCTTCCGACACTGGTATCCGCCGGCGCCGTCGTGCGCGATGAAAGCGCCCAGATTGTCGACGTCAGGCGCAGGGCTCTGCTGGACAGATGGACTCAGGACTACACCTTCCTCAATGGCAATGGCGTCGTCTTCGACTTCTTGGCCCCTCGAGGGCTCGGCCCCGTCCTGGATCAGCTGACCGAAATCTCCGACCTGTGCGTGACCGGAGCCTTCGCTGGCCGCGCCTACCTCAACACACAGACCGTTCCTGTCGTGCCCGCAACCACACTTAGCCTCTACGCCAACAACCCGCGTCGCCTCGGAGATCAACTAGGCCTCATCAGGATGGACAGGCAGTCCAGCAACGTCGTCATCACCGCACCGCGCGACCCCGAACTAGTAACGTCGCCTAGGCGCAGCGCCAGCGACCTGCCGCTGGCACCCCTGCCACAAGTTCTCGCCGACCTGCTCACCCTTCCCGGCCGAGAGAGCCTCCTGGCGGAGCAGCTCATGGATCAGCTTGCCGAGTCTGACCCGATGTGGGGTGCACCTTGACCGAACCTGCCTACGAATACATCCAGGCACGGCGAACCCTGCTCGACGCGCTCGATGCCCTCCAGTCACACCGCGACAGCCTTGTCCTCATCGGCGCCCAGGCCGTGTACCTGCACACAGGATCCACCAGTTTGAGCGTGCCGCCGATGACCACCGACGCCGACCTCGCTGTGAACACAGATCTGCTGGCCGATGACCCCGAGATCGCGACCCTGTTGCACGCAGCGGGGTTCGAGAACAAACAGCAACCTGGACACTGGGTGAACCCTGCAGGGATCGCCCTGGACCTCATGGTCGCCCCACACCAGTCCAACCGAGCGTCGGCGACGGCACGCGCCGCCGATCTGGGTCCGCATTCGAAGACCGTCGCGCGCATCGGCCCGGGCCTGGCCCCGGCCCTGACCGACAACAAGCTGCAGGTCATTGAAGCCCTGGACCCGTCAGACTCCCGAACCCATGAGATCCGTGTCGCCGGACCCGCCGCACTCTTGATCGCCAAGACCATGAAGATCGGCGACCGTCTCGATGACGCCAGTCGCGGCGATCTCAAGCGGATCGTAGACAAAGACGCACTCGACGTCCTCCGGCTGCTGCAGGCCTGTTCGACTGCCGAGCTCAGCGCAGGGCTCGCCCGTCACGAAGCTGACACCCCGGCACACGCAGATGTTGTCCGCGGCCTGGGGATCCTTCGCGAGCGCGCCACCAAAACTCAGCACGACCTGCCAGCACTGGCGGAGCGGGCGTCGCGCGGTGACCCAACAGCGGCACCAAGCTTTGTCGTCCTGGTAAGGGAACTCCTCGCGGCCGTGTCGCAGCGAGAAGCTCAGGCCTGACGCCCCATTCCTGATACCCATCTTGGGAAGAGAATCAACGTCGCGTCGACGCCTCTGCAGGTGACGAAGAAGTATGCTGCGAATCTGCCGCGGACGCGCTTGCGCCACCGCGCCGGGTCAGTGCTCCGATTTCCAACCGAATCGTCGGCCGGGCCGAGGTCGAACTGCGGGTGAGAGATTTCAATGGTCAGCAGGACGGGCAGGCTGGAGGTCAATGGCACATTTATGGCACACAAGAGTGGAAAAAGCTGTTCACCAGTGTCAGCCAGCGTCAACGAACCACGCACGAAACGGCGGATCGCAAACATTCTGAACGGGTATCGACAGTTCTTTTAATCCGTAGGTCGTCGGTTCGAGCCCGACGGGGCCCACCACGCGTTTGTGCTGGTCAGACGCTTAGGATTTGCTCTCCTTCCCTACCGAACCGTCTCGGAGAAGAGCCAAATGGCACATTTATGGCACATCGCGTTTTTGAATCCGCAGGTCGCCGGTTCGAGCCCGACGGCACCCTGGAGTGTTTGTGCAGGTCAGGGACTTAGGGCCCGCCTCCGACGCTTCCGGAACCGCCCGTGAGTGGTGGCCCCGTGGCACATTTGTGGCACATCGTGACGGATGCATGCCAGTGCCATGATCTCAGCCGCCGGGGACCGGTCCGGGAGACACCACGTGTCCGAAGCAATCGATGAGCTTGGGTGCAGTCGATCGGGTGGTCCTCGAGTCCCCAGGCAGCAGGTTCAACGGCAGCATCGCACCGGTTATCAATGACCTGACCGACCGCGGTCTGATCCGCGTTCTGGATCTGCTCGGGATCAAGGCGGACGAGGACGGCAGCTTCGAGGCCTTCGAGGCGATAGATGTCGAGGACGGTGAGCTCGGCGCCTCGGCCCGGTCAGACATTTATCTCGTTTGGCTTGGTCTTTGCCCGCGGGCAGATTTTGCCATCCTCTTGCCGTTTAGGGTCCGTCGGCTGACCGTGCGCTTCGTAACGTTGCCAGCGCCATTATTCGCCGAGAACCAGAGAAATCATGACTGCACTGAGTCGTCTGACGTGGGCTGGGGCCATCGCCGCGAACACCATGCTGGCCTTCGGCCCCGACAGATCGGCACCATACACATCTCGGAGCCACGGTGATGAACGCCGACTGTCTGCAGCCACTGCAGGCCGCGATCAACCCATCCCACTGGTGAATCACCCGGCCACGTGTGGCATACCCTTTCTTCGTCTTACCCAAGCCGAAGGAGGAGAAACGCTGTGAACAGCGTCATCGTCGCGGTCGCCCAGTACCTTCTCTACTTCATCCTGGCGGCGGCGGCAGCCATCTGGCTCTACCTCCCCCGCCAGAACAAGGTGGGCTTGGCAGTTCAGGCGATCGTGTCCGTGGTGATCGCGATCCTGCTTATTAAGGTGGTCGCGGGCCTCCACACGGACCCCCGGCCCTTTGTCGTGGACCCGTCGATCAGGCCGCTGTTCGCCCACCCGCCCGACAACGGGTTCCCCTCCGACCACACCACGGTGGCGGCGACGGTCGCCTTCCTCGTGATGCTCTATCGCAGGTGGCTCGGGGCGTTGCTGCTGGTCGCCGCCATCGTCGTGGGGGCTGCCCGTATGGCGGCGCATGTTCACCACGGGCAGGACATCGTTGCGGGACTGTTGATCGCCTCCTTGGCTGTCGGTATCGCTGCCGCCACCTGGCGCTGGGTCCGTCCCCATCTGCCGCGGCAACTGACCGAACCAGCCTCGGTATGAACCCCTGATGTCATCAGTAACACTCACGAAGCGCTCACCCGGTCTCTTACCTGCAGTCGAACGCCGGCAGCTGCTGTTCTTGCTCAGGTGGCTGGAGTCCGCATGGTTCCCCTGGGTTTGGATGACCCTGTGTGCCGTGGCGCACGTTGGACACGCGCTGGTGTCCTGGCACTTCTTCGACACCGGGGCCGCATTGTTGAGCTCGGATGAGGCAGGGGCAGGCCTGCACCTGTACGCCATACACCCGCAGCTGCAGATCGCGCCCTTGGCTTTTTTGGCCACAACACCACTTGATGGCCTGGCGTTCTGGCTGTCTGGGGCCATTGCTGCGGTGACCATCGCGGCAGCCGCTCCGGCGATGTTGCTGTCCTTGTCCCTCCTGCCTGGTCTGACGATCAGCAACAGGCAGCGTGGTCTGGCGGCGGCTGTTCTGATGCCGGTCTGGGCTGAGCTCGCGGTCCACTACACCCACCTGGACGATGCACTGGCCCCTGGTCCTGCTGGTGGCCGCCATCCATGCGGTGGCCCGTTCTCAACCCCTGGCGGCGGCCCTGCTGCTGGCGGCGGCCGCTGGCGCCAAGCTGTGGGCGCTGGCTTTCGGTCGCCCATGCGTTCGGGCTGAGCTTCCCCAGTGGCCACGTCCAGGGCGCGATGGCCGGTTACACGATCCTGTTGATCGTATTCCTGCCCGTACTGCATGGATGGTGGCGCAGAACCGCCGTGACGTTCGCGGTGGTCATGGTTGCGGCGATCGGCTTCTCCCGCATTGCTCTGGGAGACCATTACGTGTCCGACGTCGTTGGCGGCGTCGTCTTGGGTGCCGCGTGGGTTGCGGCAATGGCGGCCGCGTTCAACCTGACGCGCGTCAATCATGGGCGCCGCCCAGAAGTGAAGAAGACGCCAGAGTCACAGCAGGAATCGCGCCAGGCAGGTCCTCCGAACGGCGGCGATGAGATCGACAGCCCCGAGCAGGACCGTCCTGCCGGAGACTCACAAGTTCTCCCGATAGATAGGACCGGACTCAATTCGGCAAGAGTCGTGTCCGTGTCATCCTGCGCGCGCTCCAAGCCGTGATGGTCGTCATACTCGACGGTGGCACGTGGCCCCAGCTGCCGCCGCATACCCTGGTGGGAAAACGCCGAAGTCGAGGCAGCGAACGGGATACGGTCTGGACCCCTATCGGGTGTTGCCGGTGTGTCCGAGTGAGAACGCGCCCGGTTGTGGCCACACCAGCAGACCGTGTGGACCTGCGTTGACTTTGATCCGCTTGATGAGGGCGCCGGTCGTGGTGCTCAGTACGTAGACCTCGGCGTGATATCGGCCCGACAGCCACAGTTGCGCGCCGTCCGCGGTGACCCCGCCCATGTCGGGCGACCCCCCGCCGGGGATCCTCCAGGTGGCGGTGATGGCCAGGGACGAGGCGTCCAGAACCGAGATGGAGCCCTCACCGCGGTTGCTGACGAAGACCCGTCTGCCGTCGCGGTCGGGGTAGATGCCGTGAGCACCCTTGCCCGTGGGGATGAAGCGCTCGACCTTCAGGGTCCTCGCACTGATGACCCAGACCCCGCTGCGCAACATGTCCGCCACCAGGAACCGGGTGCCATCAGGGGTGAGGCGCACGTCCTGTGGCATCGCTGAGGCGCCCGGCTGCAAGTTGGCGGTGGGCCCGCCCATGCCCATCACCTGATGAGCGCTGGGGGCTCCGGGTGTCTTGGTGCTGTTGAGGTTGATGACCTTTGTCAGCCGGGTGGCATCGCGGTCGATCACGAGAAGCTTGCCGCTGAACTCGCAGCTGGCCACGAAGAAGGACAGGTCCGCGGAGTAGTCGGCGTGGTTGACGCCGCTACAGGGAACCGGAAGCGAGCGTTCGAGAGCCATCGTGTGCGGGTTGTGCACGTCGATACGATGCATCCGCTCAGCCATCACCAGGGCATGCCCGCCGTCGGGGGTGAAGTACAGGTTGTAGGGGTCCTCGACGTGGACCCGCTTCCCGGGCTTGCCAGTCATCGGGTCGATCGGCACAAGGTCGTTACCGATGTCGTCGTTGACCCACAGCCTCTTCAGGTCCCAGCTCGGCACGACATGTTGGGGCTGCTGGCCGGTGGGATAGGTAGCGATCACGGTGAACGTCTTCGGATCGATCACCTGCACGGTGGCCGCCTGGGAGTTGGGGACATAGACCAGACTCTTGGCTCGCTTCGCTGCCAAGGACAACTTCCCTGCACCGGCACCTGCATAGACGTTTGCTGGCCCTGGCGCTGCCGAGATGGGAGCTGGGGACGCATGAGACCCAGGCAACTTCGTTGGGGCTGAGGCGGAAGCCGCTGATCGCAGTGGTCTGGTCTGTACCGAGGCGGCATTTCTCGAGGCCGGCCCGGCGCAGGCGCTCAGCAGCAGGA
>JACMPC010000247.1 GCA_014377705.1 Dermatophilaceae bacterium
GGAAAGGAGAGGCATGAGTCGACGCTCAACCCTGCTCGAGCTCGCCATCCTGGGCCTGCTGCACGAGTCGCCACTGCACGGCTACGAGCTGCGCAAGCGGCTTAACGCCGTGCTCGGCGCCTTCCGGGTCCTCTCCTACGGGACTCTCTACCCCTGCCTGCGTGAGCTGGTATCGCGCGGCTGGATCGCTGAGGACACCGCGTCCACCACGGCGGCAGGATCGCACGGCGTCGCCCCCGGCGCCGGCAGCCGGCGGGCCCGAATCGTCTACGAGCTCACCGGCGAGGGCCTGTCCCAGTTCCAGCTCATGCTGTCCCAGTCCGGACCTGCAGCCTGGGAGGACGACACGTTCAACGTGCACTTCGCCTTCTTCGCACGGACCGAGTCCGACGTCCGACTTCGCATCCTTGAGGGGCGCCGCAGCCGGCTCGAGGAGCGGCTCGACTCCTTCCGTTCCGCAGCGGCCCAGCGCCGCGAGCGTCTCGACCTCTACACCACCGAGCTGCAGCGTCACGGTCTGGAGTCCGCCGAGCGCGAGGTGCGCTGGCTCTCGGAGCTGATCGAGACCGAGCGTTCGACCACCCCCACAACCACCCCCACGACCACCCCCACGACAAACACCGGCGCAACCACCACGACTACCCCTACGACACACACCGGCGCAACCACGGGCACAGCCCCAACAACGGCCCCGACCAGCAGCCCGCCGGCCAACGCTGAGAGCACCTAGCTTTCCGTCATACCGCGCTGCTCTGTGCAGCACAACAACAAGGGAGAAACCCCAATGGGATCCATTCGCGTCGCCATCGTTGGCGTGGGCAACTGCGCCAGCTCACTGGTCCAGGGAGTTGAGTTCTACAAGGATGCTGACCCCAGTGCCACCGTTCCCGGCCTCATGCACGTCAAGTTCGGCGAGTACCACGTCAGCGACGTCGAGTTCGTCGCTGCCTTCGACGTGGATGCCAAGAAGGTCGGTTTCGACCTGTCGGATGCCATCAACGCCTCCGAGAACAACACCATCAAGATCGCCGACGTGCCGCCCACCGGGGTCACCGTCCAGCGCGGGGTCACCAACGACGGACTGGGCAAGTACTACCGCCTGACCATCGAGGAGTCCGAAGCCGAGCCCGTGGACATCGTCCAGGCCCTCAAGGACGCCAAGGTCGACGTGCTGGTGTCCTACATGCCGGTCGGCTCCGAGACTGCTGACAAGTACTACGCGCAGTGCGCCATCGACGCAAAGGTCGCCTTCGTCAATGCCCTGCCCGTCTTCATCGCCTCCGACCCCGTCTGGGCCAAGAAGTTCGAGGATGCCGGCGTCCCGATCATCGGTGACGACATCAAGTCCCAGGTCGGCGCGACGATCACCCACCGCGTCATGGCCAAGCTCTTCGAAGACCGCGGCGTCGTCCTCGACCGCACGTACCAGCTGAACGTCGGCGGCAACATGGACTTCAAGAACATGCTCGAGCGCGACCGGCTGGAGTCCAAGAAGATCTCCAAGACCCGGTCAGTGACGTCGAACATGACCCACGACATGGGCGAGCGCAACGTCCACATCGGCCCGAGCGACTACATCCAGTGGCTCGACGACCGCAAGTGGGCCTACGTCCGCCTCGAAGGTCGCGCCTTCGGCAACGTGCCGCTGAACCTCGAGTACAAGCTCGAGGTCTGGGACTCCCCCAACTCTGCCGGCATCATCATCGACTGTATCCGGGCGGCCAAGATCGCCAAGGACCGCGGAATCGGCGGCGCGCTGATCTCGGCTTCGTCCTACCTGATGAAGTCTCCGCCGGTGCAGCGTCCGGACGACCTGGGCCGGGCCAAGCTCGAGGCCTACATCGCAGGCACCGAAGAGCGCTGACGGACGCTGAGCGCAGCCAGGCCGCCTTCATCCGAACCCCGATGAGAGCGCAACAATCGACGTTCCAGGACCCGGTTCTGGTCGTTTGTTGCGCTCTCACCCACTGATCCGCGGGGCTGACGAGTCCAGAGGTCTACCTGGTTCGGGGGTCTACCTGGTCGAGGTGGCTTGCTGGTCTGCGGCCTGGGTGCGGGCCTGGCGGGACATCAGGGCGATGACGTCTGTGGCGCCTACGAGCTGGGCGGAACGGCTCGACCAGTCCGCGCTGAACTGGGTCGAGTCGTTGCCGAACCAGTTCTGGGCGAGGGTGTCGACGGCACCCTGAACCCGCTGCATCAGATGCGTCACCGCCTGCTGGTCGGTGTCCAGCTGAGCCGCGATCGACAGCACCGCCGCATGATCCATGCCTTGGCTGAGAACCATCACTATCCCCTTTTCACAAGAACGAGACTTGAACCGAAGACTGCCATCAGTTCGACGACGTCGCCCGCTGCTGAGCCGCACTGCGTGAGCTGACGTTGCCCATGTCTGCGAGGAGCGTGGCGGCCGTGGTGAAAACCGGCTTGTGGGTGCCGGCCCACTCGGCCGCGAACTTGCGGGAGTCGTCACCGTGCCAGGCGTCGGCGAGCGCAGTGACCTCCCCCTCGATCTTCTGCATGAGGGTGGTGATCTCTCCCGACAGACCGTTGAGGATGCGCGCCTGCGCCTCGACCACCTCAGGGTTCATCCCCTCCCAAGAACCGCCGCCATGCTGGCCTGTGCTGCCCATTCGAATCCCTTCAAGGACGTGCCGGACCCTGACCGAATCGGGCCGGGTGGCAGTGCATTTGGCGACGCCGTGTTGGTGGACGACGCTGAGCTCCAGAGACCTCCTGGTGGGAAGTGACGTGGACTCACCATGAAAACTAGGTGCCCGAGCCCGGGCTGTCGATGGGGAGAACTCCCCGTCGGCGGTGCTCAGCCGGGGAGTGCGACCTGGAACATCTCCGGCTTTCCTCGTTGCACCAGGAAGCCTCTGCCCTCGGGTTGATCCGCCTGGTTGTAGGCAGGAAAGCTCGTCCTGAAGACCGACTGTCCCTCGACACCGTCCGGCTGCAGCGCCAGGCCCGACCTGGAGGTCTTCAACAGACCCGGAAGCCCGAAGCTCGAGCTGAAGAAGATCGACTCACCCTCGGCCACCACGAGTTGTTCCTGGTCCAGCGCGGCCTTGACCAGGCCTGAGAGGGGCATCTCGGCGACCGTGCCGGCCAAATCGTCCATCCGTTCCACCAGAACCGCCATCGAGCCCGTCTGGGCGTCCTCGTGCAGCTCTGCCTGCAGCCGGGTGGCCATGGTGACAATGGCATCGGTGCCGGCGGCTACCTCGGTCCAGTCCGGCAGGGATGCCAGGCCGGAGGAGCGTCTCGGCGTAACGAGGTACAGGCTCATGGCGGGGTCCCACCGGCGCAGCGACCGGGCCAAAGACGCCAGGCTGGTAGTCCGGCCACTGCCGGAGGGACCGGTCACCACGAAGGATCCACGCGGCTCGAACGGCAACGCCGTCAGACCCGCAGAGCCCACACCGAGCACGGGAAGGCCCTTGACCTCGGCGGGGAGCTCGCTCAGCTGGACCCGCGTGGTCAGGCTGAGGATCGGGGGCGCCTCGGGGACTCCCGCCCCGCGCATCGCGTCCGCGAACGCGCTGACGGCCCTGGCCTGCAGCGGCACCTCGCTGGAGCCCCCCAGGACGGCGCACTGGATCTCCGCCCCGTTGAGCAGCCCCCGGCCAGGTGGCGAGGCCATGGTCAGGACGTCGCCGGCAACCCCGAGGAAGCTGTAGTCGTCGGAGTGCGCCATCCGCAGGACCACCCGGCTCTGCACCGCGGAGGCCAGCGAGCTCGGCATACCGGCGCGCTGGTCCACCGAGATCAAGAAGTGCACTCCCACCGGCCGCCCGTCCGCGGCCAGTGAGGTGAACAGGTCCAGCCAGCGAACCCGTCCGCCCATCTCGTAGGCCGTGCGGAAGGCTGTCAGCCCGTCCACCAGCACGATGACTCGCGGCTCATCGGGGGCATCGGCCAGGCGGCGGTAGTCGGTGATCGTCGCGGCGCTGACCCGGGAGTAGCGCACGGCGCGGTCGTCGATCGTCTCCCGCAGGAACAGAAGCAGGCGGGTGAGGCGCTCGTGATCGGCCCCTGGCACGATGCTCCCGACGTGCGGCAGGGACTCGAGCATGGACAGGGCCCGGTTGCCGAAGTCGATCCCGTACACGCGGCACGGCCCGCCCGCTGACGAGAGTCCGGCCGCGAGGGCGACCGACCGCAGGAACACGCTCTTGCCGGAACCGCTGGACCCGAAGACCGCGAGGTTCCCCTCCCGGTCCGGGTTGAAGGACACGACCGGCTGGGCCTGGCTGTCCGGGTCGTCCGCCACCGCGAACACCAGCTCGTCGTCGCGCCGGGAGGTGGGCAGGCCCGCGAGGTCGTAGACCGGCCGCAGCTCGGGCAGCCAGGGCACCCGGGGAGCAGGCAGCTCAGCGGTCTTGGCGGCAGTGCCGATGGTCGACACGAGACGCTGGATGTCGGTGGGACCGAGGTCCGCCACCGCGTGGTCGAGGTCCTCGGCACTGACCGGTGCCTCCCACACCCTGCCCGGGCCGTAGGTCAGCGTCTCGACCCGGATCTCCGGTGGCGGGGGCGTGTCTGCGGTCCAGCCTCCGGCGTAGCCGGTCTGGAACGGGGTCAGCCGCCCCGGCCCGCTCTTGGACACCGCGCGGCCGGGCAGGTCAAGGTCGAAGGTGGCGGCCACGGTCGAGCCAAGGACGTCCGAGCTGTCGTTCTCGTCGGCCATCCTCAGGGCCAGGCGCAGGTTGGTGTTGGCGCGCAGGTTGTCCTTGATCACCCCGGCCGGACGCTGTGTCGCAAGGATCAGGTGCACGCCCAGGGAACGACCACGCTGGGCCACGTTGACCACGCCCTCGACGAACTCGGGCACCTCCTGGACCAGGGCTGCGAACTCGTCCACGACGATGACCAGGCTCGGGGGCGCATCGACCTCACCACGGCGCTCCAGCTCGACAAGGTCCTTGGCCCGGTACTGGGCCAGGAGGTGCTCACGGTGGCGAAGCTCGGCGGACAGCGAGGCCAGTGCCCGCCGGACCAGGTGCGGGGACAGGTCTGTCACCAGGCCGACGGTGTGTGGCAGCTCGACACAGTCCCGGAACGCCGACCCTCCCTTGTAGTCCACCAGCAAAAAGGTGACCCGCTGCGGGGAGTGCGCCGACGCCATACCCAGGATCCAGGCTTGAAGGAGCTCCGACTTGCCGGCGCCCGTGGTGCCGCCGACGAGGGCATGGGGGCCGTCCGCCCGAAGGTCCACCGAGAACGTCCCCTGCGCCGACTGCCCGATGACGGCCCGCAGGTTCCCGGCCCGGCGGGCAGGGGTGCGCGGGGCGAACGGGCCGGTGATGATCGACCGGCTCTCACCCCAGCGCTCGAGGACGGCACTCTCGGAATGGGCCAGCTCGGTGCCGCTCAGCGTCAGCAGCGAGACCGCCCGGGGCAGGTCACTGGCGTCGTCGACAGGTGCGCCCGAGTCCTCGACCGGCGAAAGGAGGCGTGCCGTGGCAAGCGTCTGCTCCGCGCTCACCGTCTCGACGACCACTGGAGTGACGAGCCTGCCCTCCCTGACGTACCCGGCACTCCCCTGGCTGCTGCCGACGTCAAGGAACACCCGGCAGGCAGCCGGCAGGCAGGGAGTTAACGGTGCCAGCCAGACCATGCAGATGCCGGCGTGCCAGCCCCTCTCCGCAAGCTGCACCATCCGGCTTCGCTCTGCCGGTGCATCGTTCTCGACCAGGACAAGCACGCGGGGGCGCGAACGGCCCTGGCCTGCCGATGGTTCAGGGGGCTCAAGGGATCCAGGGGGCTCACCGGCTGACGCGCTGAGGTCCTCGAGCTGGGAAAGCAACGCCGCACAGGCGGGTGCGGTGCTGGCCAGGTGGCCGGCCGAGATCGGGCTGCGCGCCGACGCCGTGTGCGGAACCCATTTGAGCCAGTCCCATTCACGAGCGGTCGTGGTCGAGGCGAAGGCAGCAACGATCAGCTCGGCCGGCGAGTGCAGGGTCACCGCCTGGAGGATCAGGGACCGGGCCGCCGGAAGCGCCACCTCGCGCGCGCCCGAGACTCCGATCGCGCCCATGCTCAGCGGGTCGACGACGACCGGGACGTCGGTGACGAGAGACAGCCCCTCGACCGCGGCGGCCAGCTCGGCCCACGCCTGCGCGGTGGA
>JACMPC010000248.1 GCA_014377705.1 Dermatophilaceae bacterium
CGCCACCGTGGCCGCCCACGGCGACCCCGGCTACGCCGCCACAGCGGTGATGCTGGGCGAGAGCGCCCTCTGCCTTGGGCTCGACAAGCTGACCTCGGCCGGTGGTGTCCTGACGCCGGCTGTCGCGATGGGCGACCACCTCGTGGCCCGCCTAAGAGCCCAGGGCCTCAAGATGTCGGTGTCACGCGTCTCCTAGACCATCTGGTAGTCCCGTTGTTCGCACCATTAGGCGAACCAGAGGACGATCGGGCAGCTATGTGGTTTCGGTGATGGAGAAGACGTTGCCGTCGGGGTCGCGGAAGGCGAACATGGGTGGCACGCCTGCCCAGCGGAGAATTTCATCCGTGTCGACGCTGGCGGCCGCCAGGGCCGCGTGGGCGGCCTCGGCGTCGTTGGTGGTGAATCGGATGGCGATGGCTCCGCGCGTGAGGTCCGGGGCCTCCGGCTCGAGCGTGACGACGGGGTTGTCCTCGCCGGGGGCGAGCTCGATCCACCGGCCGCCGTTCGGGGTTGGGTTGTCGCGCAGGACGGAGAAGCCGAGGGTCTCGACGTAGAAGCGTAGGGCGGCTTCTTGGTCGTTGACCGGGATGCTGATGGCGCGGACGCCAGTGATGTGTGTGGGGGTGGTGGTCATCGGGTGGACCTTCGGGGTGCAGGTGGTGGGATGCGTTCGTCGAGGTGAACGGTGACGGTGTCACCGGCCTGCTTGCCGATCTGCGCCCGCAGGTCGGCCGGTACAGCCAGCTTGTGGGTGCCGTCGCCCAGGGCCATGAACGAGCCGCGGAACGGCCGGTCCTCGATCCGGCCGCGGATACGGACCAGGCCTCGGGTGCCGAAGTACTCTGTCGAGCCGGGCAGCACGACGTAGGTCCAGCCGCCCTTGCTGGGGCTCTTCTGCAGCGTCGCAGTGAAGGTTCGATCGAGCGTGCTCATGCGGAGCCTCCGTACATCAGGGAGCCGGGAGTGGTGAGTTCTTGACCCGTCTCGAGCCAGGTCTTCAGGCCGGAGAGGATCATCGGCCAGCCCCCATACAGGTGCGGGTCGGCGTCCTGGCCCAACTCGTCGTGAATCACGGTGAGCCGGCAGGAGTCCCCGACGGGCTCGATCTGCCACGTCACCCGGCTGGTGCCCTCGGCTGCGATGCCGTCGTCCCACACCGCCTGGTAGGACTGAACCAGCCGGTGCGGCGGGTCGACCTCCAGGTTCTTGCCCTCGATCAGGGCTCTGGATGCCCCGTCGTGCGCCACCGTGTAGCTCGACCCCGACGTCCAATCGGACTCGACGCGCGCGCCGAACTGGTATCGGGCCCGGACCTCGGGATCGGTGATAGCCCGCCAGAGACGCTCGGGGGTGGTGCGGATGTAAATTTCGAATAGTTTCTCCACGCTGGCCTCCAGGTCGCGTTTGAGGTCGACAAGGCCAGCGGCCCAGGCCTCGGTGTACTTGCTCACCCACCGGTCGTGAACGAGCCGGATCGGTACCGGGTTGAGGTAGTGCAGCTTCTCCCGACCGCGGCGCCGGGTGGTGACCAGGCCGGCGTCCTCCAGCAGACGCAGATGCTTGGCCACCGCCACCCGAGTCATGTCGAACCCGCTCGCCAACCCGCCCAGCGTCTGCCCGTCCCGGCGGAACAGCTCGTCGAGCAGTCCACGTCGGGTCGGGTCGGCAAGCGCCTTGAATACCGGTTCCACAAACCCACAATAGGAAACCATTTGGTTTCCTGTCAAGAGTTCACGCGCCCCCGGCTGGCACCGCCTGCCGAACGGCGTGCGAGCACGCGCTGAGGCAGCTCCGAACAGACACAAACATGGCTTGCGTCGTTCCGTAACGGGATCCGCCTACGGCAACGGGTGCTGTCGTCGGCTGGGCAGAGCAACCGGCCTCATTCGGTGCTGTCCAGGATCAGTCGGGTCGCTTCGTGCGGTGCGTCCCATTGTGGAAAATGACCGCACCGCTCGAACCAGTGCAGCACCGCGTCGGGGAATAGCTGCAAAGCACGTGCGGCCTGTCTCGGCACGGTCACCAAGTCACGACGCCCCCAACCGATCGTGACCCGGCCGGGCACTGTGCCTGCCGGGGCGCCCCGTTGCTTGGGCCCTTTGGTCAACGCGTCCAAGGCGGCACCGGTCGCCGAGGCGTCGGCCAGCCCGCGCACGTCCGGCAGCACGGTCTCGCGCGAGAGCGCCCAGGGCCGCGCAGACAACTGCGCCAACAGCAAAGTCCTTCCCACGGGGCTGCCAAGCAGTGATGGCAACATGCCGTGCAGCGCTCGGACCAGAGTGATCGACGGCCGCAGCGTGGCGCCGAAGACGAGGAGCTCGCGGTCGCTCCAAAAGCCGCCTGGGTCCAACGCCACGGTATCGCCGCCGACTCCCCGCCGTGCGAGCTCGAGCACCATTCGGCCGCCCATCGATTGGCCGACCGTGGCGACCCCGTTCAGCCCCTGTTCGCGGATGAAGTCCGCGACGGAGTCGGTCAGGGTGGCGATCGAGACCTCGCCGGTCAAAGGTGGCGTTACGCCGAATCCCGGCAGGTCGACAGCGATCACCTCACGGCGCTCCGCAAGTTGCTCTATGATCGGCGTTCAAGATCGCCATCCCGCGCCCAGACCGTGCACGAGCAACAGCGGGCTACCGCTACCACGTCTAACATGGTTCAACGTCATGGCGGGAACGCTATCTCACGCGGATCTCGGCGTTCTCGGATCACCACAAGCGGATCGTCCTACGGACACCGAGACTGGGCTCGGATCTTTCCGGTCGTGTTATCAGGGAAATCGCGGAGACACCTCGCGAGCAGTCGCGGGCGGGTAGCGACAGCGTGCCCCTCTGCGATCAGGACCAGGACCCATCAGTGCAGACACGCCGCTGGAATAGCGGCCGCCGTTGACCCGCCTGACACAATGCTTGCTAGGGTTGCAATTTGCTAACTAGAGCAAGCATAATGGAGATATGCCGACTTTCAATCCGATCTCCGTCCACGACTTGGGCGAGTACCTGAAAGAGCAGCGTCAATCGGCGCAACTCTCATTGCGGCAGCTGTCCGAGGTCGCGGGGATCAGCAACCCCTACATCTCCCAGATTGAGCGTGGACTGAAGAAACCGAGCGCCGAGATCCTGCAGGCCCTTGCCAAGGCCCTACGCATCTCGGCCGAGTCCCTTTACATCAGGGCCGGCATCCTGGAGGAACGCGCCGACAATGCCGGCGCCGGCGCCGTTGACGTCATCGACGCCGTCCTGGCTGACCCCAAGCTGAACGACCGGCAGCGCGCCGTCCTGCTGGACGTCTACGAGTCCTTCCTGGGTGTGCCGGCAGCCGGCAGGGCTCCGGCGTCGAAGCCCGCGAAGCCTCGCCGCGCCACAGGTCCAGCACAGGAGCGCGCCTCAGCAGAGAAGCCAGGCCCAGTACAGAAACCAAGTCCAGCAGAGAAGCCGGAAACACCGGCCGACCCAGAAATCACCCAAAAGGAGAATCAGTCATGACCCTCGTCAAGGACATCCGTAAGACCGTTACCGACACCAACCCCGTCTTCGCCGCGGTCGGAGTCACCGACCTGGCCGTCGAGAGGCTGCGGGACGCCAGCGCTCGCGCTGTTGCCGTTCGCCACCACCTCACCCCCAGCGCGCTGCAGGACAAGGCCGTCAAGCGCATCGAGAAGGTCACCGGGCAGGTCCAGCAGATCCCGGCCGATGTGCGCAGCCAGAGCGTCGAGGCGGCCGACAAGGCTCAGCAGACCTACGCTGACCTTGCCGTACGTGGTCACAAGCTGGTCACGCGCCTGCGCAACCAGAAATCCACCCAGGACCTGCTCGCCCAGGCAGGCAGCACCGTCTCCCTTGGCAAGGGTGCCGTCACGACCGTCCGCAAGGCCGCCACCGAGACCGAGCGCTCAGCCAAGGCCACGCTGACCACCGGTCGCCACGAGGCCGGCGCCGTCCGGGACGCCGTCGTCTCGTCGATCAACCGCGAGGCTGACACCACCGAGGTCGCCAAGAAGTCCGCCGCGGCCACCCGCACCTCGGCCAAGCGCACGGCCACGACCGCCAAGAAGAGCACTGCGGCTGCGAAGCGCGTCACCAAGTCCACGGCCACCAGCGCCACCAGGACCGCGAGCGCCGCGGCCGAGGCCACCAAGGTCGCGACCCCCAAGATCGGCGACTGACCACCCCAGCAAAAGACAGCGTGGCCTGAGTCGTTCACTCGACTCCGGCCACGCTGACTTTTGCAGGCCACGCATCACACCCGGGGCCTCGAGCAAAGCTACCCGCTGGATGTACCCCGAGCGGGGGCCATTGAGCGAGCTCCCGGGACATGGCGTACCCATCAACAGCACGGGCCTGTGTCGATGTTGGCTCTGACAAGCTCCACATTTGCGCGAGGGTCAGCCCAGCACCTGGGACATCATCACATCAACGCTAAGGGGCCGAGCCGTCTATCTTGGATCGACGGCTCGACCGGGCGCACCTCAATAGTTGACCCAGCGTCCTGACTGCGGAACGGCATACGGGCGCTTGTTGACCGCGGTCCTCAGTTTCGACTGACGCTGACCGGATCTTCGTTTGGGGATCCTTTTGTGACGATCGTCGAGAGGAGATCCGACGGCCCTGGACCGATCCTCTGGTAGGTCCCGACTGGGCACAGGCCCAGAAAAGTGTGATGAGCGACCAGGCTCAGTGAGTGCCGGGCGGTACAGATATCGAATGGGCAGTCTTTGATGTTTGATGTTTGATGGCGTTTGGCTTGGGCTGACTGCATCAATCTCTGGGATCGCTCGATCCAGCAGGGCAATTTCCCGGGGCCGGGCGAGTGTTGCGACACGAGTCAAGACGGCGATGA
>JACMPC010000249.1 GCA_014377705.1 Dermatophilaceae bacterium
GAGCCCGGTCGCGGCCAGCCGCAAGTTCATCCAAAAACGCGACGGCACCTGCCGCTTCCCGACTGCCGGCGAGGCTCCACCCGCTGCGAACCCGAGCACGTCACCGCCCACTCCCGCGGCAGACCCACCACCCCCCTGGAACCTCGCCAGCCTCTGCAAACACCACCACCGCGTCAAACACAACGCCGGCTGGACCCTGACCACGACCCGACAAGGCGTGCACCTGGACCGACCCCCACGGACGCCAGTACGCCAACCAACCCCGCAGACCACCACGAGCTCGCCGCCTGATGCGGGTCATTGCCGGGGCCTGGTGAGGAGCCGCATCCAGGATGTCCTGGATCGGCGCCCTCAGTTGCGCCGGGAGCCCAGATCATGCCCGGCCCTCATCGCTTCCGCCTCACTGCGGGTCGTCGACGAGGTCCAGTGCGATGTCGAGGATCGGCGAGGAATGGGTCAGCCCACCAACACTCAGGTAGTCGACACCCGTCTCGGCGTACGCTCGGGCAACCTCAAGGGTCAGACCCCCGGTGGCCTCGATCTCGACCCGCTCGCCGGAGCCCCGTACGGCCTCGACGGTGTCAGAGAGCAGGTCGACAGTCATGTTGTCGCACATCAGGAACCGCGCCCCGGCGGCCACAGCCTCGAGGGCCTCGGCCGTGGTGGTGGCCTCGACCTGGATCTCCACGTCCGGATAGGCCTGATGCACCGCCATGAAAGCCGCTGAGACCGAGCCCGCAGCCAGCTTGTGATTGTCCTTGATCATGGCCACATCATGCAGGCCCATCCGCTTGTTGTTTCCACCCCCGCAGCGGACAGCGTACTTCTCCAGGGCGCGCATGCCTGGCGTCGTCTTACGGGTGTCCAGCACGCCGGCCCCGGTGCCCTTGAGGACGTCGGCCCAGCGCCGGGTGTGCGTGGCGATACCCGACATCCGGCTGAGCAGGTTGAGCATCGTCCGCTCGCCCACCAGCGTCGCCCTGGTCGACCCCCGCAGTATGGCGATGACGTCGCCGCTGCGAACCAGGTCGCCATCCTCCCGGACCGGCTCGACGTCCAGCTCGCTCGATCCGATTCGCTCGGTCACCGCACGAAAGACCAACGAGATCAACGGAACCCCGGCAAGAACGCCGTCGGCCCTGGCGACGACCTGCGCCGTGCTTCGCTGGGTCTCGGGGATGGTGGCGGAGCTGGTGACGTCCAGGCCGGGAAACCCGCCGAGATCCTCGTCAAGTGCGCCGTCGACGACCGCCTGCGCGCGGGCCTCGGGAAATACCTTCACGAGGGGTCCTTGGGGGTGAGCGGGTCCCCGGAGGTCAGCAAGTCCTCAGAGGTGGTCGCGGCCAGAGAGCCGGCCGGGCCGTGCGGGACGACTGGATGGAACGACGTGGTGACCGACCCGTCGGCCTCACGGACCGCATAGATGTGGCCCCGCCAGTGGGCATCGTCACGGTCGGTGAAGTCCGAGCGGATATGTCCACCGCGGGTCTCTTCGCGAAGCGTGGCAACGAGAGTCAGAAGCTGGGCCAGGTGCAGCAGGTTCGAGGTCTCCCAGGAGCCAGGATCGGCCGTCAGCCCGGGTGCCGAGTCAGCGATGACCCGGAGGTTCTTACCCGCCTCGGCCAGGAGGTCGGCAGATCGAACGGCCCCCGCCCCGAGCGTCATCGCGCGCTGCACCGCGGTGCGTTCCTTGCGAGCCACCAGCCTCGTGTCATCGGCCCGCACGAAGGGGTCCGCCGGCGTCAGCTCGCCGGCTGACAGTCGAAGGGCAATGTCGTTAGCGATGCGAGAGGCGAACACCAGCCCCTCGAGCAAGGAGTTGGAGGCAAGCCGGTTGGCGCCGTGGACACCTGTGCACGAGACCTCTCCGCAGGCATACAACCCAGCCAGGCTGGTGCGGCCCACACCGTCGGTGCGCACTCCCCCGCTGGCATAGTGCTGGGCGGGTGCCACCGGAAGCAGCTCGGTGACCGGGTCGAAGCCAAGCTCGCGACAGCGCTGAAGGATGGAGGGGAACCGCTTCTGAAGTAAGTCCCTGCCGAGATGGCGGGCATCCAGATAGACGTGGTCGGAGCCGGTCCGGGCCATCTGGGCGACAATGGCCTTGGCCACGATGTCCCGCGGTGCAAGGTCTGCGAGCGGATGCACGTCAGCCATAAACCGCACCCCGTCGCGATCCACCAGGAAGGCGCCTTCACCGCGCATCGCCTCGGAGAGAAGGGGTTGCTGGCCGCTGGATCCCTCGCCCAGCCAGAGGACCGTCGGATGGAACTGGACGAACTCGAGGTCGGCGATCATGGCCCCGGCCCGCAATGCCGCCGCGACGCCGTCGCCGGTGGCCACGGAAGGGTTGGTGGTGGAGGAGTAGACCTGTCCGATCCCGCCGGTGGCCAGGACCACCGCACGCGCACGTGCCGCCCCGACACCGTCCATCTGGCCCTCGCCGATGACGTGCAGCGTCACTCCGCACACACGACAGTCCCTGTCCTGCAACAGATCCACCACCAGGGCGTGCTCGAGCACCTCGATGCCGGAATCTTCCTTGACTGCGATCAACGCTGCCCCCAATGCCGCGATCAGCGCCCGAGAGACTTCCTTGCCGGTGGCGTCCCCGCCGGCATGGGCGATCCGGTCGCGGCCGTGGCCGCCCTCTCGGGTCAGGGAGATCTCACCGTCCGGCCCGCGGTCGAACTCCATCCCGAGGGTCGCAAGCTCACGAACCCGGGCCGGGCCCTCGGTGACCAGGATGCGCACGGCATCCTCGTCGCAGACCCCGGCGCCCGCGACCAGGGTGTCCGCAAGATGCTCGTCCGCCGAGTCCGCCGGGTCCAGGGCCGCGGCGATCCCGCCCTGGGCCCACTCCGTCGATCCCTCCGACAGCACCGTCTTGGTCACCAGGAGCACGCGGTCGACCCGTTGCCGCAAGCGCAACGCGGCGGTGAGACCGGCGATCCCCGAGCCGACGACGATGACGTCCGCCGAGGTGACCCACCCCGGCTTCGGCGCCGTCAGCCGGGCCGGGATGCGCAGCGTCATCTCTGACCTCGTCATCTCTGACCTCGAGGCAGCCCGGATGCTTCGAGCCCGAAGCCGTCAGGGACGAGCCCCGGGTCGCCAGCGATCTCGGTGATGGCATTGCCGTGGCCGACGAAGACCACCCGGGGGACGAACGACTGCGCCTCGGCCTCGTCCATCTGGGCATAGGCGATGATGATCACGATATCGCCCGGCTGGACGAGGTGGGCGGCCGCGCCGTTGATGCAGACCTGCCCGGACCCGGCCTCGCCCTCGATCAGATAGGTCGTCAGCCTGGCACCGGAGGTCACATCGACGATGTCCACCCGTTCACCGGGAAGCAGCCGGGCGGCCTCCAGCAAAGTCCGGTCGATCGTGACCGAGCCGACATAGTTCAAATCCGACTGGGTGACCGTCAGCCGGTGGATCTTGGCGTAGAGCATGGTGCGCAGCACTAGGACGTCCTTCAGCTCGGTGGGCTCGTGAGGTCGTTCGAGTCATGGCCACGCCCGGCGTCCTCGGAGAAGACCTCGAGCGCCCCGCCGCCCGGACCCACGTTGACCGGGATGTTGTCGATCAGACGAGTGGTCCCGACCCGGCCGGCGACGGCGAGCAACGCCTCGCCGCGGTACCACTCGGGCACGTCCTCCAGGGTTGAGGGATCAACCAGCACGAGGTAGTCGATCAGGGCCAGGGGCTCCCTGACCAGTACGGCGCGCGCGGCACGGCGTACCGCGGAGGGGCCTTCGACAGCGGCTGCGGCACCGGCTTGCAGAGCCCGGGACAGGCACAGGGCTGTCTCCCGGTCGTACTCCCCGAGATACATGTTGCGACTGCTCATCGCCAGGCCGTCAGCCTCCCTGTGCGTCGGCACCGCGACCACATCGACCGGGAAATCCAGGTCCCGCGCCATTCTGCGGATGAGCAGCAGCTGCTGGGCATCCTTCTGGCCGAAATACGCACGATCGGCACGGGTCAGGTGAAGCAGCTTGCCCACCACTGTCAGCACCCCGTCGAAGTGACCCGGCCTGGCCTGGCCCTCGAGCACGTTCCCCAGCGGCCCGGCGGAGACCCGAACCCCCGGATCGCCGTGCGGATAGACGACACTCGGCGTCGGCATGAAGACCAGCTCGACACCTTCGCGCCGGCAGATCTCCAGATCTGCCTCGTGGGTGCGAGGATAGCGGGCGAGATCCTCCCGGGGGCCGAACTGCAACGGGTTGAGGAAGACCGTCACGATGACGTGACGCGCATGGGCCCGCGCCTGGCGAATCAACGTCGCATGCCCCTCGTGCAGGGCGCCCATCGTCATGACCACGCCGACGCCGCCGTCACCCAGCTCAGCGCGAGCCGTGCTCAGCTCGGCCCGGGTGTGGGCAACCACCGGCTCCAGGTTGGCCTCGGCGCTGCCGACGGGCGAGCCGGCCCTGGTCGTCGTCCCGGGCGCGCGTGTCGCGTCGGCCGGGTGGTCCGGGTCGTCTTCGGTCTGGTTCACTGGCTCTCCTCCGGGGCGGCAAGGATGTCGAGCAAGGACTCGGCGTCGCCCGCCGTCAGCCGTCCACTCGCGAGCGCCCGTTCTGCCGTCGCCCTGGCTAATGCGACGTAGGTCGGCCGAATGTCTGGCGACTGCTCGTTAAGTTGGGCCAGGTGCGCAGCAACCGTACCCGCATCTGCGCGGGCGACCGGTCCGGTGAGGGCGCCGTCACCAAGTCGGAGCGCATTGTCCAGCGCAGCATGCAGCAGGGGCGCGATGAGCCGCTGCGGGTCCTGGACCCCCGCCGAGCCGACGACCTGCATGGCCTGAGCCACCAGCGTCACCAGGTGGTTGGAGCCGTGCGCGAGCCCGGCGTGGTACATCGGCCGGTCCTGCTCCTCGATCCAGACCGGCTCAGCGCCCATCTCGAGCACCAGCGCCTCCGCGACCGGCCGCAACGCCGCCGGCGCGGTGATTCCGAAGCAGCAGTCGGTCAGCCGGTCCAGATCCATCGACGAGCCGGTGAAGGTCATCACCGGGTGCAGGGCCAGCCCGAGGACGTGGTGACCGGCCGCGGCCTCGAAGACCGCCGCGCCGTACCGACCAGAGGTGTGCACTACGAGCTGTCCGGCCTGCCAGGAGCTTGTCGCGCTCAACCCGGCAACCAGCGGGGGCAGGGCGTCGTCCGGGACGGTCAGCAGGACCAGCTCAGCTCGCCCGACGACCTCTTCCACGGTCATGACCGGTATGCCGGGCAGCATCGCCGCCGCCCGCGCGCGCGACTTCTCGCTCACCGCCGAGACCGCCACCAGGCGGTGGCCGGCTCGTTGCAGGGCGGCGCCGAGGACGGCACCGACCCGGCCGGTGCCGACGATGCCGACGTCGAGCCGGGCGGGTCTCTGGGTCGCTGCAGGGAGGTCACTCACGCCCGAAACGCTAGCGCGTCCACCTAGCACGTAGCGTTCGACCCGTGACGTGGACTCCTTGGATGCAGGCGTGGGATCAGGCTCTCTACGGCGAGAAGGGCTTCTACCGGCAGGCGGCCGGGCCGGCCGGTCACTTCTCGACCGCGGCCCAGGGGGTGCCCCAGATCGGCGAGCAGCTGGCCCGGGGCCTGCTCACCCTGATGGACCGCGAGGGCCTCGATACCTTCGTGGACATGGGCTGCGGCCGGGGCGAGCTGCTCGAGCAGGTCCACCGGCTGGCGCCGCAGATCCGCTGCATCGGGGTCGACATCGTCTCGCGGCCGGCGCTCAGCAAACCCGTCGGCTGGCTGCAGTCCCCCGGCGGCGAGCGGCTCCCGGACGAGCTCGCCGCCCTGACCGGCACCCTGGTGTTCGCCAACGAGTGGCTCGACGTGGTGCCCTGCCCGATCGCCGAGATTGATGCCAGCGGCGAGCTGCGCGAGGTCCTGGTGGACGCCTCCACCGGAGAAGAGCAGCTCGGAGACCCGGTCTGCGGGGCCGACCGCCAGTGGTGCCAGAGGTTCTGGCCCGTCGACCACTGTGTTCCCGGCGGCCGGGTCGAGATCGGGCAGCCGCGGGACAGCGCCTGGGACAACCTGGTGTCCCGGCTCGGGTCCGGTCTGGCGATCGCCGTCGACTACGGCCACACCATCGGCTCCCGTCCCGGGCCGGGCACCCTGACCGGCTTCAGACAGGGGCGACAGGTGATGCCGGTTCCCGACGGGTCCTGTGACCTGACCGCGCACGTGGCCATGGACTCGCTGACCCACGACGAGCTGGTGGACCAGCGGACAGCCCTGCGACAGGTCGGGGTAAGCGGCCGGATCCCCCCGAACGACCTGGCCCGGACCAACCCCGCGGCATACCTGCAGGGCCTGGGTGCTGCCTCGGCGGCGGCGGCGCTGACTACCCGGGGCGGGCTCGGCGATTTCCTCTGGGCCTTCACCCGGGCGAGATGACAAAATGACTGACCATATGACGATCAAGACGAGAACGACCTCCGGTCACCGCAAGAGAGCGGGACTCTGCCTCGGCGCGGCGGTGGTGGTGCTGGAGGTTGTGGTGCTCAGCGGCTGCGGGGGCGGGAACACCGCGGTTCCGGAGCCGGCGGTGACCGTGACCACCACCCCGACCGTCACCGTGACCCTCGCCCGACCGACCCCCACCGTCGCGGCCACCACCACAGGCAGTCCGAGGAGCGATGTCGCTGGGCGCAGGTTCGACCTCGGAACCATCGTTCGGGTGAAGGACGAAGGCGGTGTTCCGGTCATCATCTTCAACCGGTGGTCGGCACGGGATGTCCGGGACTCCACGGTCGCAGCCAAGGGCCTCACGCTCCGGGTGCACTCCGATGCGCCCTACGTGGACCGCAACGCCGAGGTGACGTACCAGATCCCGGTGGCCCCTGGTGCGACCTTCACCTACGCGCACTGCATCAGCATCGACCAGCCCGCCAGGCGAGAGTCGTCAACCCTGAAAAAGTTCACCCGGCTGCAGGACCCGGAGAATCTCGTTCTCCTGACTCTCGATCGTCAGGGGCGGGCAACCAGAGCCCGCAACGACCCCGCCTGCTGATCGGCTGGCGGCTCAAGCCCCGGTCGGCGCGCATGACAGACTGCCGACATGACCATGTCGCAAGGACTCACCGCCGGGTCGCAGGAGATCACGGTCGGGACAGGCGCAGCTGCGCTCACCACCGCCGACATGGTGCTGAACATCGGACCGCAGCACCCCGCCACCCACGGTGTGCTGCGCCTGCGCCTGGTCGTCAACGGTGAGCGCATCGTCAGCGCCGAGCCGATCGTCGGATACATGCACCGCGGCGCGGAGAAGCTGTTCGAGGTGCGTGACTACCGGCAGATCATGGTCCTGGCCAACCGGCACGACTGGCTCTCCGGATTCGCCAACGAGGTCGGCGTCGTCCTGGGCGTCGAGGCCATGCTCGGCATGGAGGTGCCGGAGCGCGCCACCTGGACCCGCACCCTGCTGTCCGAGCTCACCCGCGTCATGAGCCACCTGGTTTTCCTGGGCTCCTATCCCCTCGAGCTCGGCGCGATCACCCCGATCTTCTACTCGTTCCGCGAGCGCGAGGAGCTTCAGGCGGTGCTCGAGGAAGCCACCGGCGGGCGAATGCATCTGATGTTCAACCAGGTCGGTGGCCTCAAGGCCGACCTCCCCGCCGGCTGGCTGGGGCGGGTTGACGCGGCGATCCAGGCCGTCAAGAGCCGCCTGCCAGACCTCGAGAGCCTCCTGTCCGGCAATGAGATCATTCACGCCCGAGCCCGCGGCGTGGGTGTGCTGACTCCCGAGATGGTCACCGCCTACGGGGTCTCCGGACCCATCGCGCGCGCCTCAGGCGTCGATATGGACCTGCGTCGCGACGAGCCGTACCTTGCCTACGGCGAGCTCTTCGCCGAGGGAGGCCCGGGCCGGGTCGTCACCCGCACCGAGGGCGACGCCCTCGCCCGGCTCGAGTGCCTGGTGGAGCAGGTCCACGTGAGCCTCGACCTGGCCGAGGCCTGCCTGGCCAAGCTCGGATCACTCCCGCAGGGGCCGATCAACGTCAAGCTGCCGAAGATCGTGAAGGTGCCCGAGGGGCACCGCTACACCCAGACCGAGAACCCGCTGGGCTTCAACGGCTACTACCTGGTGTCGCGCGGAGAGAAGACCCCGTGGCGGCTCAAGCTGCGCTCGGCGTCCTTCAACAATGTTGCCGTGCTGGCGGCTGTGCTGCCAGGCAACCTCCTTTCGGACATGGTCTCCATCCTGGGCTCGATGTTCTTCGTCGTGGGAGACGTCGACAAGTAGCAGCATCGCTTGCGCAGGCCCTGCCTGTCAGCGCTCGCGCAGGCCCCTGCCCGTCAGCGCGTGTGGCCCTTGTCCGTCAGCGCATGTGGCTTTGTCTGTCAGTATTGATGTGTGCCCGCGCCCGTCACCACTCGCCGGCTTTGTGGTGCTCGTGTGCCGGTTGGCTCAGTACTCGTGTGAACCTTCCGGCCCTTCCGGACCATCACGGTCGGGACGCCTGTTCGGGTCCCCGTCCGGGTCTCGGTGGTCCTTGTCCACCCGGCACATCCCCTGGACCATCAGCCCGGCGATCATCATCAGGACTCCGCCCGCGGCCAGGGCCGCGAGCCTGATCGCCAGGGTGCGGCGCGAAGAGACGTCCAGATCCGGCAGCAGCAGCAGGACCTGGGCCGTGTACCAGCCCGTGACCACAGCCCCGGTCAGGGCGCAGGCCTGAGCAAGAACCAGGGTGCGCATGGCTCGAATGGGGTTGAGCGGCCTGGTGGCCTGTCCTCGCAGGAAACGGCGTACCGGCAGCCCGGCGAAGAAGACCCCCGATGCCAAGAAGACCAGGACGATGAGCCCGCCCCAGGACGCCGGAAGCGGAAGGTTTCCCTGCCCCGTCCAGAGGCGCAGCGCCAGGTACGAGAAGCCGCAGGCGACCACCCCGAGCAGCAGCACGAGTCGGGTGGTGACGCCGCGGCCGCCCCTCAGCATGCAGGGCTCCAGGCCGGGCCGGGCCGTATGCCGGACGCCTCGCCACCGTCGGCTCGGGAGAGCAGCTCGGTGACGGGGACCAGCGCCGAGCCAACCCGGAGCACCGCCTGGGCGTCGACGGCGGCCCAGGGTGCGAGGACGAAGGCCCGCTCCCTGGCGCGGGGATGGGGCAGCCTCAGCTCGGGGTCGTTGCTCACCGTGTCAGACCCCCGCTCGGGTGCGCCATACTGAATGAGATCGCAGTCCAGAGTCCTTGCACCCCAGCGAGTCTCACGAACCCGGCCATGATCAGCCTCGATCTTGTGCAGATCGGTGAGCAGTGCGAAGGGTGCCAGTCTGGTCCGCGCGAGGATGACGGCGTTGAGGTAGGCAGGCTGTGCGGGACCGCCCACCGGGTCCGTCTCGAAGAGGTCCGAGACCGCGGTGAGCTGCAGGCCCTCGAGGTCGGCCAGCGCCCTGACCGCGGCCTCGAGGGTGGCCTGCACCGCGCCGAGGTTGGCACCGAGGGCGATCACCACCGGCTCGTCACGGCAACGCTCGACCACCACCTGGACGTCTCCGAAGGGAACTCCCACGGGGGCCTGCGGCTTGTGCACCGTGACCTGGACGGCCTGGACCAGCGGCCGCTTCAGGGCAGCCGAGGCGATCTGGCCGGCCAGCGTCTCGATCAGGTCCAGAGACGGCCCGGTGATCAACGCGACGATGTCGGCGGCCACCGCGGCGTAGTTGACCGTGTGGTCCAGCAGGTCGCTGCGGCCGGCTCGTCTCAGGTCCACCTCCAGCGTCACATCGACGATGAATTCCTGACCATCGGCCTTCTCCGCGTCCAGCACCCCATGGAATCCACGGGCCGAGATTCCTTGCAGGACAATGCGATCCGTCATCGAGCAGCCTCCACGGCAGCAACCACGCGGAGCGCGTCGATGCTCGACGCCACGTCGTGGACACGCACCCCCCAGACCCCTGCCAGCGCGGCGATGACCGTGGTTGCGGCGGTTGCCACGTCGCGCTGGGCGGGAGGCCGGGGCTCGCCGCCCTCGGGGATGCCCAGCCGTCCCAGAAACGCCTTGCGGGAGGTCCCGACGAGCACCGGAAACCCCAGTGACTGCAGCGCGTCCAGATGCGCCAGCAGTGACCAGTTGTGCCCGGCCAGCTTGGCGAAGCCCAGTCCCGGGTCGAGGATCAGCTGGTCACGGGCCACGCCCCGGGCGCACAGGTCGCTCACCCGTTCGCTCAGCGCGCGGCAGACGTCGACGACCACGTCGTCATACGACGTGCGGTCCTGCATGAGCTCGCTGTGGCCGCGCCAGTGCATGACCACGAACGGGACACCAGCCGATGCCACCACCCCTGCCATCTGGGGATCGGCCAGGCCGCCGCTGACATCGTTCACGATGACGGCACCGGCCTCGACAGCCTGCGCTGCCACCGAGGCCCTCATGGTGTCGACCGAGACCCGCGCTCCGGCCCGGGCGAGCTCACGGATCACCGGGATGACCCGGTCCAGCTCCTCCTCCTCGATCGGCCGGTCAGCACCGGGCCGGGTGGACTCACCGCCCACATCCAGGATGTCGGCGCCCTGCTCCAGAAGGTGCATCCCATGAGCCACGGCGGCCCCTGGGGTGAACCACCTGCCACCGTCGCTGAAGGAATCGGGAGTGACGTTGAGGACGCCCATCACCAGAGTGCCCATGTCACACCTCGCTCAGTCGCCGCAGGTGCGGCCAGGTCAGGAATGCCTCGGCCTCAAGGGCTGCGACCACGATCCGCGGCAGGTCCCGGGTGGCCGGATAGACCACGAAACGCGGTTCCCAGGTCGGCTGGAACTTGGCGTTGAAACGGTACAGGCTCTCGATCTGGAACCAGCGGGAGGCAAACAGCAGAACCCTGCGCCACCCACGCAGGAACGGCCCGGCTCCAAGGCGCTCTCCACGTTCGAGCGCCGAGCGAAAGACCGCAAAGTTGAGCGAGACGCGGGTGACCCCTAGCGCCGGGCAGGACCTCAACGCATCCACGATGAGCAGCTCGTTCACGCCGGCGTCAGCGGTACGGTCCCGGCGCATGAGATCCAGGGACATGCCGTCGGGTCCCCAGGGAACGAACTGAAGGAACCCCCGCATCACTCCGTCCTGGCGTGCCACCACGAAGACGCAGTCGGGGTCAACGGGGTCCACCAGCCGGCCCAGGGCCATCGAGAACCCCCGCTCGGTCTCTGTGCCCCGCCAGGCGTCCGCGTCGACCAGAGCCCGCCGTCGCTCCCCCTCCGAGACGTCCCCCGCCCGCAGCACCTCAGTGGTGTAGCCGGCCCGCTCGATCCGTTTCACCATCTGCCGGACGTTGCGCATCGGCCGCCCCTCGAGCGAGAAGGTCGCCACGTCGACCACCGCCTCGTCACCCAGCTCCAGAGCACCGAAGCCGGTGGCCCGGCACCAGACGTTGCCCGCCCGCTCCGAGCACCCGATGACCGCAGGCGTCCAGGCGTGCAGCTTGGCCTCCGCCAGGAAGCTGCTGATCGCCCCTGGCCAGGCCTCCGGGTCTCCCAGGGGGTCGCCACTGGCCAGCATCACCCCCGACACGACCCGGTAGGCGATCGCGGACTTCCCCGACTCGGACCAGACCACGCTCTTGTCGCGGCGAAGGTTGAAATAGCCCAGGGAGTCCGGACTACGGCGTAGCAGTGCGCGGATGGCCGCCTCGTCCGCATCGGTCAGCTCCGAACGCGGGTTGGGGGGACGCATGGCGAGATAGACGGTGGTCAGCGCGGTCATCAGGCCCAGGCCGAGCAGGATCGCGCCGACAAAATCGGTGGTTCGATCCCGGGAAAAGCGTAACGGTCCCTCCAGGCCCACCAGGCCGGCCAGAACCTCCTGGACCATGTCTGCCACGCCGGGCGGCCCCCCGACCACATGCCTGCGCAGCACAGTCAGC
>JACMPC010000031.1 GCA_014377705.1 Dermatophilaceae bacterium
GGCAGGGTGGGCCCGATTCCGGTCCTGGCCGGCGGATACTCCGTGGTCGTGGTCGGTGCCGCGGTCGCGTCCACGACACCGGTCCTGGAACCGTTGGGAGCCATCGCATTCCTGGTCATGGCCATGGCACTGGGTTCGGGCACCGGCGCCACCTTCGCACTGATCGCCCAGGTCACTGATCCTTCCCGGGTCGGCGGCGTGACCGGGCTGGTCGGCGCAGCCGGTGGGTTGGGCGGATTCGTCCCACCACTGGTCATGGGCTACATCTACGGCCGCACCGATTCCTATGCCATCGGTCTGGTGCTGCTGGCCGTCACCGCAGCCCTGACGCTTCTGCTGACCCTGACCACGGTGCGCGCAACTGCGCGCCGACACGACGACGAGATGGCTGACGCATGACGACTGCCCAAGATCGCCCCAACACCGGCAACACGGACAGCTCGGGACGGCCTGGTCCGCCGGGTCTGGACGGCCCACTGAGTGAGGCGTTGGTGCGCAGCCGCCGGTTCTTCACCCGCGGCACGGTCTCGGAGGACCTCCGAACCTTGTCGAAGGTGGGTGGTCGCCAGGCTGACGACTTCTACCGGGACCGGTGGAGCCATGACAAGGTGGTGCGCTCCACCCATGGGGTCAACTGCACCGGGTCCTGTTCGTGGAAGGTCTACGTCAAGGACGGGATCATCACGTGGGAGACCCAGCAGACCGACTACCCCTCGGTCGGGCCGGACTCTCCGGAGTACGAGCCTCGTGGGTGCCCTCGCGGTGCGGCGTTCTCCTGGTACACCTACTCACCAACCCGGGTCCGCTACCCGTATGTGCGCGGTGTGCTGCTGCAGATGTTCCGCGAAGCCAAGTCCCAGCACGACGGCGACCCGGTGCGCGCGTGGGAGCACATCGTGGAGAACCCGCAGCGGGCGAGGGCCTACAAGTCCGCCCGCGGCAAGGGCGGACTTGTGCGCGCCACGTGGGAGGAGGCCAGCGAGATCGTCGCTGCCGCACACGTCCACACGATCAAGAAGTATGGGCCCGACCGGGTCGCTGGGTTCTCGCCGATCCCGGCCATGTCGATGGTCTCGCACGCATCGGGTGCACGGTTCGTGAATCTGATCGGCGGCTCGATGCTGAGCTTCTACGACTGGTATGCAGATCTGCCAGTGGCCTCTCCGCAGGTCTTCGGCGACCAGACCGATGTCCCGGAGTCGGGCGACTGGTGGAACGCCAGCTACCTGATCATGTGGGGTTCCAACCTCCCGGTCACCCGCACGCCTGATGCGCACTGGATGACCGAGGCGCGGTACCGCGGCCAGAAGGTCATCGCGGTCGCCCCCGACTACGCCGACAACGTCAAGTTCGCCGACGAGTGGCTGCCCGCCAGACCCGGCACCGACGCCGCGCTGGCGATGGCGATGGGGCACGTGGTGCTCAAGGAGTTCTTCATCGACCGACAGACGCCGTACTTCACCGAGTACGTCAAGACCTACACCGACCTGCCCTACCTGGTGAAGCTCGATGACACTGGTGACGGGGCCTTCACCGCAGGCAAGTTCCTGACGGCCTCGGACCTGGCCTCGACCGATTCGACGGAGGAGAACGCCGCCTTCAAGACCGTTCTCATCGACGCAGGTACCGGCGAGCCGGTCGTCCCGAACGGCTCACTCGGTCACCGCTACGGCGACGCCGGTGTCGGCCGATGGAATCTCGAGCTCGGCGAGGTGGATCCTCAGCTCTCGCTGCTCGACGGCGCGCAGGAGACCGTGCTGGTGCGGATGCCGCGCTTCGACACCCCGGACGGTGCGGCCGCCGACCTCCCGCGAGGTGTCCCGACCCGCCGGATCGACGGCCACCTCGTCACCACGGTCTTCGACCTGCTGCTCGCTCAGTACGGCGTCGGCCGTGACGGGCTGCCGGGGGAGTGGGCCAGCAGTTACGACGACGCTGAGTCGCCGTACACGCCCGCATGGCAGGAAGTGATCACCGGCGTCCCAGCCTCGACCGCAGCCCGGATCGGGCGGGAGTTCGCCGCGAACGCCGAAGAGTCGCGCGGCCGTTCGATGATCGTGATGGGGGCCGGCACCAACCACTGGTTCCACTCCGACACGATCTACCGCGCGTTCCTCACTCTGACCAATCTCACCGGCTGCCAGGGAGTCAATGGCGGCGGGTGGGCGCACTACGTCGGGCAGGAGAAGGTGCGCCCACTCACCGGTTACAACCAGGTGGCCAACGCGCTCGACTGGAATCGTCCGCCGCGCAACATGATCCAGACCGCCTACTGGTACTTGCACACCAACCAGTTCCGTTACGACCAGTTCGGCGCCGACACCCTCTCGGCCACCACCGGCTCCGGCCAGCTGGCGGGCAAGTCCACCGCCGACGTGATCGCCCAGAGCGCCCGGATGGGCTGGATGCCGTCATACCCCACGTTCGACCGCAACCCTCTCGATCTCAGCGACGACGCAGCGGCCGCCGGCAAGCCTGTGGGGGAGTACGTCGTCGACCAGCTGAAAGCCGGCGAGCTCGACTTCGCTGGTGAGGATCCCGATGCGCCACAGAACTACCCGCGGATCCTGTCCATCTGGCGGGCGAACCTGCTCGGCTCGTCCGGCAAGGGCAACGAGTACTTCCTCAAGCACCTGCTCGGCACCGACTCATCGGTGAGGGCGACCGAGACGCCCGAGGACCAGCGCCCGGTCGACGTGAAATGGCGAGACGAGGCGCCCGAGGGCAAGCTCGACCTGTTGATGACGATCGACTTCCGTCAGACCAGCACCACGATCTTCTCCGACGTCGTCCTCCCGGCGGCGACCTGGTACGAGAAGCACGACCTCAACACCACCGACATGCACCCGTTCGTGCACTCCTTCAATCCCGCGATCGCGCCCCCGTGGCAGACCCGCACCGACTGGGACGCGTGGCAGACGATCGCTGAGAAGTTCAGCGACCTCGCGGCCACTCACCTGGGTGTGCGCAAGGACGTGGTGGCCGTACCCCTCACCCACGACAC
>JACMPC010000250.1 GCA_014377705.1 Dermatophilaceae bacterium
CTGCTGACCCCGCACAACCCGCCCGGCCGCGCAGCACCCAGCACCATCTCCAGCTGAGCCGCCACCGCGGCCGCTATCTCAGGGGTAGGACCAGCCGTCGACCTCACAAAACCACCTACCGGATCGACGACGGCGTCGGCGTCGGCATCGGCGGCCGACTGGGCCGACGGCACCGACTGGGCCGACTGAGCCGACAACAAGGCGGTCGCCATGATGTCTGTCGCTTCCGCCATGCCCGTCACCTCCGATGAACGTCTGGTGCTCCTGATCTCGAACTGATGTGCTAATTGTAGGCGAATTCGCCGACATAGTCCAGCGTTTGGCGTACCGACGCACCACAAAGACTCGGGCTCCCATTGCGAGAAATGCTGGGGCCCGCGCATCGACTCCCGATGCATCGGAAGCGAGTGTGGCGGGTGGTCCGCTTCGTCCTTGGCGCCCAGGTCAACGATGAAACGATTCATCGTTGCCACCGAGCCGATGCACCTCAGCTTCCCATGGCCGTCGCGAAAAGCCCTGACCGCACGCGCCACGCCATGTCAAGCCGCCCAGAAAACGACCGCGATTGCAGAGACGCGAACAGGGAATCGAGCTCCTCATGGCTAGCGTGATGAACGCGCGCGAGACCTGAACGGCTTCGACGCGCCGAGCGAAGCGCGCCTGCTCGAGGTCCCGCTCGATGTCGACTTCGAGCTTTTCGAGGTCGGCGATGATCTCCCCAGGGTCGTGGTGCTCGGTCTCGTTGTGGACTGCTTCCTTGTAGCGGTTCAAGGACAGGTCGTCTCCCTGGGCGACGATGTCGGCCTTGGGGACGCAGAAGCTCTGGTCGGTCCGCTTGCGCTGCAGCTTTGTGCACTCCCGGTCCGCCCACCGCTCAGGGCAGTCCGGCAGGTTGTTCTTCGCGTGATCGCCCTGGTAGAACTCACCGGACGGCACCGGGCCGAGCTTGTCCTGCGCCAACACGGCGTGCGCTTGTAGTCCAAACTCATCCCGTTGGCCTGCACGTCGTAGAACCAGACGTTGTCGGTGCCACCGGAGTTGGACTTGGTGAAGAACAGGATGGCGGTCGACACGCCGGCATACGGATTGAAGACACCGGACGTAAGCTTGACCACGGCCTTGAGCTGATGTTCCTCCACCAGCATCCGGCGCAGCTCCTTGTGCGCCTTGCTGGACCCGAACAGCACCCCGTCGGCACGATGATCGCCGCCTGACCGCCCGGCTTGAACAGGCGCAGGAAGAGCGCCAGGAACAACAGCTCGGTCTTCCTGGTCCTCACGATGGCCAGCAGATCCCTGGCAGTCGTCTCGAACCGCGGCGACCAGGAACCCCCCGGTGCCGCAAGCCGGGTCACAGACTCGTCTTGCGGGCCGGGGGCTGTCATCTCGACCATCAGCCCGATGATGTGCCGCGGAGTCCGGAACTGCCCGTGGACCCGGCAGAGGCGATCTTGCCCAACATGTTCGCCGTTGTTGTCGCGGTCCCGCATCGGGAGGTGGGACAGCATGTCGACCGCCTTGACCAAGAGGCCCGCGGTCGGGACCGTGAACCGGGCGCCCTCCATGTGCTGGGAGTACGTCGAGCCGTCGACACCGAGGGTGCGCAGGAAGAGGAAGACCCGGCTGTCCACGATCTCGAACATCACGGCTGGGTCGAAGTCCTTAAGCTCTGACTCAGCGCAGATCCGACCACGGCCGGCCCTGCTCGTCGGCCCTGCTCGTCGGCCCCGTCGGGGAAGACCGGCTTCTCGATCGGCTTGCCGGTGCGGTTTGCCTTGTTCTCGGCGAGGGTGTGCAGGTCGTAGAGCCGCCGGATGAAGAGCAGGTAGGTGATCAGCTCGATGACCTCCAGCGGTTGGAGATGCCCCCGGACCAGAACGCGTCCCAGATGCGGTCGATCTTGCTTCTCAGCTCTCCAGTCATCACGCGGTCGGGGTATCGGGGTATCGGGGTATCTCGAGGCCGCTCAGACCGCGACCCACCACCCTCTGGCCGGCTCAGGCTCAGCCTGGTCGGTCGTCATCGGCCACCGCCACGGAGCCGTCCGCGTGCCGCATTCCTCGCCCTCGTCGCCCGACGCCGAGTGCCGGTTGCGGCGGGAGGGGGCCTGTGCCAACTTCATGGCCAACTCTTGGCGTTGCCCTGGTGACGCAATACGCTCCTCGCAGTAATGTGACCAGATGTGACCGAAGAACAGCCTTTCAAGGTGGTACGCCGGTATGACGGGTTCGAGCTGCGCCGGTACCCATCCCATGTCGTGGCCGAGGTCACCGTCCGTCTGCCTTTTGAACAGGCCGGAAATGAGGCCTTCCGGTCGCTCTTCGGGTATATCAGCGGCCAGAACCGCTCACGGACCTCGGTGCCGATGACTGCCCCGGTGGTCCAGTCGGCCGGCGCCGCCCAGAAGGTGGCGATGACCGCACCCGTCATACAGCACGAGAGCGATGAAGGCGGGTATGCCGTCGCGTTCGTCCTGCCGGCCTCCCTGACCGCGGCGACCGCCCCAGCACCGATCGACCCGAAAGTGAGGATCCGCACCGTGCCGCCCAGCCTGGCGGCCGTCGCGCGATACTCCGGACGCTGGTCGCTGGACTCCTACGAACACCATTGCTCTGACTTGCTCACAGCGATCGAGGCGGAGGGGCTGAAGGCGGTCGGGACCCCTCGTTTCGCCCGCTTCGACCCGCCGTTCAAGCCCTGGTTCCTGCGTCGCAACGAGGTCGTCGTCGACGTGGACGAGAGCAGCGGGCCGACGAGCTGACCGGCTTTCCAGCCCTCAGAAAGGCGTCGGAGAGGCCCCAGCCCGGTGGTGCGGCCAGGGCTGGGACCGGCATCGGGGCATCCGCCGGCTGTGCGTGGTAGACGGTCAGGAGATCCGGAGCGCGATCCTGAAAATCGTGGCCGCCGCGATTACTCTGGGCCCGTCCGGGTGTCACAGGGAGAGGCCTGATCGTGCGCAAGGCATTTGCTCGGCTGACGTTGCGGCTGACCCGCTGGCACACGGTGGGCGAGGTCCCCAGCGCCGGCATCCTGGTCGGCGCACCGCACACGTCCAACTGGGACTGGGTCGCCATGCTGCTGCTCATGTGGAGCGGCGGCGTCCCTCCGCGCGTGCTGATCAAGGCCGAGATCATGCGTACGCCGCTCGGCCCGCTGCTGAGGGCCAACGGCGGTATCTCGCTGGATCGCGACAACCCCGGCGCCGTGGTGCGTGACCTGCTCGCCGAGGCCGGCAGGGGCGAGCCGTTCCTGCTGATCATCGCCGCCGAGGGCACCCGCAAGAAGCGTGACTACTGGAAGTCCGGCTTCTACCGCATCGCCCGGCAGAGCGGCCTGCCGATCAGCCTGGGCTTCATCGACGGGCCCACCCACACCCTGGGGTTCGGCCCCTCGTTCATGCCGTCCGGCGATATCAGGGCCGACATGGACCTGGTTCGCGCCTTCTACGCGGACAAGGGCGGCATCCATCCGGAGCGTCGGACCGAGCCGCGCCTGCGCGAGGAGGGCTTGGCCACCGACCGACCGACCTGAGCACGGCTTCTCGGCCTGCCGTTGGTGGTCGCCGCGGGAGTCGGACTGACGCGGCCTGACACGGAACCTTGCGGCGGGGGGGTGCGTTGCGACCGTATGAGCCTTACATGCCCGAAATGCAGCAGTGAGATGAAGAGCTACGAGCGGAACAGGATTCTGGTCGACCAGTGCACCGGCTGTGGTGGGCTGTTCCTGGACAAGGGTGAGCTCGAGCGGCTTTCGGATGCAGAGAACGCCTGGCACGCCGCTCCGGCAGTCACCTCGCCCCCCGCAGCCCAGCCGCCGCGGTATGACGACAGATCCCACCATGACGACAGGCCACGGTATGACGACCGCCGTGACGGCGGGTCCTACAAGCCCCGCAAGAAGAAGTCGTTCCTCTCTGACCTCTTTGACGACTGACGCCCTCCCCGACCGCTGACCCCGCAGGCGGCCGGCGGGGGTGGTCGGGCGGCATACGGGCTGAAGGCCAGGTCGTGCGGTGAGGCACCATGGAGTCCTTATGCTGCTCACCGATCAGATCCCTGCGCCTCCCGAGCCCGATGCCCTGTATGACGCGTTCGAAGCCTGGGTCGGGCAGCAGGGGATCACGCTGTACCCGGCCCAGGAAGAGGCCGTCATCGAGATCATGACGGGCTCGAACGTGATCCTGTCGACGCCCACCGGCTCGGGCAAGACCCTGGTGGCGACCGGGGCGCACTTCGCCGCGCTGGCCCAGGGCAAGCGCACCTTCTACACGGCGCCGATCAAGGCCCTGGTGTCCGAGAAGTTCTTTGCCCTGTGCGACATCTTCGGTGCCGCGAACGTCGGCATGCTGACCGGCGACGCCTCGGTCAACAGCCATGCTCCGATCATCTGCTGCACCGCCGAGGTGCTGGCCAACATCGCGCTGCGACAGGGGGCCGGAGCCGACATCGGCCAGGTCGTCATGGACGAGTTCCACTTCTATGCCGAACCGGAGCGGGGCTGGGCCTGGCAGGTGCCGATCCTTGAGCTTCCCCAGGTCCAGTTCATCCTGATGTCGGCGACCCTGGGCGACGTCGAGCGGTTCGAGGCCGACCTGACCCGGCGCACCGGGCGCACCACGGCCGTGGTGACCTCGGTCGAGCGGCCGGTGCCGTTGAGCTACTCCTATGCCATCACCCCGCTGCACGAGACCCTCGAGGAGCTGCTGGCCACCCATCAGGCCCCGATCTATGTCGTGCATTTTACCCAGGCGTCGGCCCTCGAGCGGGCTCAGGCGATGATGTCTGTCAACGTCTGCACCCGCGAGGAGAAGGACGCCATCGCCGTCCTGATCGGCGGGTTCAGGTTCTCCTCCGGCTTCGGCAAGACGCTGTCCAGGTTGGTACGTCACGGGATCGGGGTCCACCACGCCGGGATGCTGCCGAAGTATCGTCGCCTCGTCGAACAGCTCGCCCAGGCCGGGCTGCTCAAGGTCATCGCCGGCACCGACACCCTCGGCGTCGGGATCAACGTGCCGATCCGCACGGTGGTCTTCACCGGGCTGTCCAAGTACGACGGCTCGCGCCAGCGGGTGCTGAAGGCCCGCGAGTTCCACCAGATCGCCGGTCGCGCCGGACGGGCCGGGTATGACACGTCCGGGTCGGTGGTGGTGCAGGCGCCGGACCACGACGTGGAGAACGCCAAGGCCGTGGCCAAGGCCGGTGACGACCCGAAGAAGCTCCGCAAGATCCAGCGCAAGAAGCCCCCGGAGGGTTTCGTCAGCTGGAACAAGGCGACGTTCGAGAGGCTGGTCGACGCCGAACCCGAGCCGCTGGTCTCGCGGATGCGGGTCAGCCACTCCATGCTGCTCAATGTCATTGAGCGAGAGGGAGATCCGTTCGAGTCGATGCGCCGGCTCCTGCGGGACAACCATGAGGAGCCGCGCAACCAGGCCAGGTTGTCCCGGCGTGCCATCCAGATCTACCGGACTCTGCTGAGCGCCGGCGTGGTGCAGCGGCTCGAGCCGCCGGACGAGACCGGTCGCACGATGCGGGTCACCGAGGACCTGCAGTTCGGCTTCGCCCTCAACCAGCCGCTGTCGACCTTCGCGCTCGCGACGTTCGACGTGCTGGATCGCGAGTCGCCGACCTACGCCCTGGACGTGGTCTCGATCCTGGAAGCCACCCTGGAGGACCCGCGACCAGTCCTCACGGCGCAGCGGCACAAGGCCCGCGGCGAGGCCATCGCGCAGATGAAGGCCGAGGGCATCGAGTACGACGAGCGGATGGAGCTGCTCGACGAGATCACCTGGCCCAAGCCGCTGCTCGAGCTGCTCGAGGCCACCTATGAGATGTACCGCCAGGGGCACCCGTGGATCGCCGAGACCGAGCTGTCGCCGAAGTCGGTGCTGCGGGACATGTTCGAGCGGGCGATGACCTTCGGGGAGCTTGTCCAGTTCTACGGCCTGACCCGCTCGGAGGGGATGGTGCTGCGGTACCTGTCGGACGCCTACAAGGCGCTGCGCCAGACTGTCCCGGACAGCGCCAAGACCGAAGAGCTGACCGACCTGATCGAGTGGATCGGCGAGGTCGTCCGGCAGACCGACTCCAGCCTGCTGGACGAGTGGGAACAGCTGAGCGACCCCGACGACCCGGGGAATCTCATGGGCGAGATCACGCCGGACTCGCTTGCGGCGCAGCCCAGGCCGATCACCGCCAACGAACGCGCCTTCCGGGTGCTGGTTCGCAACGCGATGTACCGTCGGGTGGAGCTGGCTGCCCTGCGTCGGTGGATCGACCTCGGCGAGCTGGACCCGGACTTCGGCGAGGAGGCGTGGGAGGACGGCATACAGGCGTACTTCGAGGATCACGAGTGGTTGGGCACCGGTCCGGATGCCCGCGGCCCGCAGATGCTGCAGATCGCCAGGGACGACCATGAACGGCTCTGGGCCGTCCGCCAGGTCATCGACGACCCCGCCGGCGACCACGACTGGGCCATCACCGCCACCGTCGACCTGGCGGCCTCCGACGAGGCCGGCGAAGCCGTCCTCACCGTCACCGCCTTCGAACCCCTCTAGCTGGCCGTCGTCCCTGCCCACCCGTCGTCCCGGTTGGTCGGAAGCCGGGCAGGGTCGGTTGGTTCGAAACCATGCGAAAATTGGTGCATGGATCAGAGCAACCAGGGCCGGGCGAACCCCCGGCGACCGGCGTTCTTCGCCCCGGTCTCGATGGACTCCCGGGGCGGCGCGGAGTCTCTTGACCCGGCGCGGGTCACCGAGGTCGCCCACGAGACCGCCGCGGTCATCGTCCGGACCGGCAGGGCGGCCCACGATCCCGAGCTCACGTCCAGGCTCGTCGCGCTGGTCGATGACCTCGGGCTCTCCACCATCGCCGAGCTGTGGGCCGCCCGTCCTGCCCGGACCCTGCCAGGCGCCCTGTGGCGGCTGTATGCCCTGCGCGAATGGGTGCGCCGGGACCCGGTGGGGGCCAGCGCGGACTACGCGGCCGGGATACGGTTCGCCGACGTTCCGCATGTGGTGGCCGGGGTTGCCGAGCCTCCGGGGCCGGCGGAGCTGCAGGAGCTGACAGATGCCATCCTGACCGGCATCTTCGAGGGCGACCTGGCGATCGCGCTGCTGCGGGCCTCCGGCTTCTGTCGGGTGGTCTCGGCCGGGCGCGCCCAGCGTGCCAACGACGCAGAGGGGCAGGACCCGCAATGGGGCTCTGCCCAGACCCGGCGCGCGGCGTCCATGCTGACCACCGCGGATGACCTGGAGACCTGTGCCCGGCTCTGGCGCAACGGCGATCTTCTCTGACGGATTTTCGCCATGGAGCCCCTGGCGGGGTTACAGTTTTCTTACGTCGGGCCGCGGCAGCCCCGGGTCCCAAATCAAGCCGCTACGAGCGGCCACGTGCCGTGAGGCGCTCCCGGCCCGACGTCACACACTCACACCCTTTCGGCACGTTACTGCGGGTACATTGGAAATATGCCTGCCGCTGGATCGCCTGGTCAAGACCCCGATGACGCGCTCACCGATGACGCGCTCACCGATGACGCGCTGGAGTCCGAGATCGAGCTGGTCAGCGAGCTGGTGGTGGCGGCGACCTCCAGCGATGGGCCACTGGGCCAGGATGAGGTGGACGGCATCCTCGGCGTCTCGCCGCGAGAACAGCCGCCTCAAAAACCAGGAGTACCAGGAGTACCAGGAGTACCAGGCGTACCAGCGGCTGGTGGGCGAGCTGTTCAGCCGCCAACGCCATCGTAACCTCGGTCTCGACCCGGGTGCTGACGCCGCGGATCGCCCTGCTGATGGCCGCGTTCTTCAACTTTGGCGGGGCTTTCATCGGCACCAAGATCGCCAGCCCTTCGGCAGTGGTCTCATCGCCCATCCCTCCGGCACCTTCAGCCTGAACATCATCGCCTCGGCCCTGGTCGGAGCCACCACCTGGAACCTGCTGACCTGGTGGAAGGGTCTGCTGTTCTCGTCCTCCCACGCGCTGTTCGGCGCCCTGCCACAGAACGACCGCCTCTGCCATATGTAGCCAAACGTCCCGCGGCAGCGCCGGGCTGGCGTACTGCCGCTCCTGAGGCAGCGGTGCGGCGCAGCCGATGCAGGCAGCATGGTGCAGCGGCCCGCCAGCCGTGGACTGGACCCCCGGTGGCGATCTGGTGGGCTTCATGCCCACGGCCACTTTCGCGTCGCGGGTGACGATCGGCTGCCCGGCCTGAGACGCGAACCCGCCTGAAACGAGCGAGGGTCAGCCGAAGCGTCCGGAGATGTAGTCCTCGGTGGTGCGTTCTGTCGGGTTGCTGAACATCTTCTGGGTGTCGTCCATCTCGATCAACCGCCCGGGCTTTCCCGTCGCGGCCAGGTTGAAGAAGCCGGTCCGGTCCGAGACCCGGGCAGCCTGCTGCATGTTGTGGGTCACGATCACGATCGTGTATGTGCTCTTCAGCTCGCCGATGAGGTCCTCGATGGCCAGTGTCGAGATCGGGTCCAGGGCCGAACAGGGCTCGTCCATCAGCAGCACCTGAGGAGCGACGGCAATGGCGCGGGCGATGCACAGCCGCTGTTGCTGACCACCGGAGAGCCCTGCGCCGGGCTTGCTGAGCCGGTCTTTGACCTCGTTCCACAGGTTCGCGCTGCGCAGCGAGGCCTCGATCTTCTCAGCGAGGATCTTCTTGTCCTTCATGCCGTTCAGCCGCAGTCCTGCCGCCACGTTGTCCCCGATCGACATCGTCGGGAACGGGTTCGGCCGCTGGAAGACCATGCCGACGGTGCGTCGTACTGCCACAGGGTCCACGTCCGACCCGTAGATGTCGGCGTCATCGAGGCGGACCGACCCTTCGACCCGCCCGCCGGGGATGACCTCGTGCATGCGGTTCAGCGTGCGCAGCAGGGTGGACTTGCCGCAGCCGGACGGGCCGATGAACGCCGTCACCGAGCGGGGCTCGACAGTCATCGAGACGTCCTCGATCGCCTTGAAGGAGCCGTAGAAGACGTTGAGGTCCTTGACGTCGATGCGCTTGGCCATGAGGTTATTGTCGTCCTTCGGGTCTGAACGGGGTGGGCGGGACCGTGTGGCCGGTCAGTTCCTGACCTTGCTGGTGCGTGCCACCAGACGTCCGGCCAGGTTGAGGAGCAGGATCACCAGGATGAGCGTAAACGCGGACGCCCAGGTGCGGTCAATGGCCGGTTGCAAGCTTTCCACCCGGTTGGTGTTGATCATCGTGGGAAGCGTCGCCATGAAGCCGCCGAAGAGGTTCGTCGCGAGATTCGCGGTGTAGGGACCCAGGATCAGCAGCGGGGCGGTCTCTCCCATGATCCGGGCCAAGCCCAGCAGGATCCCGGTGACGATGCCGGAGAAGGCCGTGGGCAGGACGACTTTGGCGATCGTCTTCCACTTGGGCACCCCGAGGGCGTACGACGCCTCGCGCAGCTCGTTCGGCACGAGCTTGAGCATCTCCTCGGTCGAACGCACGATGACCGGGATCATCAGCATCACCAGCGCGAGGCACACGGCGAAACCGACGCGCTGGAGTCCGAAGGTCGTCACCCAGACGGCATAGATGAACAGCGCCGCGACGATGGACGGGATGCCGGTCAGGATGTCGACCATGAAGCTCACGGTCTTGGCGAGCCGTCCGCGGCCGTACTCCACCAGGTAGATGGCCGTCATCACCCCGACCGGCACGGCCATCACTGCCGTGACCAAAGCCATCAGGAGGGTGCCCTGGATGGCGTGCGCCGCGCCGCCGCCGACCATTCGTGAGGTGATACCGCGTTGGGAGTTGTTCCACCACACGGGCTCGAGAACGAGCCCGATCCCACGGGTGATCACGGTCCACAGGATCCAGGCGAGAGGGATGAGGGCGATCAGGAACGCCGTCCACATCACCACGCGGGCCAGCAGGTTCCGCGCCTCTCGGGCGCGGGACCTGTGACCCAGCCCCAGCTCGGGCCGCCACTGTCTGGCGGAGCTCAGGCTCGAGCCTGATGTCAGGTCCGCTACCGTCATTCGCTGAAGGCTTTTCTGCGCTCGATCACGACGCGGGCGATCGCGTTGACCACAAAGGTGAGGATGAACAGCACCAGCCCGGCTGCGATGAAGGCCCCGGACTTCTGGGGTGAGTCGAACTCGGCCGCGTTGTTGGCGATCTTGGAGGCGAAGGTCTCGCCGCCGTTGAAGACCGACCAGGACCACTTCGTGTCGTTCGCCAGCGAGGACAGGATGATCAGGACGGCAACGGTCTCACCCAGCGCGCGGCCGAGGCCGAGCATCGAGGCACTGATCACGCCGGGCTTGCCGAACGGCAGGACCGCGGTGCGTATCATCTCCCACTGGGTCGCGCCCAGAGCCAGGGCGCCCTCCTTGTGCGTGACGGGGGTCTGGGCGAAGACCTCACGTGACAGTGCGGTGACGATCGGCAGAACCATGATGGACAGGACGATGCCGATGAAGAAGATGGTGCCGCTGCTGCTCACCCCGCCGGTCTCGTTGCCGAAGAAGGGCAGCCAGCCGAACAGCGTGTTGACCACATTCTGCAGGCCCGTGATGTGCGGGCCGAAGACGAACGCACCCCAGATGCCGTACACGATCGACGGCACAGCCGCGAGCAGGTCGATCAGCCCGGCGGCCGGCTGGCTGAGCCACGGTGGGGAGTACTGGGTGATGAACAGGGCGACGCACACGCCCACGGGCACGGCGATGATCATGGCGATCACCGAGGATGCGACCGTCACCCAGAGCAGGTTGGCAATGCCGAAGCGAGGGTTGCTGCCGTCGACGTTCCACTCCGTGGAAGTCAGGAAGTTGGCCCCGTTCTTGCCCAGGGCTGGCAGCGCCTGGGATAGCAGGAAGACCGCGGTCAAGGTGACCAGGGCAATGACCAGCACACCGGCGCCTTTGGCCGTGCCGCCGAAGAGGCGGTCGCCAAGCCGTCCCGTGGAGGCACGGTCCCCCTGGGGGGTGTTGTTCCCCAGGGGGTCGCGGGCCTGATCCACGATAGAGGCGCCGGTGGTACTGGACATCAGCTCGAACCTGTCTGTTGCGGGATCAGGACAGGGCGTTCACCGAGGTGAGGACCTTGGCCTGGATGTCTGTGGGGAGCGGCGCATAGCCGATCTCCTGGAGCTTGGTCTGCATGTCGGCTGCGGCAAAGGACTTCAGGAACGCCTTGGTCAGCTTGGCCTGGGCCGGGTCCTTTCCCTTGGAGCAGACTATCTCGTAGGTCACCAGCAGGATCGGGTAGGCCCCGGCCTCCTTGGTGGCGTAGTCCAGCTTCAGCGAGAGGTCGTTGCCGGTGCCGGTCTGCTTGGCAGCGCTGACGGCCTTGCCGACTGCTGCGCCGCTGAGCTCGACGGGTCCCGCGCCGTTGTCGATCTGGGCGATGCCGAGGTTGTTGTCCTTGGCGTAGGACCACTCGACGTAGGTGATACCGCCATCGGTGGCCTTCACCCCGCTGGCGACTCCGGCGGACTTCTCCTTGCCCTGACCCTTGCCGGTCCACTTCTTGGCGGGCTTTGCGGTCCATTCCTTGGGGGCGGCCGTGTTGAGGTACTTGGTGAAGTTCTCAGTCGTGCCGGACTCGTCAGACCGGAAGAACACGGTGATCGGAGTTGCCGGGAGGGTGATGCCCGGGTTGATGGCCGCGATCGCCGGGTCATTCCACGTCTTGATGGTGCCGTCGAAGATCTTGGCGGTCACGGCGGGGGTCAGGATCAGCTTGTCGACACCCTTGACGTTGTAGGCGACGGCAATCGGGCCGGTGACCATCGGGATGTTCCAGGCCGGAGAGCCACAGGTCTTGTCTGCGTCGGCCTGCTCGATGTTGCTCGCGCCCTCTTTGGGCTTGGTCTTCAGCGCCGAGTCGGAACCGGCGAAGCCGACCTGGCCCGCGATGAACTGCTTGATCCCGGCGCCGGAGCCTGTCGGGTTGTAGTTGACAGTCGCGCCTGGGCAGGCCGTCTGGAAGTCGGTGATGGCCTGTTCGATGGCATTCTTCTGGGCCGATGAGCCCTCGCCGCTCAGAGTGCCTTTGGCGCAGTCGACCGCGCTGGCCTTTGCGGCGCCCGCGCTCGGGGAAGCACTCGAGTTGTTGTCAGAACCGCAGCCAGAAATGGCGAACGTGCCGACCAGGGCAACGCCCGTGACACTGGCGAGCCGCCGACGAGACTGGATTTTCACGTTTTTGGAGCCTCTCCACAGCAGGGAAAATTCGGCGTGCGATGGTGCCCGCCGGGAAGAGGATATTGAGGCTGTATGACGGGCCGCTTGGTGGCAGATGAACGCCACATGAATGAAACAAGGCGTTCAGGTGTCCGTTGGCGGGCCCGGCCATGAGGAGGAGGTGAACAGCACCCCAAGCGGGAGTCAAGCGGCTCAGGGCGAAGGGTGACGCTCGACGTCGACGACGCGGGCCTGCACCCCGGTCCCGACCAGGTGGGCAACCAGAACCTCGCCCTTGCCCATGCCGCTGTGAGCCGCCTTTGTCAGGCTGGTCCTGGCTGTGTTCTCGTCGTTCTCGTCGTTCTCGTCGTTCTCGTCGTTCTCGTCAGTGCCTTCCGGGTCGGCTATCAGGGCAAGCTGTTCGAGAAGCACGGGCAGCACTGGCCCGTGGCTGCACACGACCACCGCGTTTCCGCGCTCCAGCAGCCGGGTCAGGTGGTAGGGGGCCCGCTCAGGCCGCTCGGCGAAACCCTCCTCGGACAGCCCCGACTTGAGCCGGGCCCGCACTCCGGCAGCCACGGCATACGGCAGGACCGTGTCGAGGCATCGCACGGAAGGGGAGGTGGCGACCCGGCTGACACCGTAGGCGGCCAGGATCGGGACCAGTGCCTCGGCCCGTTCCCGGCCGCGGGCGTTCAGCGGTCGCAACGGGTCGGCGTCAGGCCAGGACGAGCGGGACCTGGACCTGGCGTGCCGGACGATGACCAGGGCCCAGGTGGTCAGGGCTCCGGCACGGTCTGCTCGCTCCAGGGAGTGGAGCTGGTCGAGGTCGCGGGGATAGCTCAGCCGGGCGGCCGCGGCGTTGACCTCCAGCCAGGCCACTTCGTCGATCTCGTTCATCAGTGCTCCGTCGCCTCCGACGACCTCGGCTGCCCAGTACCGGCACTGCTTGGTCGTTGGCTGACCAGACTGGTCCTGGAGGCTGTAGTCCGACGTGGGCAGGGTGCGTCCCAGACGCACGTGAAACCCGGTCTCTTCGAGGACCTCGCGGACGGCGGCGACCGGCCACGCCTCGGCTGGCTCCAGCTTGCCCTTGGCCCAGGCCCAGTCGTCGTACCGCGGGCGGTGAACCATGGCCACCTCCAGGACACCACGTCGGCGACGCCATGGCAGCGCTCCGGCGGCAGGGATCACGGTGTCAGGAACGGCGCGAGGAGATGCCTGTGCGAAGGGCCTTGAGGCGCCGCTTGGCATTGTTCTCGATCAGCGTGCTCTGCAGCTCGAGCAGCGGGTTGCCGTCGGCATCGTTGCAGTGCCGGGTCCATCTGCCGTCGCCGCCGAGGTGCCAGCTGGTCGTCTCATCACTCATCCCCAGGTCCATCAGGGACTTCGTGTCCGAGATGTGCCGTGGGTCGATGAGCCGGACCAGGGCCTCAACCCGGCGATCGAGGTTGCGGTGCATCATGTCCGCGCTGCCGATGAAGACGATCGGCTCACCTGCGCCGCCGAAGATGAACATCCGGGAGTGCTCCAGGAACCTGCCCAGGATCGAGCGAACCCTGATGTTCTTGGACAGCCCCTCGACGCCGGGACGCAGGGCACAGATGCCGCGGACCCAGATGTCGACCTTGACCCCCGCCTGCGATGCCCGGTACAGCGCGTCGATCATCTGGTCGTCCACGATCGAGTTCAGCTTGAAGCCGACGTAGCCGCCGAGGCCCTCCCGCTCGTTCTCGATCTCGGCGTCGATGTGGTCGATCAGGCCCCAGCGGACCGAGCGTGGTGCCACCAGCAGACGCTTGAACCTGCTGCGCGGCGCCCATCCGGAGAGCTGGTTGAACAGCCGGGTCAGGTCCTCGCCGACCTGGGGGTTGCAGGTGAGCAGCCCGAGGTCCTCATAGAGGCGAGCCGTCTTGGGGTTGTAGTTGCCGGTGCCGACGTGGCAGTAACGCCGCAGTCCCTCTGCCTCCTGCCGGACGACCAGGGAGAGCTTGGCGTGGGTCTTCAGGCCCACGACGCCGTAGACCACGTGGACGCCGGCGTGCTCGAGCTGGCGGGCCCACGCGATGTTGGCCTGCTCGTCAAACCGAGCCTTGATCTCGACGACGGCAAGTACCTGCTTGCCGGCTTCAGCGGCATCGATCAGGGCGTCCACGATGGGGGAGTCGCCGCTGGTCCGGTAGAGCGTCTGCTTGATGGCCAGGACCCTCGGATCGGCCGCCGCCTGCTCGATGAACGCCTGCACCGACGTTGAGAACGAGTCGTAGGGGTGCTGGAGCAGGATGTCCCTGACCCGGATGGAGGCCAGGATGTCGCTGGCCGCAGAGGTCTCGACCGGGGCCAGGTCGGGGTGGGTCCTGGGCACGAACGCGGGGAACCGCAGCTCGGACCGCTCGAGGTCAGCCACCACGTCGAGCCCGGTCAGGTCCAGCGGGGCAGGCAGGCGATAGACCTCGCCGGGCTCCACTCCCAGCTCGCGCCCGAGCAGGTCCATCACGTGGTCGTCCATGTCGTCGGCGACCTCGAGGCGCACCGGCGGGCCGAACCGGCGCCGGGTGAGCTCCTTCTCCAGGGCGGCAAGCAGGTTCTCGACGTCGTCCTCCTCGACCTCCAGGTCCTCGTTGCGGGTGACCCGGAAGGTGAAGTGCTCGCTGACCCGCATCCCCGGGAACAGCTGCTCAAGGTGCGCGGCGATGATGTCCTCAAGGGCGACGAACCGTGCTCCGAAGGGATGTGCCGAAGACGGGTCCGGCGACTGGATCTGCACGAAACGGGGCAGCAGCCGTGGCACCTTGACCCGGGCGAAGTGCTCGACGCTGGTCTTGGGGTTGACCAGCAGGACCGCGAGGTTGAGCGAGAGCCCGGAGATGTAGGGGAACGGGTGAGCCGGGTCGACGGCCAGGGGAGTCAGCACCGGGAAGATCTGGTCCCGGAACATCTGGTCCAGCCCCTCCTGCTCGGGGGCGCTGAGCGCATCCCAGCGGACGATGGTGATGCCCTCCTCGACCAGGGCCGGCCGCACCTGGTCCTGGAACAGGCGGGCATGGGTGGCCATCAGCGTGTGCGCGACCGACGAGATCTCATCGAAGACTTCTCGCGGTTCCAGGCCGGCGGCTGAGCGCACGGCCAGCCCCGTCGCGATACGGCGCTTGAGGCCGGCCACCCGGACCATGAAGAACTCGTCCAGGTTGCTGGCGAAGATGGCCAGGTAGCGGGTGCGTTCCAGCAGCGGCACGCTCTGGTCGGCGGCGAGCTGCAGAACCCGTTCGTTGAACTGCAGCCAGGAGATCTCGCGTTCGAGGAAACGGTCCCCGGGCAGCTCGTCGGCAAGCGCTGCGGGGTCGGCCTTCTGGTCGTCGGCCCGAACCACGCGGACGAACTGACCGTTCGACGACCTGGGCCGTGCGCTGATGAGTGACTGAAGCTCGCCCTCAGGCTCAGCAGGCTTGGCCGTCGCGGGCGTGGCCACACCGGCCTCCTGGACCGATTGCGGAATCCGCGAAACGTGAGCGATCATGTCCCCATCCTCACACCGGCGTGTGAACCGTGCGTGAGTACATGATATCCACGGCTCGGCGGGTGAAGTCCAGACGGGAGTACGTGGCGACGGCCGCCCGGTTGTCCGCGTCCACATAGAGCATGGCGTCGGTGAGGCCCCGATCACGCAGGTGCGCGAGCCCCAGGATGGTCACCGTCCGGCCCAGCCCCAGGCCCTGGTACGCCGGGTCCACACCCACCACATAGACCTCGCCCTCCGGCAGCTCCGGCAGCTCCGGCAGCTCCGGCAGCTCCGGCACAGCCGGGTCGATCCCCGGCTCATCGACCGGTTCGGCCTTCGTCCAGTGCGATGCGGCAAGCCGGGGCGACGAACCACGGGTGTCCTCGATGAGGATGAACCCCGTCTCGTCGAACCATGGCTCGGCGATGCGCTGGTCGAGGTCGACACGGGTCATCCTGCCCTGCTCGGGGTGGTTGACGAAGGCGGCGGCGTTCACCCGCAACCAGGCCTCCTCGTCCCGACCGACGACGAAGTGCCGGGTGCTGAATCCCGCGGGGAGGCGGACGTCGGGCAGCCAGGAGCGGTCGGGTCGCAGCGACCTGTGCATCTGCCAGAGCTCACGCATCGCCGCGTAGCCGCCACGGGCGGCAAGAGCACGGGCCCCCGGCAGGTCGCCGTGCGACCAGATCTGCAGGATCTCCTCCCGCAGGTTCGGGGTGCTCTGGATCATGGCCTGCTCGAGAGCTCCGATCAAGGCCGTCCCCACGCCCCTGCGCCTTCGCGCCGGCTCCACCGCGAGCTCCGCGGTGCTGGCCGTGTCGCGCTCCAGGTGGGCGTATCCGGCGAGGTGCGTGCCGGCATACGCGAGGAGGTGCCAGTCGGCGCGGGTGGCGGTGCCAGCGTTCAGCAGGGAAAGCAGCCCTTGCTCCGACAGGGGCGCGACCGCGTCTTCCCGGGCGGCTGCAGCGGTCAGCAGGAGCACCTCGGACCGCTGTTCGCCGGTGAGCTGCCCGGTCCCGTCGATCCGGATGATCACGGGGATGACCCCGTCAGGCATCCGTCAGCGATTCGCTGGCAGTCGGCGTGGGCTCGGGAACGAAGCGGTAGCCGACGTTGCGCACGGTCCCGATCAGCACCTCGTGCTCCAGGCCAAGCTTGGCCCGCAGGCGCCTGACGTGCACATCCACCGTGCGGGTGCCGCCGAAGTAGTCGTAGCCCCACACCTCCTGGAGCAGCTGAGCCCGGGTGAAGACCCGGCCGGGGTGCTGGGCCAGGTGCTTGATCAGCTCGAACTCCTTGTAGGTCAGGTCCAGCAGCCGCCCGTCGACCCGCGCGGAGTAGGTGGTCTCGTCGATGACGAGGTCGCCGGCGGTGATCTGCCCTGCGCCCGTGTCGTCGTCTCCGGACAGCGCCAGCGAGCCCACGGCCAGCCGGAGGCGGGCCTCGACCTCAGCCGGTCCGGCGCTCTCCAGGAGCACGTCGTCGATGCCCCACTCCGCGGTCAGTCCGGCCAGACCGCCCTCGGTCAGGATCGCCAGCAGCGGCACCGAGATTCCGGTGGCACGCAGCATCCGGCACAGGGATCGTCCGGCGGCCAGCTCGGTGCGTGCGTCCACCAGCACTGCATCGGCTTTCGGGCTGTCGACCAGGGCCGCCGGCTCGGCAGGCAGAATGTGCACATGATGGCTCAGCAGGGAGAGCGAGGGCAGCACCTCGGCACTGGGTGCCAGCGTGTTGGTCAGCAGCAGCAGGTGGGCCACCCTTGGCACAATAGGTCAGTCCCCCGCCGTTTGGCGTGTTCGCCCGCCTCATGAGACCCCTCACACACTCTGGAGATGCCGGTATGACGAGTACTTCCGAGGCTGCCCCCTGCGCAGCGGACGTCACCATCCGCTATTGGGCGTCAGCGCGGGCGGCTGCCGGTTGCGACAGCGAGTCCTTCACCGGTCGCTGCGTCGGCGACGTGCTGGCGGCGGCCTCAGCGGCGCATACCGGGCTTGGCGCTGTCCTGGCGGTGTCCACGATCCTGCTGGACGGAAACCCCGTCGCAGCCTCCGACCTGCTGCCTGGGTCGTCTGAGCGATGGGCCGGGCAGGCAGCAGGTCCGAAGGGGCGCGCCATCCTCGAAGTGCTGCCTCCCTTCGCCGGCGGGTGATGGGAGAATGTGCTCGTGACCGACGCCAACCCTGAACCTCCCCCGCCGACCCGCGGGTCGACCCGCGCCTTGGCTCGTGCAGCCCAGGAGGCGGCCGAGACGGCCACGCCCCCCGTGTCGGAGATGCCCATGCAGCCCTTGCTGGCGGTCGCCGTGGTCGCCCTCGCGGGCCTGCTGACCGTCACCGCGTTCGCGGGCCCGGCAATGGTCGCTCTGGCGCTCGCCCTCGCCGCGGGCGTCATCGCCTGGGGCTGGTGCGGTCTGCTCGGGTTGCCCAGCCCCCGGGGCACCTCGCTCGTGCTGGCCCTCGGGTCCGCTGCGGCCATCGGCACGGTGCTGGCAACCACCGAGGATCCCTACCTGGTCTGGCCCCCGGCCGCCATGGCCGGCGCCATGATCGTGGCCTTCATCCACCAGCTCGCACGCCGGGACGGGCGCCCGCGTCTGGTGGAGTCCATCGCCTCGACCGTCACCGCGATCGCGGTCGTGGTCTCCGGCGCCAGCCTGGTGGCCCTGCCTCGGACCGAGCACGGCGCCTGGGTGGTGGCCATCGCCTCGGCCGCGGTGGCCGTTTCGGCCCTGACTGATCTGGCCGCCGGGTCGCGGCGGTTCCTGCCGTGGCTGCTTCCTCTGGCGATGTTCGCCGGAGGGGTTGCCGCGGTTGCCGTCGGCCACCGGCTCGGTGCCGTGGGCTGGGGGGTGGCTGCCCTCCTGGGCGTGCTGGCGGCCGGGATCAGCCACGCCGTGCGTCGCGTGCTGGCAACGCTGCCGGCGATCAGCGGCGCGCGCTCCCAGCTGGTGAGCGCCTGCGCCTCGGTGCTGACCGGCGGCATGGTCGTGTATGTCGTGGGACGCCTGCTGATCATCTGACGCCAGGCGGCGCAAGACCCAGGCTCAGGTCAGTAGACGAGCGCCTGGGCGCCGTCCTGCAGGACTTCCTCGACAAACGCTGCCGCGCCCCGGATCAGGGTCCCGGGCAGCAGGTCGGCTTCAGCGAGGTCCCGTCGAGCCGCGCACTGGCTGCAGACCGTCAGCCGGCCGTCCGCCAGCACGGCATCGCGCAGGTCGCTCAGCCCTGCTGCGTGCGGCAAGGAGAACATCTCGGCCCTGCCGGGGACTGCCAGCCAGGTGGACTCTCCGGTCAGCCAGAGGCTGATCTCGGCGCCGCTGGCCGCGGCGGTGGCGGCGACGGTGAACGCCTGCGAGAGCTTCTCGGGGGACTCGACGCCCACCGTGAGCTTGATGATCAGTTTCCGGGACGGCATGGGTAAGAGGCTACGATCACCCCGTGGATACCATCTCCGTGCCCCTGGGAAGCAGCTCGCGCTGATATGGCCTTCGAGCTCGATGTGAACCTCACCCCTGCCCTGGCGCCGCTGGCCTGGCTGGTCGGGCGCTGGGAGGGCGCCGGCGTCCTCGGTTACCCGACCATCGAGTCGGCACACTTTGGCCAGGAGATCGTGTGCTCGCACGACGGCCGCCCCTTCCTGCAGTGGCAGAGCCGGACCTGGCTGCTGGATGCCGCCGGCGAGAAGGTCCGCCCGCTGGCCGTCGAGCTCGGTTTCTGGCGGGCTCTGGACGATGGCGAGATCGAGCTGTTGCTGACCCACCCGATGGGCATCGTCGAGATGTATGTCGGTCATCGTGACCCCGGCAAGCCGGTGGTGCAGCTGCGCACCGACGGGGTCCTGCGCAGCCCCGCGGCCAAGGAGTACAACTCCGGGTCGCGAATGTACGGACTGGTGGAGTCCCAGCTGTTCTGGGCCATGGATATGGCTGCCGTCGGGCAGGATCTGCAGAGTCACGTGTCGGCCCAGCTCAAGCGCGTGGGCTGAGTGGTTCCGAGCATGGGTGACCAGGCCCGGGTCCTGATCGTGTGCACCGGCAACATCTGCCGCTCTCCGTTCATCGAGCGGGTGCTGCAGCAGCAGCTTGACCAGCAGCTGTCGGGATCCGGCCGGGGGATCGTCGTGCGCAGCGCCGGCACGGGCGCCCTCGCCGGCTCAGAGATGGATGCCCAGGCGGCTGCGCAGCTTGTCGCCCATGGAGGCGACCCCGCCGGTTTCACGGCGCGCGATCTCACCCCTGAGCTGATCGCCGGGTCCGATCTGGTCCTCACCGCCACCCGTGCACATCGCGGCAAGGTGGCACTGATGTCTCCCAAGGCCCTTCGTCGGGTGTTCACCTTCCGCGACTTTGCCGATCTCGTCGACGGGATCGTGGTCACCTCGATGCCGGAAGACCAGCGTGGGTGGGTCCGCCAGGTCACCGAGAGGGCAGCGTCGAGTCGCGGCCTCAAGCCTCCGCTGGCTCCTGATCTCGCAGACATCGTTGACCCGTTCCGACGCCGGGACGACGTGTTCGCCACCATGGCCCGGCAGGTCGTCGAGTCCATGCCTCCCGTCGTCCGCGCGCTGGCGGGCTGACATGGCTCTCTGGCAGGTGCCTGCGCGTGTCGTTACCACGGCCCTGGTGGCGCTGGTGGTTCTGGACATCGCGCTGGTCGGGACGGCACTGCGATCCACCCATTCCGCTGAAATCGACACGAGTCCGGTGAGCCCCTCATCGGCTCCCGGCAGCTCCGCCGAATCACCCGGGAGCCCTTCGTCGACTGGTTCGGTGACCGTGGCGAAGGCCCCGTTGCAGACGATGATCATGGCCCTGGACGCGCAGCGTGCCTGGCGGGTCGTGGCTGGTTCGTGCTCGGGGGGTGGCGCAGCCCTTGCTACCACGGCAGATGGCGGGAAGACCTGGACCAAGGGCAGCACGACACTGCGCCGGATCGTTCGTCTGCGGCCGTCGGACAACCGGACGGCCTTCGTCATCGGCGCCAACGTGACCTGCGCGGCTGAGCTCAGGGACACCATCGACGGCGGCGGGACCTGGACGTCGGCCGGCACCGCGGGGGCATGGTTCAGAGATCCCAAGATGTCCACGGTGGTGCGGGCTCCCCGGGCTTCCGCGTCGCAGCCCTGTGGCAAGGGTGCGGTCCTGGACCTGGCTGTGCTGGCGACAGCCTCGGCCCGGGTGCTCTGTGCCGACGGACTCGTCCGTTCGACAGCGAACAACGGCGTGCTCTGGACAGACGTTGCCAGGGTGGACGGTGCGGTCGCTCTGGCGGTTCCGACGGTCAGGTCGGCAGAGTCCTACGTCGCACGCCTGGGCGCCCCGGACTGCGCGGGTGTTCAGATCCTGCGGGTTCAGCCGCGGGTTGCCACGTCATGCGTCGAGACGTCGATCCCCTTGGTCCCCGGTCAGATCGCCATGTCGCTGATAGAGGGCGGTGGCTGGCTAGCAGTGGGCACCACCACGATGCGTTCGACCGACGACCTCGTCACGTGGGCGGTGTCCTGACTCAGTCGCGGACACGGGGGAAGGGGACTCATCGGCCTAGTTGCAGACGGCGTCGTGGAGGCTGACCTTGAGCGGGCGGACCAGGGGTTGGCGCAGCACGATCGGCTTGCCGGTGCCAGAGGGTTCGCTCAGTTGCAGCACGATCGTCCGTGAGGCGCCACGTGGCACTTCGATGTCAACGTTGTACACGGGATGCCCGAGCTCAGCGCCGATCCTGCCTCTTGCCGGCCGGCCTGCGACCGTGATGCTGTGCATCACTGCTCCCTGGGTCGCGAAGTAGCTCACGGCCAGCCGGCTGTCTCCAGGCCTGACCGGGTAGGAGCGGCTGTCGGTGCGGCCCGTCACATAGGGGGGCAGGCCGCGAGCTGGTGCGTTATTGGTGAGCGTGATCCTCACGGTGGTCCGCCGGGTGGGTCCGCAGCCGGTGCGCTGCCAGGTCAGGGACCGGTCGAGGTAGTAGTCGAGCTTGTTGCCGCCGCCGTTGACGACGGACATCCCGACATAGGGTGCCGTGGTGGAGGGAACCATGCCGGCCACGGAGGTCTGTGCCAGGTTTGCCTGAACGGCAGGGTCGGCGGACCATACCAGGATTCGTCGCTCACCGGCTGCGGTGCCGGCGGCCTGAAGCAGCGCTGTCAGGTCGCCGTCTGCGTCCATGATCTTCTCGCTGGCTGCGGCTGCGACCTCGAGCAGGTAGGCCCGTCGTTTCGCGATGTCAGCCTCGCGGACGCCTGCGAACTTGGCGTAGCTGGTGCTTTGGGTCAGGGCGACGGCATTGGCCCCGCTGATCTGCGACTTGTCGGGCAGCGTGGCCGGGCCGGTCACCGCGAGCAGGTAGCTGAGCGCGGTGGGGTCGACGGCCATCACCCCGTCGACCTTCTGGCCGCTGTACTTCTTCCACATGGATGCCCAGATCTGCGCGGCATACGGGAAGTGGGGGCTGAGGTTGCTGTTGCCGTACAGGGTCGTGGGGCCGGCCCCGTCGTACAGGCGGGTGAAGTCGGGCCCGAAGCTCACCGTGGCGGCGATGCCGTTCAGCGTGGTGTCGCTCTCCATGCGGGTGAACCGCACTTTGCCCTTGCTTGCCTCCACGATCGCGAAGGCGCCCGGCAGCCCGCCGGTCCCACGGGCCTCGGCCTCATTCTGGAAGGCGAGGAAGTAGCGTTTTGGTCCATTTTGACCAAGCATCGCGGGTAGGATCCGGGCGCTCAGACTGGCTGACCTCAGGGAGCTGTCCAGAGTGGTGATCTGGCCGAGCGCGTCTGCGTAGGAGGCATCGATGGAGCTGAGCCAGGTGTGCTGAGGCAGTCCGCTCATGGTCTGGGTGATCTGGGACACGGATGCCGATGCTGCCTTCACGGCTGGGGCGACCGCTGCGATACGTGCGATGTCGATGCTGCCGTCGGCCCGACGCAGGGTGCGCGGGTTCAGCCGCTCGGCGGCGCCGACCAGTTGAGGCAGGGCGGTCTGCCCGAGCGAGTCTGCCCCCGCGGTGATGCCACGGATGGTCTGCAACGGCTCGCCACCCGAAGGCAGCGCAGCGGCCAGGGCCCAGACCGGTCCAGACGTCAGCTGGTTGGCGTAATGGGCGTGGGTGGCCAGGTCGGCGGCGGTGGCGTGGGCAGCAGGCCAGTTGCTGGTCGAGAGTCTCGCACTCAAGGTGCGGACGTCAGTACGCAATGCGCTGAGCTGGCTTCGGGCCATCAAAGCGGTGACTGCCAGGTAGAGACCGGCAAGAAGCAGCACAGAACCGGCCACGATCATCGTGAAGCCGATCCGTCGGCGCCGGAGCCGGCTCCGGTCCGGTCCGCTGACCCGCGCTCGGTCGGTCTGGGCCTGCGTGTCAGTCATGATCTGCTGTGTCGATCGAGGGGTCCGTTCGTACATGGCGGTGGTTCGACCGTTGCGTGGCTGACGGTGTCGCTAACCAACGGGCGGTAAGTGCTTCTCCTGCTGCGCAACGAGCAGGGCCGGTCACGTGGGACGGACCGGCCCTGCTGCCTGCATGAGTTCGGTGCTACACGTCGGCTTTGCGTCGTCGACTGGCGAACACCATCGCGGTGCCGCCGACAAGGAGCAGCCCGCCGAGCGCCCCGACGCCCGCCACAGCGCCGCCGGTGAAGGCCAGTCCCTCGTTGGCGTTGGCGCTTACCCCAGCGACCGCGACCGGAGGGTTGCTCGTCGCGCTGGTGCCAAGGACCTGGGTCCCGGCAGGCGGCGGGTAGACGCCATCGACGGCACTGGCCGGCGTGGCGAGGGCAACTGCTGCCACGGTCACCCCGAACATCATGACGAGAGGCGCCCTAAGCCGCTTAATGGTTGACATGAGTTCTCCCTGGAGGTCTGCAAGCGTACGAGGTATGTGGAACATAGCAGAAACTCGTGGTTCTGCGTAGGGGATACCAGCACTTGTCTTGGCTGGCGTCGAAAGCACATGGCACTGCAGTGCCGGCGTAGATCGGATTGAGCTCTGAAGCGGGGGCAACCGCTTCGGGTAGGCTCGGTTGGATGAAGGACCTTGGCGAGAGCCTGAGGGCCAGGGGTATGAGGCTGACCCCCCAACGGGAACGAATCATCGACGCCATCCAGGTGCTGGGTCACGCGACGCCTGACGGCCTGGCAGTTGCCGTGGGGCGGGACGGCGGGCCAGGACTTTCTTTGTCCACGATCTATCGCAACCTTGAGGCGCTCGAGGAGGTGGGGGTGGTCTCCCATACCCACCTCGGTCACCACTCACCGACCTACCACCTGTTCGATCACGCCGACCACCTCCACCTCGTGTGCCTCTCGTGCGGGGTCGTCATCGAGAGCGCGGTGACCACAGCCGATCCGTTCGTGGGGAATCTTTTGGCACTCCACGGCTTTGTTGCGGATGTGAAACACATGGCGATACACGGATGGTGCGCAGCATGCTCGGCCTTGGCGACCCCGGTGAAGGAACCGTGAGCCCGGTGACGGCGCGCCAGTCACCGCCTGACGGCGCGGCTGGCTGCGCGGCTGACGGCAGCCCCGGGGTGCTGCCACCGGGTGCTACCCCCAGCCGGCTGCTGAGCCGGCCCGGGGCGGTGGCTGGTGAGGGTGTTGACGCGGCGGTCGCCTCGCACTACGGCGACCCGCTGCGGGAGCAGAAGCTTCTGGTCGAGGGTCTGGCCGCCGTCGACCTCTCGCATCGCGGGGTGGTCACGATCTCCGGCCCGGACCGTCTCTCCTGGCTGCACTCGATCACCACCCAGACGTTGACCGGGCTGGCGCCTCGTACCTCTGCGGAGTCGCTGGTCCTCAGCCCGAGGGGTCACATCGAGCACGACCTGCACCTGGTGGACGACGGTCAGGTCAGCTGGGTCACGGTCGAGCCGGGCACGGCCGCGGCGCTCGTTGCCTGGCTGGACTCGATGCGCTTCATGTTGCGGGTTGAGGTTCGTGACGTCAGCCAGGACTATGCCGTGATCGGTGAGCCGACCCGTTCCGAGACCACTGAGGTCGAGCCGCTGGCCTGGAGTGACCCGTGGCCGCGTCTGGTCGGGGACACCGCTGCCTACACCGCCGACCCGGACCCCGCAGGGCATCCTGGCAGCGCCCGTGCCTGGCGCGAGCTGATCGTTCCGCGCGACCAGCTGGAGACGGCGCTGGGGGGCCGGCCGCTGGCGGGGATGTGGGCAGCCGAGGCCCTGCGCGTCGCGGCCTGGCGCCCGCGCCTGGGTTTCGAGACTGACCAGCGCACGATCGTTCAGGAGGTCGACTGGCTGCGCACAGCCGTTCACCTGCACAAGGGGTGTTATCGAGGGCAGGAGACGGTGGCCCGGGTTCACAATCTGGGAAGGCCCCCGCGCCGGCTGGTCTTCCTGCACCTCGACGGCTCCGGACACACCTTGCCCGAGCGCGGCGCCGACGTTGAGGCCGGTGGCAAGGTGGTGGGCCGGCTGACCTCCGTGGCACGCCACCACGAGCTTGGCCCGATCGCTCTTGCCGTGATCAAGCGCAACACCCCCCTGGACTCCACCTGTACGACGGCCGGACTGAGCGCCGCCCAGGAGGAGATTGTGCAGCGCTAGGCCGAGACGCCTGGGCCCGGCTCAGGAAGCAGTCTTGGCGCGTGTCTTGGCGTGCTGGCCCGCTGACGAGCCGGGGGCTTTGGCGTCGCCGTAGGTGTAGTAGGCGTCAGTGTTCTTGGTCGGGATCCGGTTGAGGACCAGGCCCAGGACCCGTCCTTTGACGGCTTCCAGCGACTGCAGCGACTTGGCCAGGTGGTCGCGGTCGACCCGTCCTGCCCCGACGACCACGACGGTCCCGCCGGCAATGGTGCTCAGGACGGCTGCGTCAGTCACGGGCAGCAGCGGTGGCGTATCGATGATCACGACGTCGAAGCGGGTCTCCAGCTCGCGCAGCGTCTCGATCATCGCCGCTGATCCGAGCAGCTCGCTGGGGTTCGGCGGGACCGAGCCGGCGCCGACCACGTAGACGCTGGTGTCGGCGAACTGCTGCAGCACGTCGCCGAGCTCGGCCTGGCCGATCAGGACGTTGGTCAGGCCCAGGGAACCATCCATTCCCATGTAATCCAGCAGGCGTGGTCGCCTCAGGTCGCCTTCGACGACACAGACACGCGCGCCCCCGGCGGCCATCGTGATGGCGAGGTTCGCCGTGGTCGTGGTCTTGCCCTCACCGGCGACCGAGGAGGTGAAGACGATCGAGCGCGGGTGGTTCGCGGCATCCACGAACTGGAGGTTCGTTCGCAGGGTGCGGAACGCCTCGGCGCGGGCGCTGTGCGGGTCGGCCTGGACGATCAGCGGGTTCTTGGAGGCCTCGGGGTCGAAGGCGATCCCGCCGATGACCGGCGCGTCGGTGACTTCGGCACAGTCCTTCTCGCTCTTGATGGTCGTGTCGAGCAGGTCTCGCAGGAGGGCCAGCCCGAGGCCCAGCAGCAGGCCGAGCACCACTCCGAGGGCAAGGTTTCGGGTCGGCTTGGGGCTGATCGGCGCCGTGGGGACGGTCGGGGCGCTGACGACGGTCACCTTGACCGGGCTGGACTGACCCTTGGTCACGCTCTCGAGGTCGGCAACCGTCTTGATGAACTGCGTGCCCACGGCGTCGGCGACCTGGGCGGCCACCCGAGGGTTCGTGTTGGTGACGGCGACCTCGATGATCACGGTATCGAGTGGGACCGTCGCGGTGATCTGGGCGCCGAGCTGCGCCGCCGTGGTGTTGATCCCGAGCGAGCTGATCACCGGATCGAGGACGTTCGGGGTCGTGATGACGTCGGCGTAGGACTTGACCCGTTGCTGGGTGAAGCTGCTGCCCGACAGGAGCGCGTTGCTGTCACCGCCTCCTGACGTGGAGATAAAGAGCCGGGTCTGCGCCTCGTAGACCTTGGGGCTGAGCGCTGTGGCCAGCGCGGCGCCCGCCACCACCACGAGCATGACAGCGACGATGATCCGCCACCGCTTCCGGATGACGCGGATATAGTCCTTGAGCTCCACTAACGTCCCTGTCCTCTCGCCCACTTGCGTGGCTTCGCTCGGCGCGCTCAGGATACGTCGCCAACGCTCAAGCCGGAGGGTTGAGGCTACCGGTTCGCTGACAGAATGCCCGGCATGGCCAACGACGCTGCACACATCAAGAATGTGACCACTCCCTCGCCGCCCGTGGGAACTCTGGTCATCGTCGCTCCCACGGGAGCCGAGACGGCCAAGGCTGACTGCCCCCAGCTGCCGACGACCCTGGCCGAGCTCGTGGAGACGGCTGTCGCCTGCGAAGCCGCCGGCGCGGCGCTGATCCACATCCACGTCCGCAATGCCCAGCACCTGCCCAGCCTGGATCCCGTACTCCTGCGTGAGACCGTTCAGGCGGTGCGCGAAGCGACGTCGATGGTGATCCAGCTCTCCACCGGCGGCAGCGTGCACGACCCGCTGGAGAAGCGCCTCACGGTCCTGGACGCAGGGCCAGACTCCTGCAGCCTCACCTGTGGCACCACCAACTTCGGCGATGACGTCTTCCTGAACCCCTACCCGTTCATGGCCCAGCTCTACCGTCAGGCCCAGGAGCGCGAGATCGTCCCCGAGTTCGAGCTCTTCGACCTCGGTCACGTCGCCGCGCTGCGCCGGCTGATCGACGCCTTCGGCCTGCCCTACGGGGGCAAGGTGCACGTCGACTTCATCACCGGAGTGCCAGGCGGTATGCCGGGCACCCCGGCCGCGCTGCTGGCCGGCGTACAGGCCCTGCCTGCCGAGGTGACCTCCTGGGCGGCGACCGGCATCGGCCGCAGCCACCTTCCGATCGCCGCGGCAGCGCTCGCGTCAGGCGGGCACCTGAGGGTCGGCATGGAGGACAACCTGAACTTCGCCAAGGGCCGGCCCGTCCAGCGCAACGACGAGCTGGTGTCCCGGGCCGCCGATCTGGCCCGGTTGATGCAGCGCCCGCCGCTCACCACGGAGCAGGCGCGCGCGATGCTGTCCGTCAAGGACCGCCGTACCGCCTGAGAGCCTCGACACATTTTGCTTGCTAGGGGTTGCATTGTGCTAACTGGAGCAAGCATAATGGGGGCATGTCGAAGTTCGCACCGATCTCCGTTCACGATCTTGGCGACTACCTGCGAGAGCAGCGTCAGGCCGCACAGCTCTCGTTGCGGCAGCTGTCCGAGGTGGCCGGGATCAGCAATCCCTATATCTCGCAGATCGAGCGCGGGCTGAAGAAGCCAAGTGCCGAGATCCTGCAGGCGCTGGCCAAGGCCCTGAGCATCTCGGCAGAGTCCCTGTACGTCCGTGCCGGCATCCTCGACGAGCGCACCGACCTTGGTCACGCCCTCGCCGTTGACGTCACCGACGCCGTCCTGGCCGACCCCAAGCTGAACGACCGGCAGCGCGCAGTCCTGCTGGACGTCTACGAGTCCTTCGTGGCTGAGCAGGCAGCAGTCAAGGCACCCGGCGCAACGAAGCCGGTCAGACCCGCCAAGCGGGCCGAGACCACCCGGCGCCAGGCGAGAACAGCACAGAAGTCCACCTCGGAGCCGAGACACCAGAGCCCCGAACCAAGGCCCAGCCCACCAGCAGACACAGAAGTCACCCAAAAGGAGAGCAAGTCATGACCATCGTCAAGGACATCCGCAAGACCGTCACCGACACCACCCCCGTCTACGCCGTCGTCGGAGTCACCGACCTGGCCGTGGAGCGTCTGCGCGAGGCCCGCGCCCGCGCAACCGCCGCTCGCCACGACCTGAGCGTGAGCGTCGTGCAGGAGAAGGCCGTCAAGCGCTTCGAGAAGGTCAGCGAGCAGGCTCAGCAGCTCCCCACGCAGGTCCGCGACCAGACCACAGAGGTTGCCGACAAGGCCAAGGAGACCTACTCCGAGCTCGCCGTGCGTGGCGAGAAGCTGGTCAAGCGCCTCCGCAACCAGAAGTCCACCCAGAACCTCTTCGAGCAGGCCGGCAACACCGTGTCCCTCGGCAAAGGTGCCGTCACCACCGTCCGCAATGCCGCACACGACACCCAGCACGCAGCCATGGTCACCCTGGCCACCGGTCGCCGTGAGGTGGAGTCCGTCGCCACATCCGTCGCCGAAGACGTCAAGGCCACGGGTCACACCGTGCAGAAGGCTGCTGCCACGACTGTGGACTCGGCAGAGGAGACCGCCACCACGGTGAAGAAGAGCACCGCCGCGGCACAGCGCGCGACCCGCTCCGTCTCCACCAGCGCCCGCAAGACGGCGACGTCCGCGAGCGCCGCCGCCAAGACCGCCACCCCCAAGGTCGGCGACTGATCTCAGTTGGATCTGAGCTGAGCAAGGACGTGCGTGGCCGGTGTCGATCCCTCGACACCGGCCACGCTTCTGCGTGAGCGTAGGCTCGCGGCCGTGAGTGAGCAGCGAGTTCCCCTGTATGACGCGCCCGTGGTGGCCCACGTCGTCCGTTCCGACTTCGTGGAGTCCGTGCATCACGGGAGTGTGGTGGCGCTGGACGCGGACGGCTCGGCGCTGCTGTCGATCGGCGATGTGAGCGGGCCGATCTTCCCGCGTTCGTGCAGCAAGCCCATCCAGGCCCTGGCGATGCTGCGCGCCGGTCTCGACCTTGACGGTGAGCTGCTCGCGCTGGCGTCCGGCAGCCACTCCGGGGAGTCCTTCCACCTGGAGGGGGTCCGGCGGATCCTGGCCGGGGCCGGACTCGGTGAGCAGGACCTGCAGAACACCCCCGACCTGCCCTACGAGGAGCAGGAGCGTGACTCCTGGCTCGCCTCCGGGCGGGCAGCCAGCTCAGTGGCACAGAACTGCTCCGGCAAGCACTCGGCAATGCTCGCGACGTGTGTCGCGGCCGGCTGGGACACCGCGACGTACCTCGAGCTGTCGCATCCGTTGCAGCAGCTCATGGCCCGGACGCTGGCGGAGGTCTCTGGTGAACCCGCGGCGGCAACGGGGGTCGACGGCTGTGGCGCCCCGGTCATGGCCGTGTCCCTGACCGGCCTGGCTCGGGCCTTCTCCCTTTTTGCCGCTGCCCCCGAGGGCACCGATGAGTCCAGGGTGGCGGCCGCGATGCGGGCCTATCCCCAGTGGGTCGGCGGGACGCGGCGCGACGTCACCGCGCTGATTCGCGGTGTTCCCGGCCTCATTGCCAAGGATGGCGCGGAGGCGGTCTACGCCGTGGGGCTGGCCGACGGCCGTTCGGCCGTCCTCAAGATCGCCGACGGCGGCCAGCGAGCCCGGCCTGTCGTGATGGCGGCGGTCCTGCGGCGCCTGGGGATCGACGCCGACGTTCTCGACGAGCTCGCCCACGCCCCGGTGCTGGGCCACGGACAGACGGTCGGCTCGATCCAGGCCGTCGGGATCTGACCGTCCGGCGCTGATCCTGGCTCCGGCCACTACGCTGGGAGCATGTCCTCTCTTTTCGGGAGCCTCCAGGGGCTCATCGCCCTGGTGTTCGGGATCGCTGCCCTGGTGCTGTCGGTGTTCGGCTTCGTCGACGCCCTTCGGTATCGTCCGGATGCCTTCACCGCTGCCGGCAAGAGGACCAAGAAGATCTGGCTGATCGTGCTCGGGGTGGCCGTCCTGCTGAGCCTCTACAGCGTATTCTCCGCCTTCTCGCTGGCCTGGATCCTGGCAGTGGTCGGCGCCGGCGTGTATGCCGCTGACGTGCGCCCTGCGTTGCGCCGGGTGATGGGTCGCGGATCCTCCGGCGGGGGTCCGGCGACCCGCTGGTGACCGGACGTCCGACTGGCCAGATCACATCGGTGCCGGAAGGTCCGAACGGCTCACCGGAGTACCTCACCACCGGGTCAGGCTTGCCCGCAACGGTCTTCGCGCACGGTCTCGCCGGGTCGATCGAGACGACCCGGCCGTTTGGGTCAGGGGTCGCGGGCAGTCGCACCTTCGTGCGGTTCCGGGGTCACGGCGACTCCGCCCCGGACGCGCCCTGGGGCTATGCCGCCCTCGCCGATGAGCTGGCGGCGGTTGCCGACCGCGTGGGCGCCACGCAGGCGCTGGGGGTGAGCATGGGCGCGGGCGCGTTGTGCAGCCTTCTTGCGGCCAGCCCGCTCCGGTTCGGGTGCCTTGTGTTCGTCATGCCGGCCGTGCTTGACCGGCCTCGCACCGATGGGGCGCTGGATCGGATGGTGGCGATGGCGCAGTGTGTCGATGACTGCGACGTGCAGGGCCTGACGGCACTCTTGCTCCAGGCGGAGCCGGCCTCGGCCAGGTCGCAGGCCGCGGTTCAGCTCTGGTGCCGCCGCCAGGCCGTCGCGATGGCGGGGACCGCGGTCTCGCGGGCGCTGCGGGCCCTGCCGGCCGCCGTACCTCTCTGTGACGGCGGGGTGCTGGCGGCCGTCAGGGCTCCGGCGCTCGTCATCGCCCAGGAAGGGGACCCGGCGCACCCGGTGGGAGTGGCCGAGCAGCTCGCCGGCCTGCTCCCGGACGCCCATCTCGTAGTGATGGCTCCCGGCGGGCTCCTGTGGCGACACCGCGAGGCCATGCGCGAGCTGATCGGAGGATTTCTGTCAGGGCGCAGCGCCCCGGGGACACCCGGCTGACCGGGTCGCTGGCGAGGCGACGAGACTGGTGGCTGAAATACGTGGCCGTGCTGGCGCGTTGGGCCTAAAGGCCGAAGAGCCACACGCGATAGCCAGATACCCGGGAGGGACCTATGCCGGCAGTGCCGCGGGTTCGCCGGGTCGCGATGCTGAGTGTCCACACCTCGCCGCTCGAGCAGCCGGGGACCGGCGATGCGGGCGGTCTGAACGTCTACGTCGTCGAGGTCTCGAAACGGCTCGCCCGCCGTGGCATCGAGGTGGAGATCTTCACCCGGATGACTGGCGGCTCGCAGCCGTTGCAGTCCGAGATAGCCCCGGGGGTGAACGTCCGCAACGTCGTCGCCGGGCCCTTCGAGGGGCTGGGCAAGGGCGACCTCCCCGGCCAGCTGTGCGCGTTCGCCCAGGGGGTCATGCGCGCCGAGGCGGCACGGCCCGAGGGCTGGTACGACCTGGTGCACTCGCACTACTGGCTCTCCGGGCAGGTCGGCTGGCTGGCGGCTGACCGCTGGCGGGTCCCGCTGGTGCACACCATGCACACGATGGCCAGGGTCAAGAACTCCCGACTGGCCGAGGGTGACGTTCCGGAGCCTCCCGGCCGTGAGATCGGTGAGGCGCAGGTCGTGGAGGCTGCCGACCGCCTCGTGGCCAACACCCCGGGCGAGGCAGGGGAGCTGATCGCGCTGTATGGCGCTGACCCCGACAGGGTGCGGGTCGTCTCGCCCGGCGTCGACCTGGATCTGTTCACCGTCGGGGATGTGCCGGCGGCGCGCGCCCGGCTGGGGCTTCCCCAGGACGCGCACGTGCTGCTCTTCGTGGGTCGGATCCAGCCGCTCAAGGCTCCTGACGTGCTGCTCAAGGCGGCGGCTGACCTGCTGGCCCGGCGACCTGAGCTGCGCCACAGATTGGTCGTTGCCGTGGTCGGCGGCCCGAGTGGCTCTGGTCTGGGCAAGCCCCGGGCGCTGCAGGAGCTGGCCCACCAGCTCGGAATCCACACCCAGGTGCGCTTCGTGCCTCCGGTCGACCGGGCAAATCTCGCGCTCTGGTACCGCGCCGCCGACCTGGTGGCCATCCCCTCGTACAACGAGTCGTTCGGCCTGGTCGCGATCGAGGCCCAGGCCTGCGGGACACCGGTCATCGCGGCAGCCGTGGGCGGGCTGCCCTACGCGACCGGTGACGGCGGGGTGCTCATCGACGGGCACGGGACGGCGGAGTGGAGCGCCGGGCTGGAGGCTCTCATCGATGATCCCGGGCGCCGCGACCTGTTGGGTCGCAAGGCTGTTGAGCATGCCTCGCACTTCAGCTGGGAGGGCACCACCGACCGGCTGCTCGAGGTCTACACCGAGTCGATGATCGCCCAGGCGAGATCGGTTTCCGGCCAACCGGCCCCACCGATCGAGGATGCCGCGAAGCTCACCGGCGTTCCGGCCGCGGTGATCCCGTGATGGGACCACGACGGCAGCGGCCAAACGCACAGTCCCTAGGTTTGGCTGTTCTTAGCCGCACAGTCCCTAGGTTTGCGTGATGTCGGGCGCACAACCCCTAGGTTTGAGGGAGAGCGTGAGGTTGTGTCTGCGTCAGTTCCTGGACGAGGCCGGGATCGGGTGGGAGTTGGGGGTGCGGCCGGGGGAGCTTGTCGTCTCGCTGCCGGGGGAGAAGAAGCTGACCACTGTGTGCTCAGTGGTGGTGGGCGAGCAGTCTCTGTCGGTCTCCGCCTTCGTCGTGCGCAACCCGGACGAGAACCACGCGGCCGTCTACGCGCACCTGCTGCGCCGCAACCTCAGGCTGCCCGGGCTTGCCTACGCCATCGACAGCTCCGGCGACGTGTACGTCACCGGGCGCGTTCCCCTCCAGGGGGTGAGTGCGGCATATCTCGACCAGGTCCTGGGCGTGGTCCTGGAGGCCTCGGACGGCGCTTTCAACGAGCTGCTGGCGATGGGATTCCTTGAGTCGATGAAGAAGGAGTGGGCCTGGCGCACCTCCCGGGGTGAGTCCACCCGCAACCTCGACGCCTTCCGTCATCTGCTGCAGACGCCGTCCGAGGGGCCGGCGCCAGCGCCCTAGACTCGGGGCATGACCACAGCTGAATCGTTCACCCTCATCCTCCTGCGACATGGCGAGAGCGAGTGGAACGCCAAGAACCAGTTCACCGGCTGGGTCGATGTCGACCTGACAGACAAGGGCCGGGACGAGGCCGTCCGCGGTGGCCAGCAGCTGGTGCAGGCCGGCCTGCTCCCCGACGTCGTGCACACCTCCCTGCAACGTCGTGCCATCACCACGGCCAACCTGTCCCTGGACGCCGCCGACCGCCACTGGATCCCGGTGAAGCGTTCGTGGCGCCTGAACGAGCGCCACTACGGCGCGCTGCAGGGCAAGAACAAGAAGCAGACCCTCGAGCAGTACGGCGAGGAGATGTTCATGACCTGGCGGCGTTCGTTCGACGTCCCGCCGCCGCCGCAGCCCGTCGACGACGAGTTCAGCCAGGCCCACGACCCACGCTACGCCGACATCGAGGGCGGGCCCCCCGTCACGGAGTGCCTCAAGGACGTCATCGTGCGGATGCTGCCGTACTGGGAGAGTGCCATCGTGCCCGACCTGCGGGCCGGCAAGACCGTCCTGGTCGCCGCCCATGGCAACAGCCTGCGAGGGATCGTCAAGCACCTGGACGGCATCAGCGACGAGGCGATCTCCGGGCTCAACATCCCCACCGGGATGCCGCTCGTCTACCACCTCGCCGGTGACGCAGACGGGGACCTGAGGCCGATCATCGTCGGCGGGGAGTACCTCGACCCCGAGGCCGCCAAGGCCGCGGCCGCGGCTGTCGCCAACCAGGGCCGCTGAGCTGATCTGAGCCGATCTGACCCGAACTACAGCTCCTCGCCGTCCAGGTCGCCCTCGGACCGGTACTCGCCGGTGACCAGATACACGACCCGGCGGGCCACCGAGACCGCGTGGTCGGCGAAGCGCTCGTAGTACCGGCTCACCAGGGTCGCGTCGACGGCCGCCTCCGTGCCGTACTTCCACTCGCCGTCCATCAGCATGTTGAAGATGTCGCGGTGCAGGCGGTCCATCTCGTCGTCGTCTCGCTCGAGGGCGAGGGCGGTTGCGATGTCCTTGCCCGCGATCACCGATCCGGCCTTGGCCACGATCCGCTCGGCCACCTGGCCCATCTCCAGGACGGTGGAACGCATGACCGGGTGGATGGCAGAGTCGGGGTAGCGAAGCCGGGCCACCTTGGCGACGTGCCGCGCGAGGTCGCCCATCCGTTCGAGGTCGCTGCTCATCCGCATCGCGGTGACCACCATGCGCAGGTCGGTGGCCACCGGCTGCTGACGGGCCAGCAGGTCGATCGAGCGCTCGTCGAGCTCCTGGCGAAGCGCGTCGATCTTCTCGTCGGCGGCGATGACGCTCTCGGCCATCTTCAGGTCGGCGTCAAGCAGCGCCGTGGTCGCGCGGGACATCGCCGATCCGGCCAGTCGGGTCATCTCGACCAGCTGCTCGGAGATCTTGTCCAGGTCCTCGTGGAAAGAGTCGCGCATGGGTCCCATTCTCGTCGTAGGTGTATCCGTGTCGTGGGCGTGCCCGCGCAGACCGGGGACGAACGCGCCCACCGGCCCTGCGCAGAGTTGCACCCGCCGGTGAACTGTAGTCGGCGTCAGGATGAACAATAAGGGACGGTCGCGCTCAGGGGTGGTGGTGTGCGCACCGCATCGTGCCCCACCGTGCGTACGCTGGGGGTCGTGGACCCGACGGCTGCGGCAATTCTTGGTGGCGTGCTTGGCCTGGCGATCGGGGCCGTCTCGGTGGTTTCTGTGCGTGGCTCCGATCGTTCGCAGCGACGGCTCCAGCCGCCCGATCCGGGTGCGCTGCCTGCCGGGGTCTCCGACGTCCTGGCCGTCCTGCGGTCCGGGGCAATTGTCCTGGATGCGGCCGATGCGGTGGTCAGCACGAGCCCTCCGGCGGTGGCTCACGGCCTGGTCCGAGGACACGATCTGGTGCACGACGAGCTCCGTCAGCTGGCGCGGCAGGTCCGACGCGATGGCGTCATCCGCGAGGTGCAGCTCGATCTGCCCCGGGGCCCGCTGGGGCGTGGCCGCATCATTGTGGGCGCGCGGGTGGCACCGCTGGGCAGCTCCCACGTGCTGCTGCTCGTGGATGACCGCACCGAGGCCAGGCGCGTCGAGGACGTCCGGCGTGACTTCGTCGTCAACGTCAGCCACGAGCTCAAGACGCCGGTCGGCGGGCTGGCCCTGCTGGCCGAGGCGGTCCTGGAGGCCAACGATGATCCGGAGGCGGTGGCTCGCTTTGCCCGCCGGATGCAGGTGGAGAGCACCCGGCTCACCCGGCTGGTCCAGGAGATCGTGGATCTGTCCCGCCTCGAGATCGCCGGGACCCTGCACGATCCCGAGCTGGTGGACGTCGGCGCCGCGGCAGCCGAGGCGATCGAGCAGTCGAGGCTGGTGGCCGGGTCACGTGGCGCCGAGATCGTCTCCTCGCTGGCAAAGGGCGCGCTGGTCTTCGGCGATGCCGACCTGCTGGCGACCGCGATCAGGAACCTGGTCGGCAACGCCATCAACTACTCAGCCGCGGATGCCCGGGTGGCGGTCAGTGTGCGCGTCGCGGATCAGCTGGTCGAGATCGCGGTGTCGGACCAGGGGCAGGGGATCCCCGAGAGCGAGCAGGCCCGGATCTTCGAGCGGTTCTACCGCATCGACGCCGCCCGCTCCCGTGCCACCGGCGGCACGGGTCTGGGGCTGGCCATCGTCAAGCACATCTGCGCCAACCACGGCGGGGAGGTCACGGTCTGGAGCGAGCCGGGGCACGGCTCGACCTTCACGATGCGGCTGCCGGCGGCCCCTGCGAGCCGGACGAGCAGCCAGCCTGCAGCCGGCATACCCGCTGGTCCCGCGGGGTCGTCCACCCCTGGAAATCGAACACGAGAGGTTTCTCCATGACGCGCATCCTGGTGGTCGAGGACGAGGAGTCGTTCTCGGACCCGCTGTCCTATCTGCTGCGGAAGGAGGGATACGAGGTGTCGGTGGCCGAGACGGGGCCGGTAGCGCTGGAGGACTTTGATCGCTCGGGCGCAGACCTGGTCCTGCTCGACCTGATGCTCCCCGGGCTGTCAGGGGTGGACGTATGCCGGGCGCTGCGACACCGCTCCTCGGTGCCGGTCATCATGCTGACCGCCAAGGACAGCGAGATCGACAAGGTCGTCGGGCTCGAGATCGGGGCAGACGACTATGTCACCAAGCCGTACTCCAGCCGCGAGCTGCTGGCCCGGATCAAGGCGGTCCTGCGCCGTGGTCAGGAGCCGGAGGAGCTGATGCCGCCCACGCTGGAGTCGGGGCCGGTGCGGATGGACGTGGAACGCCACGTGGTGACGGTGGACGGTCAGCACGTGGCGCTGCCGCTCAAGGAGTTCGAGCTGCTGGAGATGCTGTTGCGCAACTCGGGCCGGGTGCTGACTCGCGCGCAGCTCATCGACCGGGTGTGGGGCAGCGACTATGTCGGTGACACCAAGACACTTGACGTTCACGTCAAGCGACTGCGCTCCAAGGTCGAGCCGGACCCCGCCAACCCGCGGTTCATCATCACCGTGCGTGGTCTGGGCTACAAGTTCGAGACCTCCTGACACCTGCCTGAGGCACGTTCATCAGGCTTCTGTCAACCCCCTGCGCAGCGCCAGCATCAGCGGTATTGTGGCTCTGACCTGCAGAAACGCAGGATCGACTATTCCGCTGCGAGGTTTTGCCGTGGTATCCTTAAGGTCGCGAAAGGGGTACCTAGCAGATGGCTTTCAAAGTCGGCGAAACGGTCGTGTACCCGCACCACGGTGCGGCACTGATTGAAAAAATGAAGACCCGAACCATCAAGGGCGAAGACAAGATCTACCTCGTGCTGAAGGTCGCCCAGGGCGATCTGACCATCGAGGTTCCGGCCGAGAACTGTGACCTCGTGGGAGTTCGCGATGTCGTCGGTCAAGAGGGCCTGGAACGTGTCTTCGAGGTCCTGCGTGCGGCGCACACCGAGGAGCCGACCAACTGGTCGCGGCGATACAAGGCCAACCTTGAGAAGCTCGCATCAGGCGATGTCATCAAGGTCGCCGAGGTCGTCCGTGACCTGTGGCGTCGCGACAAGGACCGTGGCCTCTCGGCTGGCGAGAAGCGCATGCTCGCCAAGGCCCGTCAGATCCTCGTCTCCGAGCTGGCGCTCGCAGAGAAGACCAACGAGGACAAGGCGGAGGCCATCCTCGACGAGGTGCTCGCTTCCTGAACGCAGCCATAGCGTGAACGTGGCCGTAATCCTGGTCGCCGCCGGTAGTGGCGTGCGGCTCGGAGCAGGTATGCCAAAAGCATTCGCCCCGTTGTGCGGAGAGTCATTGCTGGCTCACGCACTGCGGGGCGTTTTTGGTTGTGGGCAGGTGGGACACGTCATCATCGTGGCCCCTGACTTTCATGTCGACCAGTGCCGGGCTGCTGTGCGGTTCCTCGATGGTCACCGCCAGGCGGAGGTCGTGCCAGGCGGGGTGGACAGGTCGGCTTCGGTGGAGGCGGGACTGGCTGCTCTGCGGCACGAGGACCGGATCGTCCTGGTTCACGATGTCGCTCGCGCCCTGGCACCGCCGGATCTGTTCGACAGGGTCATCCGAGCGGTCCGGGCCGGCCATCCCGCCGTGGTGCCAGGCCTTCCGGTGACCGACACGGTCAAGGTGGTCGACGCCCAGGGCCGCGTTCTGGCGACTCCAGACCGCGAGTCATTGCGTGGCATTCAGACGCCCCAGGGCTTTCTGCGGGAGGTGCTCCAGCACGCCCATGCCGGTGGAGGCTCGGCCACCGACGACGCCGGTCTGGTGGAGCGGGCTGGCGGGCACGTGCGTGTCATCACCGGCGATGCTCGCGCGCTCAAGATAACCTCGCCTCTGGACCTCCTCGTCGCGACGGCTCTTCTTCAGGATGGCCAGCATGCCGGATAACCCCCAGTTCTCCCTGCGCCCCGCGACCGGCCCAGCCTTGCTCCCACGCATCGGCGTCGGGGTGGACGTGCATCCGTTCGCCGTCGATGACCGGACCTTGTCCCTGGCCGGTTTGACCTGGCCGGGTGAGCGCGGGCTCGAAGGTCACTCCGACGGCGATGTTGTCGCCCATGCCGCCTGCGATGCTCTCTTCTCCGCCGCAGGGCTGGGAGATCTGGGCACCCACTTCGGCACCGACCGCCCCGAGCTGGCCGGCGCCTCCGGGCTGACCCTGCTGGGGCAGGCTGCCCGGATCGTGGTTGCTGCCGGCTATGGGATCGGCAACATAGCCATCCAGATCGTCGGCAACCGGCCCAGGGTCGGTCCCCGTCGTGAGGAGGCCCAGGCCGAGCTCTCAGCGGCGGTCGCGGCACCGGTGTCGCTCTCGGCGACGACCACCGACGGGCTTGGCCTGACCGGACGGGGCGAGGGCATCGCCGCGATCGCCACGGCGATCGTGTTCCCCGCGTCCTGACGCCCCCACCCCGACCCCGATTCAAGGAGAACGACATGCCCAGCACGGTCAAGGCAGTGATCGCACGAACCAAGGGTGCGCCGGTGGAGATTGTCGACGTCATCGTGCCGGATCCGGGGCCGGGTGAGGCGGTCGTCAGGATCGAGGCCTGCGGGGTCTGTCACACCGATCTGCACTACCGCGAGGGCGGGATCAACGACGACTTCCCGTTCCTGCTGGGCCACGAGGCCGCTGGTCTGGTCGAGGCGGTGGGCGAGGGGGTGACCGAGATCGCGGTCGGCGACTTCGTGATCCTGAACTGGCGCGCGGTCTGCGGAACCTGCCGTGCCTGCGCCAGGGGCAAGCCGCAGTACTGCTTCAACACCCGCAACGCGACGCAGAAGATGACCCTGACCGACGGCACGGAGCTCTCGCCGGCGCTGGGGATCGGTGCGTTCATCGAGAAGACCCTGGTGGCCTCGGGTCAGTGCACCAAGGTCGACCCGCAGGCCGATGCCACCGCCGTGGGACTGCTGGGCTGTGGGGTGATGGCGGGGTTTGGCGCCGCGGTCAACACCGGTGGCGTCAGCCGTGGAGACTCGGTGGCCGTGATCGGCTGTGGCGGGGTGGGCAGTGCCGCGATCGCCGGGGCCGCTGTTGCGGGGGCGACCACGATCATCGCGGTGGATGTGGATGACCGCAAGCTCGAGTGGGCCCGGACGCTCGGCGCCACGCACACGGTCAACTCCCGCAGCACCGACCCTGTGGACGCCATCAGGGAGCGGACCGGCGGCCATGGGGCTGATGTCGTGATCGAGGCGGTCGGCAGGCCTGAGACCTACCTTCAGGCCTTCTACGCACGGGATCTGGCCGGCACGGTTGTCCTGGTCGGGGTGCCCACCCCTGATCTGGAGGTCACCCTGCCGATGATCGAGATCTTTGGACGAGGTGGCGCCCTCAAGTCCTCCTGGTACGGAGACTGCGTGCCCAGCCGGGACTTCCCGATGCTGGTCGACCTCTACCGTCAGGGCCGTTTCGACCTGGGCGCCTTCGTGTCAGAGACCATCGGGCTCGGCGACATCGAGCAGGCCTTCACGAAGATGAGGAACGGCGAGGTTTTGCGTTCGGTGGTGGTGCTGTGAGCGCCAGGGCCTCCGGCGTCCGGGTCGACAAGGTCGTCACGTCGGGCACGTTCAGCCTGGACGGCGGAACGTGGGACGTCGACAACAACGTCTGGGTCATCGGTGACGAGCTCGAGTGCATCGTCATCGACGCAGCGCACGACGCCGATCCGATCCTGGCCGCCGTGGCCGGGCGCACGGTGATCGCGATCCTGCTCAGCCACGGGCACGATGATCACATCGGCGCGGCCGCTGAGGTGGCCGGTGCGACCGGCGGCCCGGCATACCTGCATCCGGCCGACCGGGTCCTGTGGGACACGGTCTACCAGGCGGGCCCCGATGGGGAGCTTGCCGACGGGGACGTGTTCACCACCGGCGGCGTGGACGTCACGGTGATCCACACGCCGGGTCATGCCCCCGGCGCCTGCTGCTTCCACGTTCCGGCCCTGGGGGTCGTCTTCACCGGTGACACGTTGTTCGCGGGAGGACCCGGAGCGACCGGCCGGTCCTACTCGGACTTCCCCACGATCATCGGCTCGGTCCGCGACAGGCTGCTGATCCTGCCGCCCCTGACTGTCGCCCACCCCGGACATGGTGATGACACCACCATCGGCGCCGAGGCCCCCCACCTGCAGGAGTGGATCGACCGAGGCCACTGAGACCCTACGCGGCCACTGAGGCCTTTCACGGGGTGTTGCGCATTTGAGGCCGTTGCCAGACAACATTTTCGGACCGAAAACCGGCCTGAGGTGAGCAAAGCGGCCTGAGGTGGCGATCAGTCGGCCCGCCGGCAACATTCTCGCCGGTAACCTTGGCGGGTGAGCATTCGCCTGTACGACACCGCCACCCAAAAGCTGCGCGACTTCGTCCCGATCATCGAGGGCAGGGCCGGCATCTACGTCTGCGGACTCACGACCCAGGGCGCCCCGCACATCGGGCATCTCCGGTTCGCTGTCGCGTTCGACATCCTGCGGCGGTGGTTGACCCTCGGACACGGCCTCGACGTCACCCTGATCCGCAACGTCACCGACATCGACGACAAGATCCTGTCCAAGTCGACCGAGGCGGGTGCCCGGTGGTGGCCCTGGGGCTACGCCAACGAACGCGCGACCAACGATGCGCTCGACCTGCTCGGTGTGCTGCGACCGACCTACGAGCCGCGGGCCACGGGACACATCCCCGAGATGCAGGAGATCATGCAGACCCTCATCGACAAGGGTCACGCGTACGCTGCCACGGACGGCAGTGGCGACGTGTACTTCGACGTGCGCAGCTATCCGGCCTATGGCGAGCTGACCCACCAGCGGATAGAGGACATGGAGGCTGCCGCAGATGCCGATCCGCGAGGCAAGCACGACCCCCGCGACTTCGCTCTCTGGAAGGGCCACAAGGCCGGCGAGCCAGAGACCGCGAGCTGGGCAACGGCATTCGGGCAGGGGCGTCCCGGGTGGCACCTGGAGTGCTCGGCGATGGCACGCAAGTACCTCGGCGACACTTTTGACATTCACGGTGGAGGCGTCGACCTGCGCTTCCCGCACCACGAGAACGAGCAGGCCCAGTCGCGCGCGGCCGGGCTCGGCTTCGCCAACTACTGGCTGCACAACGCGTGGGTGACCGTCAGCGGCGAGAAGATGGGCAAGTCGCTGGGCAACGCGCTGCTGGTCAGCGAGATCACCAAGGTGGCGCGCCCGATCGCGATCCGCTACTACCTGGGGGCAGCTCACTACCGCTCGACCATCGAATATCACGAGGGCTCACTGCAGATGGCCGAGGCGGCGGTCGAGCGCATCGAGGGTTTCCTGCGCCGTGCCCTGGCGAACCCCGATGCGGTGGAGGGCGCTGGCGAGGGGACGATGGCGCTGCCTTTCGGCTTCGTCGCGGCCATGGACGACGACCTGAATGTCTCCGGCGCGCTGGCAGCCATCCATGAGGCCGTCCGAGCCGGCAACACCGCCCTTGACGAGGGCGACGAGGACGAGGCCGCGAAGCTGGGCCGGCAGGTCGCGGCGATGACCGAGGTGCTGGGCATCAATCCGTTCCAACCGCAATGGAACTCATCATCCGGCACTGGCGCAGATGAGGTGATGACCGCGCTGGGCGCGCTGGTCATGGACAGCATCGGTGCCCGCGCGGCTGCCCGCGCGGCACGAGACTTCACGGTGGCGGACGAGATCCGCGATCAGCTCACGGCAGCGGGTATCGCTGTCGAAGACACTTCCTCGGGCGCGCGCTGGTCGCTGGCCCGTCGTACCGACGCCTGAAAGGCGGACGAACATGCCCGGAAACTCCCAGCGCAAAGGCGCCATCCGTGGGTCCAAGAAGGGTCCGAGCGGCGGCAGTGGCGGCCAGAGACGCAAGGGCCTCGAAGCCCGCGGCTCCACACCCAAGGCTGTCGAGCGCACCAAGCACCCCGCGTACAAGAACGCCGCCGGCGCAGGGAAACGTCCGGCGAGTGCAGGCGCTTCCAGATCACGCCCGGCGCGCAGCGGTGGATCGCCTCGCAAGTCCAAGGGCTCCAGCGAGATCGTCTACGGCCGCAACTCTGTCGTGGAGGCGTTGCGCGCGGCGATCCCGGTGACCACGATGTACATCGCCGGCCGGCTCGACTCCGACGACAGGGTGCGCGAGGCCCTCAAGATCGCCACCGGCCGCGGCATCTCGATCCTGGAGACACCCCGTGGTGAGCTCGACAGGATCACCGACGGGGGAGTCCACCAGGGTCTGGCCCTGCAGGTGCCGGCGTACGCCTACGCCCACCCCCATGACCTCACCAACCCCGAGATGCCTGGCATCCCGTTGATCGTCGCGCTGGACGGGATCACAGACCCCCGCAACCTCGGGGCCATCATCCGCTCGGTCGCCGCCTTCGGAGGTCACGGCGTGGTGGTCCCGGAGAGGCGTTCGGTCGGGATGACCGCGAGTGCCTGGAAGACCTCGGCCGGCGCGGCCGCCCGGATCCCGGTCGCCCAGTGCAGCAACCTCACCCGGACCCTGGAGGACTACCGCAAGGCGGGCTTCTTCGTGCTTGGCCTGGACATGGAGGGTGACGTGTCGCTGCCCGGGCTGGAGCTGGCCAAGGAGCCGCTGGTCATCGTCATCGGCTCCGAGGGCAAGGGCCTGTCCCGGCTGGTCAGGCAGACCTGTGACCAGATCGTCTCGATCCCGATGTCGTCGGCCGTGGAGTCCCTCAACGCCGGTATCGCTACCGGCGTCACTCTCTATGAGGTGGCCCGCCGTCGCGCGCTCTAGGGTTGGACTCCGACCCAGAGTCCCAGGGGCTCCAAGGTCTCAAGGGCGTGGGCGATTGGCACGTCAAATGCTCGAAAGGCTTCGTCTGGTCCGATAGCGTCAGATCAAGCAGCGCCACCGGGCGCCGGCACCACAGACGAAAGGAATCGCGCATGTCCGACTACGGCAGTACCCCTCCGCCGCCGCCACCTCCGCCTTCGTCCCCTTACGGCGGGCAGGGAGCCGCCGGAACCCCGCCGCCCAACTACCTGGTCTGGGCGATCCTGTCCACTGTCCTGTGCTGCCTGCCTCTGGGAGTTGCCTCGATCGTCTTCTCCACCCAGGTCAACAGCAAGTGGGCCCTCGGAGATGTTGCCGGAGCTCAGGATTCGTCGGCCAAGGCCAAGAAGTTCGCTATCTGGTCCGCGATAGCCTGGGTGATCGTTGCTGCCCTCTATCTGATCTTCTTCGTGGTGCTGGCCGGGATGGGCAGCAACTCCTGACGGAAGTGTGAGAGTGCAGCTCATGAAGATCGCGCCACGCGTCTCGCCGGCTGCCGTCACTGGTGGTCGGCGGGCAACGCTGCTACCACTGGGAGTTGGATCTGCTGCGCTGGTCTGCGTCGGATACGTGGCGAGCGTTGATCCCAATGCGGCCGGTCACTATCCGACCTGCCCGTTCCTGGCGATCACGGGGTGGTATTGCCCGGGGTGTGGCGCACTGCGGGCAGTACATGCCCTGGCTCATGGCGACCTGGTGACGGCGTTGGCCCGCAACCCCTTCACCGTCGTGGTGGTCGGATACCTTGCGGTCACCTGGCTGCTCTGGTTCCGCAGGAGTGCCAGTGGGCGCCCGCTGCGCTGGTTGGCGCCACCCTGGGTGTTGTACGGCGTGCTCTCCGCGATCCTGGCGTTCTGGGTCCTGCGCAACGTCCCGGGCTGGACCTGGCTGTCGCCCGCCTGATCAGCCGGGTGGCACTTCTTGGCTAGCGACCTGGCGATTCTTGCTTCGAGAAGTCGGGCAGCCGCATCGCCATAGTGTCGACGCCGAGCACTGCCGCCTCGTCCGGCTTTCCGGGCAGGACATTCTTGAGGTAGTCGGCGATGACCTCCTTGATGGGTATGTCCTGCCCGGCCGCCTCCGACATGTACCAGCGGTGCTCAAGGACCTCATGGAAGACCTCGGCCGGCTCCAGCTTCTTGGTCAGGTCGCGCGGGACGGTGCGGGTGACCGGCTCGTAGATCTGGGTCAGCCAGTCGTGGGCCACCATCGACTCGTCGTCGTTCTGCCGGTCCTGCGAAGCGCGGAAGGAGTCGAGGTCGTTGAGCAGGCGGCGAGCCTGGTTTTCCTCGACGTCTAGGCCGGTCAGTCGCATCAGTCGGCGGGAATGATGTCCGGCATCAACGACTTTCGGCTGAATCTGGATCGTTGCGCCACCGAAGTCCGTGGAGATCGTCAGCTCGTCGACGTCGAAGCCGAGCTCATTCAGACGGCGGATCCGGTCATCGACCCGCCAACGGCAACCCACCCCGAAGCGTTCGCTTCCGGTGAGCTCGCGCCACAGCGAGCGATAGCGGTCGACGATGGACTCCGAGACCCTGATCGGGTCGGCGGCCTTGGCCAGCAACCCGCCGGCAGCCAGGTCCATCAGCTCGCCGGCGATGTTGACCCGGGCGATGTCGACGTCGTGCTCGCGCTGTCCGACAGACAGCTTGGTGTGGATCTCCCCGGTCTCGGCATCCACCAGGTATGCCGCGTATGCGCCGGCATCGCGGCGGAACAGCGTGTTGGACAGCGAGACGTCACCCCACCAGAAGCCCGCAAGATGGAGCCGGACCAGCAGCACGGCCAACGCGTCGATCAGCCGTTGCGCGCTGTCCGGGCGCAGGCTCTGGCTGAACAGGGCGCGATACGGCAGGGAGAAACGGAGGTGTCGGGTGAGCAGGCAGGCGTCGAGCTCTTCGCCATCGTCGCCGAGGCGGCCATTGACCACGCCGAAGGGCTGGACGCACGGCTGGCCGATCTTCTGGAGCAGTCGCAGCATGTTGTACTCGCGAACGGCGAGATGGGGGTTGATCTCCTTGACCGCGATGACCTGGCCGGGGAGCTTGACGAAGCGCACGACGTGCCGCGAGAGGCCGCGAGGCAGGGCTGCAAGGTTGGCTTCAGGCCACTGTTCGAGCGGCACCGACCATGGGAGGTCGAGCAAAGCAGGGTCTGGTCTTGCCGCAGTGATCTCGAGTGCCATCTTCCTATCGTTCCATGTCTTGCTGAGCCTGAGCCCCGAGGTCCAGCGGGTTGCTGCGGGTCAGCGGCCCAGGGGGTCATGGGGGCAGAAGGTGGCAGCGTCCTCGGGGGACACTGCCACCTTCTGGTCTGTTGGGGCGCTCAGCCGATTCGCAGGCCGGTCTCGTTGTTGAACAGGTGCACGTGGTCGCCCTTGGGGGAGAGGTGAACCACGGTGCCCTTTGCCGGCGGGGTGCGGCCGTCGACGCGCACGATGATCGGCTTGATCTTCCCGGCGGTCTCGGTGGTCGAGCCATAGATGTAGGCGTCGGCGCCGAGCTCTTCGACGACCTCGACGGTGACGGGCAGGCCGTCGCCCTCCATCTTGATGACGAGGTCCTCAGGGCGGACACCGAGGGTGACTTCCTTGCCCACGCCGGTCAGCAGGCTGCGCTCGATCGGGTGGACGATCGAGCCGAACTTCACGCCTCCGTCGACCACGGGTACATCGAAGAGGTTCATCGCCGGTGAGCCGATGAAACCGGCCACGAAGACGTTGTCGGGGTGGTCGTACATGCGGCGCGGGGTGTCGCACTGCTGAAGGAGGCCGTCCTTGAGGACCGCGACGCGGTCTCCCATCGTCATGGCCTCGATCTGGTCGTGGGTGACGTAGACCATGGTGACGCCCAGTCGCCGTTGCAGAGAGGCGATCTGGGTGCGGGTCTGGACGCGCAGCTTGGCGTCGAGGTTCGACAGCGGCTCGTCCATGAGGAACACCTGCGGGTTCCGCACGATGGCCCGGCCCATGGCGACGCGCTGGCGCTGGCCACCGGAGAGCGCCTTGGGCTTGCGCTCGAGGTAGTCTTGAAGGTCGAGAATCTTGGCGGCATCGGCGACGCGCTTGGCGATCTCGGCCTTGTTGATGCCCGCGATCTTGAGCGCGAAGCCCATGTTGTCGGCGACGGACATGTGCGGGTACAGGGCGTAGTTCTGGAAGACCATCGCCACGTCGCGGTCCTTGGGGGACATGTCGGTGACGTTGCGATCACCGATCCAGATGTCGCCGACGTTGACCTCTTCGAGCCCTGCGAGCATCCGCAGCGCCGTGGACTTGCCACAGCCGGAGGGGCCGACCAGGACCAGGAACTCGCCGTCGGCGATGTCGATGGTCAGCCTGTCGACCGAGGGGGTGTCGTTGCCGGGGTAGGTACGGCTGGCGTTGTCGAACTTCACTGTTGCCATGTGAGTCAGCTTCCTTCACCGGCAGGAACGTGCCGGACGATCCGTTGTAAAGGTGACGAACGCCGTGCGGGCGCCCTTGGGCCGGTGGGTGGAAAGACCGCACCGTGTCCTGGACTCTAGTCGATGGGGCCTATCTGCGTGCGGGCGCCCGCCCCTTGATGCTCGCCTGAGCGGGCGGGCGAATGGTCCGTTGTGCAAATGTAGCCTGCAAGAACTTGCAGGCTACTGGTGAAATCCTGCAAAAACTTGCTAAGGTGCAGTCACTAGGGCCGGTCGCAGGGCTGCCCAGGGCTTCCCAAGGAGAAATATCATGCACAAGCGTGCGATTGGTGCAGCGGCCGTCACCGGCATTGCGGCACTGCTCATGAGCGCCTGCGGCGGGTCCACCACCGTCGCCGCCAAGCCGTCCACCACCGAGGCCGCAGTGCCGGCCGCGGCATCCACCAAGGCACCTGTTCGTGACGCAGCCGCCGACCTGGTCATCTGGGCCGATGTCGACCGGACGCCGATCATCCAGAAGTACGCCGACGAGTTCGGCAAGGAGAACGGCATCAAGGTCGTTGTCCAGGTGGCGACCGACGTGCGTCCGCAGTTCAAGGACGCCACCAAGGTGGGCAAGGGCCCCGATGTCATCGTCGGTGCGCACGACTGGCTGGGCGAGCTCGTCCAGAACAACACCGTCTCGCCGGTGAACCTTGCAGCAGCCGACGCCGCCAAGTTCGCACCACAGGCGATCGCGGCGACCAAGTTCAACGGTCAGTCCTACGGCGTTCCGTACGCCGTCGAGAACATCGCCCTGGTGCGCAACACCGCACTCGCGCCCACCGCACCGACGAAGATGAGCGATCTGGTCAGCCAGGGCCAGGCCCTGGTGAAGTCCGGCAAGGCGACCAACATCCTGCTCCAGGAGGTCAGCAAGACCGGTAATGCGTTCTACACCTACCCCTACCTCGCGGCCTTCGCCGGCGGCGGCATCTTCGCCACCAAGGCCAACGGCGACTATGACGCGTCCAAAGTCATCGTGAACAGCGTCGGCTCGGTCAAGGGCGCCACTGAGCTTGCCGCGCTGGGCAAGTCCAAGGCGTTGTCCACCAACGTCGACTCCACCAACGCCGACGCGCTGTTCGATGCCGGCAAGGTGCCGTTCTACTTCACAGGCCCGTGGTCGATCGACAAGGCCAAGAAGGCCAACATCAAGTACGCCATCAGCCCGCTGCCGAGCCTGGCCGGCGGCGGGAAGATGCAGCCGTTCCTGGGCGTCCAGATGTTCTACGTCTCGGCCAAGGCCAAGAACGCGGCCTTCGCGCAGGAGTTCGTCACCAAGTACGTCCCCCGCGAAGACGTCCAGATGTCGCTGTTCGCGGCCGGACACCGTCCGCCGGCACTGACCTCGGCGTACGTCAAGGCCACTACGGCCGACCCGGACGTCAAGGCGTGGTTCGACGCAGGCAAGGGCGGACAGGCCATGCCCAACATCCCCGCGATGAACTCGGTGTGGGGCCCGCTGGGTCAGGCTTCCGCGGACGTCATCGCCGGCAAGGCGCTGCCGCAGGCACGGTTCGACGCAGCTCAGAAGGAGATCGCCGCCAACATCGCCAAGGGCTGATGTATGGCGGGTGGCCGGCCGCCGCACGTTGGCGGCCGGCCACCTGACCGGTCCGCAGCAGGCGGCGCCGGTACTGCGACCACGGCGCCGATGGCGCACCGGTCACCCTTGTCGGTACGCCGCTTCGAAGGACGACATGAGTCTCAAGAAATTCCAGGGAACACCAGAGGTTCAGCACCCGGACAGTCCGGACAACCCGGATCGCCCGGGGGACCGGGTGGTCAGGTCGAAGGGCGAGCCGGGTGGCCGTCGCCGCTCGTCGGCTGCGAGCCCGCTCTGGCTCGTGGTCACTAAGTGGCTGTTGATCGGGACGGTGCTCGTCGTTCTCGCGTTCGTCGTCCAGAAGCTCATCGAGCAGGGGTCGTGGGTCGGCGTCGTCATCGCCGCCTTCGTGGCCATGTGCGTGCTGGCCGTCTACGGCACCCGCCACGCCGTGCCACTGAAGTACCTGCTGCCGGGTCTGCTCCTGCTCGTAGCCCTGCAGATCTGGCCCATCGCCTACACCGTGGGTACATCCTTCACGAACCTCGGTGACGGTCACCTGATCAGCAAGCAGGAGTCGATCGACTCCATCATCGCCAACTCAGTTCGTGAGGTACCCAACGCGCCTCGGTACCTGCTGTCGGTCGCGGTCAAAGATGGGGCCGATCCTGCCACGGGTGAGGCGTTCTATCTGCTCACCGAGCCCTCCGGCAAGCCCCTCCTGGGCGACAAGGCCGGGCTGGCAGACCTGCCCGCCGCCAGCGTCGAGAAGGCAGGCAACGGCCGGATCACCAAGGCCGCGGGGTACCAGATCCTGACTGCGATCCAGGTCAATGCCCGCAAGGACCTCAACGAGTTCGCCGTGCCGACCGCCGAGGGCGCGGGCATCAAGCGGGTCGGCCTCGCCGAGGCGTTCCAGGGCAAGGCCAACGTCTCTTACGACAAGGCCAGTGACACCCTCCTCGACAGCGCGACCCGCAAGACCTACATCCCGCGCAAAGCCTCCTGGGTGCCCAAGGACGGTCAGGGCGATACCTTCCCCCAAGGGTGGAAGGAGAATGTCGGGTTCAAGAACTTCAGCAATGTGCTTACCAACGAGACCTTGCGCTCCGGCTTCCTCAAGATCTTTGCCTGGAACATGGTGTTCGCCGTGGTCTCGGTGCTCTCCACGTTTGTGCTGGGCATGTTGCTGGCACTGCTGCTCAACGACGCCAGGCTCAGGGGCAGGGCGCTGTATCGGTCGATGCTGATCCTGCCGTATGCGCTGCCCATCTTCGTGACGGCGCTGGTCTGGTCCTCGATGTTCAACCAGGACTATGGGCTGATCAACAAGCTTCTGCATCTGAACATCGACTGGCTGGGGGACCCGTGGGCGGCCAAGGCGGCGATCCTGATCACCAACCTGTGGCTGGGGTTTCCGTACATGTTCATCGTCTGCACGGGTGCTCTGCAGTCCATCCCGGGTGACGTGCTGGAGGCCGCCAAGATCGATGGCGCCTCGGCGCTGCGGACCATGCGATCGGTCATCATACCGCTGCTGCTGGTCGCGGTGGGCCCGTTGCTGATCGCCTCGTTCGCCTTCAACTTCAACAACTTCGGCCTGATCTTCCTGATGACCGGGGGTGGGCCCTTCCAGGACTCGAACTTCAGCGTCGGGTCCAGTGACCTGCTGATCACCTACGCCTACCGGCTGGCGTTCAGCGGAGTGAGCCCGAACTACGGCCTCGCCGCGACGGTCTCGCTCTTCATCTTCTTCATCGTCGGCCTCATGAGCTACGAAGGATTCCGCCGCACGAAGTCCCTCGAGGAAGTGAACTGATGTCGACCTTTCCTGATGCCGTGCCTCTTGCCGTCCCGCACTCGGTCGATAAGGCCGAGTCAGCTCAGCCGGTCCGGCCTCGTCCGGGCTCATTCCGCCGAGTGTGGTGGCGGCACGGCCTGGCCATCCTGGCGCTGGTCTGGTCCCTGTTCCCCATCGTGTTCATCATCTCGGCGGCGCTCAACCCATCGGGGACGATGAATACCGCGGAGCTCTTCCCCAACAACATCTCGATGACCAACTACGACGCCTTGTTCAGCGACACGGCTAGGCCTTACCTGAGCTGGTACAAGAACTCGATGATCATCGCCGGGTCCGGATCCCTGGCCTCGGTATTCATCGGGGCTTGCGCGGCCTACGCCTTCTCCAGGATGAGGTTTACCGGCCGCCGGCCCGGCCTGTTCGCCCTGCTCCTGCTCCAGATGTTCCCGGCGCTGCTGGCCTTCGTCGCGCTCTACGTAACCTTCGTCCGTGTCGGCAATATCCTTCCGGCGATCGGTATCAACACCTCGGCGGGCCTGATCCTGGCCTACCTCGGCGGTGCGATGGGCGCTAACGTGTGGCTGCTCAAGGGGTACTTCGACACGGTGCCTCGCGAGCTGGACGAGGCTGCCAAGGTGGATGGCGCCTCGCACGCCCGGATCTTCTTCACGATGACCCTGCGGCTCGTCATGCCCATTCTGGTCACCGTGTTCATGTTGTCCTTCGTCGGACTGTTCGGCGAGTTCCTGCTCGCCAGCATCTTCCTGCGGGATGTCGACTCACAGACGCTCGGGGTCGGACTCTGGTCGATGATGAACGTGACCGGCGACCGCAACAAGTACTTCGGCCAGTTCTGCGCCGGCGCCATGCTGGCCTCGCTGCCCGTGGTGCTGCTCTATCTCGGATTCCAGAAGCAGCTCGTCGGCGGCCTCACCCAGGGGTCCGTGAAGTGACGATCCTCACTGAGTCGCTGGCAGGTGCCGGGACCCGGCTGCAGGCCGATCTGCTGTCCCAGCCTCACCACGATGGTTCGGCGCTGTACGTCTCGAACCGGCATCCCCGGCTCGGGGACCCGGTCCAGCTCCGGGTCAGGGTTCCGCACGAGACTCACGTCAGTGCTGTGCATGTGCGCCTCGTCCCCGATGCTGAGCCCACGTTCGTCGACGCCGTCGTCGAACTGGTCACCGAGGCCGAGACGTGGTGGCGGGCCGACATCATCTGCCACAACCCCGTCACCGGCTACCGGTTCCTCCTGGAAGGGGCCGACACGGCATACCAGTGGCTGAACGGCACGGGCGTGCATCAGCGCGACGTGCCCGACGCGGCGGACTTCCGGCTGGTCACCTTCGTCGCGCCACCGGCCTGGGCTGCCGATGCCGTTGTCTATCAGGTGTTTCCGGACAGGTTCGCCAAGGCGCTCGACCGGCCGGCACCGGCCTGGGCCGTCCCCGCCGAGTGGCAGGACCCCGTCGATCTCTCGGAGACCGGATCCCGACAGCTCTACGGCGGTGACCTCGACGGGGTCGTCGCGCACCTTGACCACCTGCAGGCGCTCGGGGTCAACGTGATCTACCTGACGCCGTTCTTTCCGTCGACGTCCAACCATCGTTACGACGCCTCCAGCTTCGGGCGGGTGGACCCGATGCTGGGCGGCGACGAGGCCCTGAGCCGGCTGACCAGCGCCGCGCACGCCTGCGGGATGAAGGTCCTGGGAGACTTCACCACCAACCACACCGGGGACACCCACGAGTGGTTCCGGAAGGCTCTGACCGACCCCAAGTGCGATGAGCGCGGCTTCTACTTCTGGGAGGACGGCGGTTACGTCGCCTGGCTTGGGGTGAAGTCGTTGCCCAAGCTCAACTATGGCAGCCAGATCCTGCGCCAAAGGGTCTTCGAGGACGCTGGCGGCGTCGCCCGCAAGTGGATCTCCGGCCCCGACGGCCTCGACGGGTGGCGGGTCGACGTCGCCAACATGACCGGTCGTTACAAGTCGCAGAATCTCAACCACGAGGTTGCGTGCCAGATGCGTGACGCCATGCACCAGACGCGACCGGACTCGCTGCTGATCGGTGAGCACTGCCACGACTTCACCCTCGATGCGCTGGGGGACGGCTGGGACGGCGTCATGAACTACGCAGGATTCACCCGGCCCGTCTGGACCTGGCTGCGGGACACGGAGCTTGCGCCCAGGTTCCTCGGGTCACCGCTGATGGTGCCGCGCCTGGGTGGCTCCTCCGTGATGGAGACGATGCGTGAGTTCTCGGCGATGGCGCCCTGGCGCAGCATCCGGAACAGCTTCAACCTGGTCGGGTCCCATGACACTACCCGCATCCGGACCCTGGTCGGCGCGGACGCCAGGCAGGTCGAGGTCGCGGCCGGGCTGCTCTTCACGATGCCCGGCATCCCGATGCTGACCTATGGTGACGAGATCGGGATGCGGGGCGAGTATGGCGAGGACGGGCGCCGGCCGATGCCCTGGGATGACGCAGACAGCTGGGACGGGCGGATCCTCGAGGTCTACCGGGGTCTCATCTCGGCACGCAATACCAGCGATGCGCTGCGGCATGGCGGTCTGAGATGGGTCCACGCGGATGACGACGTGCTGGTGTACCTGCGTGAGAGCAAGACGCAGACGGCACTGGTGCACTGTGCCCGTGCCGCGCATGACCCGATCCGGGTGTCTGCCAGGCACCTCACCGGCGTGGCTGGGGCGCAGACGGCGTTCGGCCGTGATCTGATCCACAGTGGCGACAGTGTGACCCTCATGGCGGACATGCCTGAGGTCAACATCTGGACCTGGCCGAGAGTTTAGGACGGTGCCGGTGAAGACGATTGATGAAGGAAGAGCAGTGAGAGCGCGACTGGCGGACATCGCCGAGCATGCCGAGGTCAGCGAGGCGACGGTCAGCCGGGTGCTCAACGGCAAGCCGGGCGTCGCAGACGGGACCCGGCAGGCGGTGCTCACCTCGCTAGATGTGCTCGGCTACGACCGGCCCAGCCGGTTGCGACGCAAGAGCGCCGGGCTCGTCGGCCTGGTCACCCCGGAGCTGACGAACCCGATCTTCCCCGCCTTCGCCCAGGCCATCGAGACCGCTCTGGCGCGCCAGGGCTTCACGCCGGTCCTGTGTACCCAGACCCCCGGCGGGGTGCACGAGGACGACTATGTGACGATGCTTCTCGAACGTGGCGTGGCCGGGATCATCTACGTGAGCGGGCTGCACGCAGACTCGACTACCGACCCGCAGCGCTACGTGACCCTGCGCGAACGTGGCCTGCCGATCGTGCTGATCAACGGCTACATCGAGGGGGTCGACGCACCGTTCATCTCCAACGACGACGTCGCCTCGATGGATCTCGCCATCGGCCACCTGGTTGCCCAGGGGCACACGACCATCGGGCTGGCCGTGGGCCAGGATCGATTCGTTCCGGTCATCCGCAAGATCATCGGCTTTCGCAACGCCATGATGACCTTGCTGGGCCGCACGGATGTCGAGGACCTGATCGCGCACACGATGTTCAGCGTCGAGGGTGGTGCCGTGGCAGCTCAGCGGCTGATCGACAAGGGCGCCACCGCGATCGTGTGCGGTTCGGACCTGATGGCGCTCGGAGCTATCAGGGCTGCCCGTCTGCGCGGGATGGAGGTGCCTCGTGACCTGTCCGTCGTCGGCTACGACGACTCGCCGCTCATTGCCTTCACCGACCCCCCGCTGACCACGGTCCGGCAGAGCGTCCAGGCCATGAGCGAGGCCGCGGTTCGTGCGCTGCTGGACCAGATCGCCGGTGACCCGGCGCCGCTGGCCGAGTACGTGTTCCGCCCGGAGCTGGTCGTCCGCGGTTCGACCGGCGCAGCTCCCGGCTCACCCGCTTCAGCCAAGTCAGGCGCTGCCAGAGGTGGCTCGGCTCTCTGAGCGAGCCCGCCAGAGGGCTTCATCCCTGACCGGGTCCCGGGCCTGCGGGCGAGGACCACACGGTCCCGAGGTTTGTGGGCTCTGCCGGCGCACGGTCCCTAGGTTTGCGAGTTGTCGGGGTTTTGTCGGTGGGCGACGAACAGGTTGAGCAGGTGCACCACGGAAATCTGGTCGGGCACCCGTTGTGCCGCCAGGGTCTCGCCGTCGCCTACCTTGACCGTGAGGTCACCCGAGGCCGGGTCGAGGGCTGCGAAGGCCTTCTCGTCGGTCACGTCGTCACCGAGGTACAGCGTCGCGTCCGAGCCGGCGGCGCGGGCCAGAGCGCGGACCACCCTGCCCTTGTCCGGCTCGAGCACGGTCAGCTCGACGACGTCCTTGCCGGGCATCACATGCACGTGTGGATAGCGCTGGCCCACCTCGAGGGCGGCGGCGGTGGCGGCTGCTGCCACCGAGGGGTCCAGGCCCCGGGTGTGCAGGGCCACGGCGGCTGGCTTCTGTTCCAGCCGCGCCGCGGGGTACCGGGTTCTGATCGCATCGAGCTCGCCGCGCACCACGCTCAGGCTGGCGGTGGCCTCCGCGTCCAGCAGAGACGCACCCCGGGTCAGGCTGCCCCGACCTCCCCGGTCGCCCTCCTGTCCCTGGTCGCCCTGGTCTCCCAGGTTGGTTTGCGCGCCATGGCTGCCGACCAGGGTGATGCCGTCCTGCACGCCGATGCCGGTGAGCATCTCCAGGGTCGCCAGATCGCGCCCGGACACGACCGCGACCGTGACGCCGCTGAGTGCGGCCGCCGCCCTCAGCACCTCGAGAGCGCCGGGGACCGCCCTGGCCTGCAGGGGGTCGATGACGAAGGGCGCCAGGGTGCCGTCAAAGTCGACCGCGACCAGCACCCGCGGCCGGCTGGCGAAGGCGGCGACCGCAATACGCAGCTGCGGGTTGTCCTCGGTCACAGGTCTGTCGTCTCCGGTCACAGGTCTTCGGTCCGTTCCGACGCGTTGTCCAGAGCCCTCTGGCTGGACCTGTTGGCCCGCTCCTCGCCCCGCCTCTCCTCGTCACTGGCACGGGTGGGCCGGCGCGGCTTCGCCGGGGCCGAGGCAAGCGCCTCGAGGTATCGGCTGGCCCAGCGCTGCACGTCGTGGACGGCGACGCGCTTGCGCAGGGCTTTCATCCGGCGCCGGCGTTCGTCCTCTGGGGCGGTGACCGCACGCATGATGGTCTGTTTCACGCCCTCGACGTCGTGGGGGTTGCAGATGAAGGCCTGGTGAAGCTCGTGCCAGGCACCGGCGAACTCCGAGAGCACCAGGGCGCCACCAAGGTCATGCCGGCAGGCGACGTACTCTTTGGCGACGAGGTTCATGCCATCACGCAGCGGCGTCACGAGCATGACGTCGGCGGCCAGGAACATGGCGGCCATCTCGGCCCGGGGGTAGGACTGGTAGAGGTAGTAGACCGCCGGTGAGCCGATGTCGGAGTACTCGCCGTTGATGCCGCCCACGGTGCGCTCGATCTCATCGCGCAGATGGCGGTAGGCGTCCACGCGCTCGCGGCTCGGTGTGGACACCTGCATCATCGTGACGTCGGGCGGGGCGATCGCCTTGTCCCGCAGCAGCTCCTCGTAGGCCTTCAGCCGGTGCCGGATCCCTTTGGTGTAGTCGAGCCGGTCGACGCCGAGCAGGAGGATCTCGGGGTTGCCGAGCGAGGCGCGGATCTCGGCCGCACGGGCCTTGACCTCGGGGGTCCGGGACAGCGCATCGAGGCTGCGGAAGTCCACCGAGATCGGGATCGCGGCGGCCCGGACCGTGCGTCGTGCGTCGGGGTCGTCGCCGGGTGGGGTGAAGGTGACGGTGTCAGCCTTGGTGGACATGTTCAGCAGCCGGCGGCAGCAGCGCAGGAAGTTCTCGGCGTCGGCAGTGCGCTGGAAGCCCAGGAAGTCCGCGCCCAGCAGCCCCTCCACCAGGGCCCTGCGCCAGGGGAGCTGCGAGAAGAGCTCGACCGGCGGGAACGGTATGTGGTTGAACCATCCGATGCGCACATCAGGGCGAAGCGACCGGACCATGGCCGGGACAAGCTGCAGCTGGTAGTCGTGCACCCAGACGGTGGCACCCGGTGCGGCGATCTCGGCGATGGCTACCGCGAAGCGATGGTTGACCGTGCGGTAGGTGTTCCACCAGTTGCGGTGGAAGGTGGCCGGGACGATCACGTCGTGGAAGATCGGCCAGAGGGTGTCGTTGCTGAAACCCTCGTAGTACTCCTCGATCTCGGTGGGTGACAAGCCCACCGGGTGCAGGTACATCCCCTCGTCGGTGAACGGCTCGGGTGGTGTGCCGGGCTCGCCGGCCCACCCCACCCAGGCCGCGTCGCGGCCCTTCATGACCGACTCCATTGCTGTCACCAACCCGCCCGGGCTCCGCCGCCAGGTGCTCTCGCCCTTGTCATCGACCACACGGTCGAGGGGCAGGCGGTTTGCGGCAACCACGAGGTCGAATGTCGGTGCGGCGACGGTCACGCTCTATCAGCTCCTACGTCGGGGATGCTCAGCCTACGGCGAGAGGTCCTGTTTCCACCCTTTGTCCGGCATCCGCTTGGCGAGAGCCAAAGTGTGGCGCTACGGTCATGGCATGCGCATTTCAGACGTGATCCGCCGAAAAGGCGACGAGGTGGTGACCCTCCGCTCAGATGCGACGGTCCTACGGCTGCTGGAAGTCCTGGAAGAGCACCATATCGGCGCCGTGGTGGTCAGCGATGACGACTCGACGGTCTCAGGCATCGTCAGCGAGCGTGACGTGGTGCGTCACCTGCACACCGAGGGTGTCGCCGTGCTGGAGCAGACCGTGGCGGTGATCATGACGCGCGATGTGCACACCTGCGCCCCCGACGACGACATCGAGGATCTTGCCCAGGTCATGACCGACCGCCGCTTCCGTCACGTCCCGGTGGTCTCGCACGGTGCCCTCGTGGCGATCGTCAGCATCGGCGACGTCGTCAAGGGGCGGATCGACGATCTGAAGACCGAACGTGACCATCTCGTCGGGTACATCCAGCAGTAGCAGGGCCAGTCGTCGCCCTCGCCTCCCCCTGATGCCGATCTGGCGGCATAGCGTGGGGATATGACGATAGGCCTGACGCGAGACGACGACGCCGACTCTGCCGTGCTAGGTCCGGGGCAGCGGATCGGACCCTATCGACTGATCCATCAGCTCGGTGAGGGTGGGATGGGCGTGGTGCACCTTGCCCTGGACCCCTACGGGCGTGCGGTGGCCATCAAGGTCCTGCGCGAGCACATCGCCCACGACCCCGAGGCGCGGAACCGGCTGAATCGGGAGGTCGAGACCCTCGCCCTGGTGCAGGATCCCAGGGTGGCGGCGGTTCTCGATGCCGACACCACGGGGCCTCGGCCCTACATCGTGACGCGGTACATCCCTGGTCCGGCCCTGGACCGGGTCGTGGCCGAGCGGGGGCCGCTGCAGGGTGAGGCCCTGCTGCGGCTCGGGCGCGGGCTCTGGGAGGCGCTGAATGCGATCCACGCAGCCGGTGTCGTCCACCGGGACCTCAAGCCCGCGAATGTCGTCCTTCTTGACGGGGATCCGGTTGTCATCGACTTCGGTATCGCCCACGTTGCCGATGACATCCGGCTGACCATGACCGGCCTGGTGATGGGCACCCCGGGCTACCTGTCGCCCGAGGTCGTCGAGGGCGCGCCGGTCACCGAGGCGACGGACTGGTGGGGCTGGGCCGCAACGCTTGCCTTCGCGGCGTCGGGCGCGCCACCGTTCGGGCGCGGGCCCATGGACGTGGTCCTGGACCGGGTCCGGCGTGGCCAGGCAGATCTGTCGGGGGTGGACCAGCGACTGGCCCCGCTGCTGCAGGCTGCGCTCTCGCCGATCGCCGCGCAGCGCCCGCAAGCGCACGCGGTCGTGCAAGCCCTGGACCGGTATGCCACGGGCGCACCCTCGACGATCGCCATCCCCGTCGACCCCCCCACCCAGGAGCAGGAATGGCGCTCGGACAGGCGAGAGGATCCGGTTGACGAAGGGGACCGGGAGGTCCTCGAGCAGGACGGACCAGGCCAGCCGGACCCCCGGGCCGGCTGGCACCCTCGTTCCGGAACGCTGCTGGCTCTGGTCGTGGGGGTCCTCGGTGTCGCGGCGGCCTGGCCCGTGGTCGCGATCGGGCTGGTTGTCCTGTGGTCCTGGGGCGCCAGGTTCGCCGACCGTTCGATCACGTCGCTGATGATGAGACGCCACGACCGCGGTCGCCGGCGAAGCGACGTGCCTGTCGCGATCGCGGTGAGCCCGTGGCACCTGCTGGTCGCTGCCCTGGCGATGCTGCTCACGCTGGTGATCCCGGCGATCGTCGCGGTCGGCTCGACGTTTGCCGTGGCCATCGGCGCGGCCGCCGTGGCCGGTGGAGATCCCGCGCCGGACCGGGCGGTGCCGATCGTCGTCGGCGGCCTCCTGGGGCTCGTCATGGGCTGGTGGGGACCCGGCGGCGCCAGCCTGCGACGCGGCTCGCGGAGCCTGGTCCGGGCTGTGATGCCAGGCAAGGGGGCCACTAAATTCGTCGTGGCGAGCTTCCTCCTGATGGGCATCGGGCTGGCAGCGTGGGCCTGGGTCCGCAACGGCCAACCCGACTGGTGGCCCTGGTCGCTGAACTACTTCCAGGCCATCTCGCACGGTTTCTGGTAGGTACCACCAGCACCTGCGCCGGCTGTTCTGTGCTCCGCCGGCTGTCCCGTCAACCGGCGGATTATCCGAAAGCCCTGCGGTGCCCGAGGGGTCGGTGGAAGCATTGCTCGTACCTCGTCGCGTTCAGTATTTCGCGGCGCTGTCATGAAGCGGCCGGGGCGTCCTTGCCACGGCCAGCAGATCGACAACTGGATATCGCCAACACACGCACGCGTGTTCGCAGCGCCAAACCTCGTCGGCGGACAGAGAACCGGGAAATTCCTGGGCATCGACGAGGGTGGGGGACCCAACTTCGAGCCGGCGAGACCGGCCCCAGGGGTGAAGCCGGAGTCCCGGCCAGGCACACCTGACAGCCTGAACCCGACAGCTGACCTCTCCGGCGTGCGTCAGGAGGATCCCTATGTATTCTGCACCGAGACATCGTGCTGCCCGCAAGAGCTTGTCACTGCTCAACCGCTTGGTCGGCTTCGCATTCGTCGCCTCGGCGACTGCCGTCATCGGCGTTGCCCTGTCCCCTCCCGCTCAGGCCGCCGGCTCGGTCTGGGACTCGGTTGCGGCCTGTGAGAGCGGCGGCAACTGGGCTATCAACACCGGCAACGGCTACTTCGGCGGGCTGCAGTTCTCGCAGTCGACGTGGCTGGGGTTCGGTGGCACGCGCTACGCGGCAACTGCCAGCCGGGCCAGCAAAGACGTCCAGATCGCCATCGCCCGGCGGGTCCTTGCCGCACAGGGCCCCGGTGCCTGGCCTGTTTGCAGCCGGAAGGCGGGCCTGAGCCGGGCCAATGGTGGCGCGGTCGCATCTTCAGCGGTGTCGTTCTCAGCGGTGTCGTTCTCAGCGGTGTCGCGCTCCAGGGCACGGGTCCCCATCTGTGCCAAGCTCACCCTGGACGGCCGGATGGGACCGAAGACGATCCGGGTCCTGCAGCGGTGGGTCGGAACCACCCAGAACGGTAGCTTCGGCCCGACCACCGCCAAGGTCCTGCAGCGCAGGGTTGGCGTCCCCGCGGATGGCGCTATCGGTCCGAGGACGATCCGGGCGCTTCAGATCAAGATCAGCGCCCGCCGTGATGGCGCACGCCGGCTGAACGCGGCATCGACCAGGGCTTTGCAGGTGTACCTCAACCGGCACTACTGAGCGCGAGCCCGTGGAGCCGCCGGACTGACCGGCTCCCCGACACGTTGGCCCGGTGGGGTCACCCACCGGGCCGACGTCTGCTCCGCCTTGCTGGACCTCTATCATTTTCGGAGCAAGCCGGAGTGGCTTAATGGCAAAGCAACCGCCTTGTAAGCGGTAGATTGCGGGTTCGATTCCCGCCTCCGGCTCCATGATCTGCGCAGGCAAAGGCTCCCGAGACCCTTCTTGCGCTGCTTTTCTGGCTCCCACCGCATAGGGGTGCCACGCGTGTCGAGCCTGATCTGGCGTTCCCAGGCTCAACGGTCAGCGTGGCCTCGATCACTGTCCGGGCCGGGCATCCTTGCCGGGTCAGCGCGGAGGCATCCGGAGCGCGCCATCCAGCCGGATGACCTCGCCGTTGAGCATGCCGTTGTCGACGATGTGGGCGACCAGAGACGCATACTCCCGCGGCCTGCCCAGCCGTGACGGGTGGGGCACCTCAGCCTCAAGGGCGGCGGTCACCTCATCGGCGAGCCCGGCCAGCATCGGCGTGGCGAAGGTGCCCGGCGCCACGGTCACCACCCGGATGAGCTTGTCGGCGAGGTCGCGGGCGGCCGAGAGGGTCAGGGAGATGATCCCACCCTTGGAAGCGGCGTAGGCAGCCTGCCCGATCTGCCCGTCGTAGCCGGCGATCGACGCGGTCATCACGATCAGCCCGCGGTCACCGTCAAGGGGCGCGTTCGCCAGCATTGCCGCAGCGGCCAGGCGGATGACGTTGAACGTCCCGATCAGGTTGATGTCTATGACGTTGCGGAAGGTCGCGAGGTCCATCGGCCCCTCCCGGCCGACGACCCGCCCGGGCGTGGCCACGCCCGCGCAGTTCACCACGATCCGCAGGTCGCCGAGCTCCTGCGCCACGGCGATCGCGGCCTGCACCTGAGCCTCGTCGCGCACGTCGGCGGCACAGAAACGGACCCGGTCGCCGAGCTCCCTGGCGAGGACCTCGCCACCGGAGGCGAGCAGGTCGACGATGACGACGGCGGCGCCATCCTGGTGAAGCCGTCGGGTGGTGGCCTCGCCGAGGCCGGAGGCACCGCCGGTGACCAGGGCCACGGTGGAAACGTTGATCTGCAAGGGATTCTCCTGGGAAGAGTGGTCAGCCGCGGAGCAGCTGTCGGGCGATGACGAGCCGTTGGATCTGGTTGGTTCCTTCGAAGATCTGGGTCACCTTGGCCTCTCGCATGTAGCGCTCGGCCGGGAAGTCACGCGTGTAGCCGGCGCCTCCGAGCACCTGGATGGCATCGGTGGTGACCCGCATGGCCGCGTCCGTGCAGATGAGCTTGGCCACCGCGGCCTGCTTGCTGAACGGCCGGTCGGCGTCCTTGAGTCGCGCCGCGTGCAGATAGGTTGCCCGGGCCGACGTGACGGCCGCCTCCATGTCGGCGAGCAGGAACGACAGTCCCTGGAACTCGCTGATGGCCTTGCCGAACTGCTCCCTCTCCTTGCTGTACGAAACGGCCAGGTCCAGCGCCGCCTGGGCCAGGCCCGTTGCGGCGGCGGCGACTCCGAGGCGACCGGAGTCGAGCGCGTGCAGGGCGATCGACATGCCTAGGCCCGGGGCGCCGATCATCCGCCCCGAGTCGACAACGGCGCGGTCGAAGTGGACCTGGCTCACGGGGTCGCAGGCCAGGCCCATCTTGCGCTCGGGTGTGCCGAAGGAGATGCCGCCGGTGTCGGCCGGGATGACGAAGCAGGACAGGCCCTTGCTCGGGTGGTCGTCGGTGCGCACGAACGCGGTGTAGAAGTCGGCATGGCCGGCGTGCGAGATCCAGGCCTTGCTGCCGGTCACGCTGTACGTCGAACGGTCCTGACTGGCCGTTGCCCGGGTCGAGATCGCCGAGACGTCGCTGCCGGCCTGCGTCTCGGACAGGCAGTAGCCGCCGAGGGTCTGCCCGCTGAGCATTGCCGGGAGCAGCTCGGCCCGTTGCTGGTCGCTGCCGTACTCGGCCACCGGGAAACAGGTCAGGGAGTGCACGGAGACGCCCACAGCCACACTCATCCAGGCTGAGGCGATCTCCTCGACGACCTGGAGGTAGACCTCATAGGGCTGCCCACCCCCGCCGTGCTCCTCGGCATACGGCAGGGACAGCAGGCCCGAGCGGCCCAGAAGGGCAAAGGTGTCGCCGGGGAACTGTGCCGCTTCCTCCGCGGCGCTGGCAATCGGCGCCAGCTGGGCGGCACAGATCTGGCGGGTCAGGTCGATGAGGTCCTGTGACTCATCGGTGGGCATGATGCGCTCTGCTGGCATGGCGCGAAGGATACTGGTTTCCAGGGCGGACGCCACCTTGGCGGCTACCCGCCCTCGGCTGACACCCAGCCACGACCCGTGGCGCAGACCCGACAACAAGCTGAATGGACACCCCGTGACCTACCCGTCGCCCCTGCACGATCCCGAAGCCCGAGGATTCGCCAGCGACAACTATGCCGGCATCCACCCCGAGATCCTGGAGGCTATCGGCCGGGCCAACGGCGGGCACCAGGTGGCCTACGGCGCCGATGTCTACACCCGGCACCTGCAGGAGGTCTTCCAGCACCACTTCGGTGCCGCGGCGAGGGCATACCCCGTCTTCAACGGGACCGGTGCCAATGTGATCTCGCTGCAGGCGATGACGGAGCGCTGGGATGCGGTCATCTGCGCCGAGTCCGCGCACATCAACGTCGACGAGGGCGGCGCCCCCGAGCGGGTCGGCGGCCTGAAGCTGCTCACGGTCCCGACGCCGCTGGGCAAGCTCACCCCGGCGCTGGTCGGGCGGCAGGCGTGGGGATGGGGCAACGAGCACCGTGCGCAGCCCAAGGTCGTCTCCATCACCCAGAGCACGGAGCTCGGCACCTGCTACTCGGTGGACGAGATCGCCGCGATCGTCGAGCACGCCCACGACCATGACCTGGCGGTGCATCTGGATGGCGCCCGGATCGCCAATGCCGCGGCCGCTCTTGGGGTTCCGATGAGGGCCTTCACCACAGACGTCGGTGTCGACGTCGTCTCCTTCGGTGGCACCAAGAACGGAATCATGATCGGGGAGTGCGTCGTCGTGCTCAACCCCGAAGCGGTGCGCGGGATGGCGTTCCTGCGCAAGCTCTCGATGCAGCTGGCCTCCAAGATGCGGTTCGTGTCGGTGCAGTTCGACGCCCTGCTGTCCGGCGATCTGTGGCTGCGCAATGCGAGCCACTCCAACGCCATGGCGGCCCGGCTCGAGGACGCGGTCCGAGACGTGGACGGGGTGGAGGTGCAGCGACCGGTCGAGGCCAACTCGGTCTTCGCGACCCTGCCCGCCCCCGTGACCGAGCGGCTGCAGCAGCGATACCCCTTCTACGTCTGGGACGAGAGCAGCGGCGAGGTCCGCTGGATGACCTCGTTCGACACCACCGAAGCCGACGTCGACGGCTTCGTGGCAGCCCTCCGACACGAGATGGCGACCATGCGGTCAGTGCCACGACGTGCCATCTGAAGGAGCAACAATCGACCTGAAATCGCCCCGGGAGCAGCAGTTAGTGCGCTTTCACATACCGGGGTGGGGCGGCTCGGTCGGGTGAGCGGTCGGGTGAGGGTGAGCGGGCGGGTGAGCGGTCGGGTGCGGGTGAGCGGGTGAGGGTGGGCCGTGCCGTGAGCCGGCGGGGTGGGGCGGTCAGGCGGGGTAGGCGTGGACTTCGGTGGCCTTCACTGTTGCCCACAGCTCCTGGCCGGCGCCCAGTCGCAGGTCGGCCACGGCGGCGATCGTGACTTCGGCGACGAGAGGGAACGGGCCGGCCAGGCTCACCCGCGCCGTCTGGCCGATGAGCTGTATGTCGCCGACGGTGACCGGCCAGGTGTTGCGCGGCGAGCCGTAGGGGCGAGCCCGGTAGAGGGCGACGGCTGATGGCGCGATGGTGACGCAGACCGCCGCCCCGCCCGGCACCTCGGGTGTCACCACCGTGGTCCCGCCCACGTCCACCTCCTGGCCGCTGACCCGTTGCCCGCGAAGGAAGTTCAGCCCGACCACGTGTGCCACGTAGGCGTCGCGGGGGCGGGCGATCACCTCCTGCGGGGTCCCCTCCTGGACCAGGCGACCCGCTTCGATGAAGAGGAGGCGATCTGCCAGGGACAGCGCGTCGAGCGGGTCATGGGTCACCAGGATGGTGATCCCGTCGAAGGCGCGCAGCCGGACGCCGAGATCGGCCCGGGTCTGCGCCCTGGTCGTCGGGTCGAGCGCCGACAGCGGTTCGTCGAGCAGCAGCAGTGCGGGGTCGGTGGCCAGGGCCCGGGCCAGTGCGACCCGCTGCGCCTGGCCGGAGGAGAGCTCGCGGGGCCGGACGTCGAGGCGGTCGCCAAGCCCGAGGGCCTCGAGCTCGAGGCGGGCCCGTGCCCGGGCGTGAGCCCTGGAAACCCCTCGTGACCGCTGTCCGAAACCGACGTTGTCGATGACGCTCAGATGCGGGAAGAGCAGGTGGTCGGCCAGCACGAGCCCGGTCCGGCGCTGCTCGGGTGTTCTCCATAGGTTCTCCGCCGGCTTGTCCCAGACGGAGCCTGCGACCTGGATCTGCCCGTGTTGCAGGCGGATCAGACCGGCCAGGGTATGCAGCAGCGTGGTCTTGCCGGAGCCGTTCGGCCCGAGCACGGCCATGATCTGGCCAGGTTGGGCGCTGAGCCCGACGTCGAGCCGGAGCAGCCCCCGGGTCAGCCGGAGATCGGCATCCAGGCTCAACGCAGCCACCGCCCGCGCAGGAGACCGAGGATGACGATGCTGACCAGCAGCATGACGAGGCTGAGGGCGATGGCGGCCTGGGGGTCGCTCTCCAGGGCTACGTAGACGGCCAGCGGAGCGGTCTGGGTGCGACCGGGGAAGTTGCCGGCGAAGGTGATCGTGGCGCCGAACTCGCCCAGCGCGCGGGCCCAGGCCAGAGCCGAGCCGCTGGCTATCCCGGGAGCCACCATGGGCACGACGACCGTCCGGAACGTCCGCCACGGCGAGGCTCCGAGGGTGGCTGCCAGTCCGTCATACCGGCGGTCCAGGCCCCGCATCGATCCCTCGACGGCCAGGACGTAGAAGGGCAGGGCCACGAACGTCTCGGCGAAGACGACGGCCACCGGGGTGAACGGGATGGACCAGCCGGCAACCTCCAGCAGTGTTCTGCCCACGACCCCTTCGCGTCCGTAGGCCATCAGCAGAGCCACACCTCCGACCACCGGAGGAAGCACCAGAGGAACCGTCACCAGCGCTCGCAGCCACGGCGTCAGCCGGTGCGTCGAGCGGGCCAGCAGCCAGGCGAGAGGGGTGCCCAGCAGCGCGCAGATGACCAGGGTCGAGCTCGTCGTCATCAACGAGAGGCGCAGCGCGGGGACCACCGATGGCTTGGCCAGCTGGTCGGGCATCCCTGCCCAGTCCGCCTTGAGCAGGAGCGCGACCATGGGTACGAGCAGGACGGCGATGCCGATCCAGGCCGGGATGAACAGGCCGGTCCGGGCCCAGCGCACAGACCTCACGGCAGCTGGAATCCATGGTCACGCAGGCGTTGATGTCCCTGGTCGGACAGCAGGTAGGCCGCGAACGCCACCGTCGCGGTGTCTTCGCTCAGCCGAACCAGCGGGTAGTCGAGCCTCTGGTTCACCGACGCCGGGATGGGGACGCCGCGGACCCGCCCGCCGGCCGAGACCACGTCGCTGTGATAGACGATCGCGGCGTCGGCCTCGCCGAGCTGCACCTTGGCGAGAGTGGCCTTGACGTTGATCTCGTAGGACACCACGTGGGCCACGACCCCGGCGGCGGACAGGGCCTTGGCCGCCGCCATCCCGCAGGGCACGGTGGCCGCGCAGAGGACAACCCTCAGCGCAGGCCGGGACAGGTCGGCCAGGGTGGTCACCTTGCCCGGGTTGCCGGGCGGGGTGGCGATCTCGAGGGTGTTGGCGGCCAGCGTCCGGGTGCCGTCCCTGGCGATCCGGCTCTTCTCCAGGGGAGCCATCGCAGTCTCTCCGGCCAGGGCGATCAGGTCGGCCGGGGCGCCCTGGTTGACCTGGGTCACCACGGTCGAGCTGGAGGCGAAGCTGAGCTGGACGTCGGTGCCGGGATGGCTCTTCTCGTAGTCCCGGGCGGCTGCCGTCAGCGACTCGGTCAGGGACGACGCAGCCAGCACGACGACGGTATGGCGGGCAGGTGCCTTCCCCGCGCCGCACCCGGTCAGGGTCGCAACGGTCAGTGCCACGGTCGCGGTGATCGCGGCGGCTCTGGCCAGGCCCCCCGCCGGCGCCGGTCTGCCCGGCGGGCGCGTCACGTCGGGATCCCCATCACGACATGGGTCGACTTGATCGACGCGATGGCCACCACGCCCACCTCCAGGGCCATCTCGTCTGCGGCTTCGCGGGACATCAGCGACACGAGGCGGAACGGACCGGCCTGCAACTCGACCTGCGCCATCACCGTGTCCCGCACGACGCGGGTGACGATCCCGCGCATCCGGTTGCGGGCCGACTCCTCGGTCACCGAGCCCACGGGTGCCGGACGGGCGATCTCGCGGGCTAGGGCCGCCAGGTCCGTGCCGCTGACCGTCAGTCTTCCGGCGCTGTCCTTGGCCGTGTCCAGACGCCCGGAGTCGGCCATTCGTCGTACCGTGTCGTCGGATACGCCGAGTAGTTCGGCGGCTTCGGAGATACGCAGATGCGGCATGGGGACGATACTATCGCCGCAGGTGCGTCCTGGACAAGAAGGATGCTGATGTTGACCCTCGCCATACGCAGCTCCGTTGAGGCAGGCGCCTCGCTCTGGCAGCACCTGTTCGGCTTCGAGATCCCCGCGACGGAGAAGATCGCGCGGACCCTCGCCGTCTACCTCGGCCTGGCGGTCATCATGCGCCTGGCCGGCAAGCGACAGCTGGCCCAGCTCAACTCGTTCGACCTGATCGTCATGCTGCTGGTCAGCAACGTGGTGCAGAACGCCATCATCGGGCCGGACAACTCGGTCGGCGGCGGACTGCTGGGGGCGGTCGTCCTCGTCGGCTTCAACTCCGTGCTGGAACGGGTCGCGTCACTGTCCACGCGGACCACGATGATCTTCGAAGGCACCTCGACGACCCTGGTCTCGGACGGGCAGATCCAGGAGGGGCAGGTTCGTCGCACCGGGCTTCGGGACACCGAGGTCATCTCCGCGCTGCGCCATCAGGGCGCCAATGCGGTGGGGGATGTGCGAAGGGCGACGCTCGAGCCGGGCGGCAGCATCTCGGTCGAGCTGACCCGTGATGCGGAGAACGCCACCTACGGCGAGCTACGTCAGGCAGTTCTGGACCTGCAGCGCCATCTTGACGAAAGGTTGTCAGCCTTCGAGCGGAGTGACCGTGGGCCGCTTGGCGGCGATGGTGTCCCCCGATGACTGGCCGTGTAGCCGGCGCTGCACCCACGGGGCCACGTACTCGCGAGCCCACAGGGCATTTGCCCGGGCCCACTCGCTCCGGGAGATAGGGGGAGCCGGCGGCAGCGGAACTGCCCAGCCGGAGTCCGCTGCCGTGAATCCCAGCGCGGTGAAAGCGTTCAGGGCAACCCGCCGGTGACCTTCGGGGGTGAGGTGGATCCGGTCGGGTGCCCAGAGCCGCCAGTCGCGCAGCGCGTCCATGCCCCACAGGTCGATGACGTGCGCGTCGTGGCGGCGGGCTATGGACCAGATGTGCGCGGTGTACGTGGCGGCCCGTCCCCGGCTCGCCTTGATCAGCGGCGCGTCACGGGGGTCCGTCGGGGTGGCGAGCAGGACGTCGGCCCCGCTTGCGCGCAGCCGGGCGACCGCGTCCTCCAGCCGGCCGGCCAGCGCGTCGATGTCGGCACGGGGGCGCAGGATGTCGTTGCCGCCGCCGACGATGCTGACCAGGTCTGGTGCCAGGGCGAGGGCGTTGTCGAGCTGGGGGCCGGCGATGTCGGCCAGCAGCCGTCCGCGGATCGCGAGGTTGGCGTAGCCGAAGGTGCTGCCGGCCTCGGTCGCACCGTCGCCATCACCTACCATCGGCGCGAGGTGCGCCGCGAGGCGGTCTGCCCATCCGACATACCTGTTGGCGCGGGCGGGATCGGGGTCGGCCATGCCCTCGGTGAACGAGTCTCCGATCGCCACGTACCGCGTGTAGGCACCCCGCGCGCCTTTGGGGGTGGGTGTTGAGAGTGATGTGGTGCTCTCTGTCACGGCAGGCTCCAGTCAATGGGTTCGGCGCCCTGCTGGCGCAACAGGTCGTTGGCGCGGCTGAACGGCCGTGATCCGAAGAACCCGGTGCGTGCGGACAGCGGCGAGGGGTGAGGGCTCATGATGACGGGAACCTTGCCCAGGGAGGGCGCCAGGGTCTGCGCCTCCCGCCCCCACAAGATAGCCACCAGCGGGTTACCCCGAGCGGTCAGCGCCGAGATCGCCTGTGCCGTCACGGCCTCCCAGCCTCTGCCACGATGGCTGCCGCTGCCGCCCGGCCCCACGGTGAGCACCCTGTTGAGCAGCAGTACTCCGCGGTTCGCCCACCGGGTGAGGTCCCCGTTGCGAGGCGCGGGCACTGCGAGATCTGCCTGGAGCTCCACAAAGATGTTCTGGAGACTGCGCGGGATCGGACGTGTGTTCGCTTTGACCGAGAAGGCCAGGCCGACGGCGTGACCCGGGCTCGGATAGGGGTCCTGGCCGACGATGAGGACGCGCACCGCGTCCATGGGCTGGGTGAAGGCCCGCAGAACCTGCTCGCCCAAGGGCAGGTATCCGCGGCCGGACGCCCGTTCGGCGCGCAGGAAGGCCCCCAGCGCCGCCACCTGCGCGGTCATGGGTTCAAGGGCCACGGCCCAGGAGGGATCAACAAGATCGGTCAGTGCGCGAGTGATGGGCACGGAGCAAACCTACCCAACGCAGGAGCGCCGTAGACTCCCGCCGTGCACGCATTCAACGCTGACACCGGGGCCGCTGGACGGCCCCAGGACGCTCGAGGAGCTCCAGGCTGTCGCCGGCAGCACGACACTGGCGAGGGAATGGATGGTGCGGGTGGCGTCTTCGTCCCCGGAGGCACGGTCGGGAACCTGTGGGCGCTGGTGGCCCCTATCTGAGTCAATCCCATGATCACCGAGCAGACAGCATCGCGATCCTCGACACGATGGCACAGGAATGACATCGGTGTGATTCGGCAGTTACGATTTGGCTGTGCACGTCATCGACACGGTGCACGCTATCGACCTGGAGGGTTTATGACGACCACACAAGAGGGAGTGGCGACGCAGAACAAGACGACGCCGTCGGGCGATCTCAGCGACCGTGACCGCGAGATCATCGCCTTCGAGCGCCAGTGGTGGAAGTACGCCGGCGCCAAGGAACAGGCGATCCGTGAGCTGTTCGACATGAGCGCGACGCGGTACTACCAGGTGCTCAACGCACTGATTGACAACCCGGCCGCCCTCGAGGCCGACCCGATGCTGATCAAACGCCTGCACCGTCTCCGGGCCACTCGTCAGCGGGCGCGCTCGGCCCGACGGCTGGACGCCCAGGCCTGAGTCCCGACAGGACCAGCAAGACGGTCAGGGGCACGTCACACGAGGCTTGCCATCCGAGGTGACCGGATTTTCCAGACCGTGGGGCGGACCTGTATTTGCACTCGAGGGGGTCGAGTGCTAATCATGGGGTTAGCACTCTCACCATGAGAGTGATAATTCAGACTGTCTGGCGAGGGCCGGGGAACGCGTGCGAACGGCGTACGTCCTATCCGGTCCGTCCGTCGCGGGCGCCAGCCGGTCACCCATCCGTTTCGCGTGGGAGGTACCACCCGAATGGCCAAAATCATCGCTTTCGATGAGGAGGCTCGCCGCGGTCTCGAGCGGGGAATGAACATCCTCGCCGACGCCGTCAAGGTGACCCTCGGACCGAAGGGCCGCAACGTCGTCCTGGAGAAGAAGTGGGGTGCGCCCACCATCACCAACGATGGTGTGAGCATCGCCAAGGAGATCGAGCTCGAGGACCCGTACGAGAAGATCGACGCAGAGCTGGTCAAGGAAGTTGCCAAGAAGACCGACGACGTGGCCGGCGACGGCACGACGACGGCGACGGTTCTGGCCCAGGCAATGGTGCGCGAGGGTCTGCGCAACGTTGCTGCCGGCGCGAACCCGATGGCACTCAAGCGCGGCATCGAGCAGGCCGTCGCGGCCGTCTCGGACGAGCTGCTCAGCATGGCCAAGGACGTCGAGACCAAGGAGCAGATTGCTTCGACCGCCTCGATCTCCGCTGCTGACACCACGGTCGGCGAGATCATCGCCGAGGCCATGGACAAGGTCGGCAAGGAAGGCGTCATCACGGTCGAGGAGAGCCAGACCTTCGGTCTCGAGCTCGAGCTGACCGAGGGCATGCGCTTCGACAAGGGC